>NZ_JAMGZK010000045.1 GCF_025564065.1 Silvania hatchlandensis | reverse complement strand
TATGGTGGTACAGCACAAAAGTGGGGGTGATCGACCTGAAAAGAAAGTCGATCACCATGGGTAAAGGATGTTAAAAAGTGTTCACCCTGTCCCCGAACATCTGTCTACCATGTCCCCGGACTGTACAGGGAGAGGGTGAGGGGGAACAACGCCCACATTCCCCCGTTAACCTTCCTCAGTTATTCAACGCAGCCAGCGCGGTGCGTTCAGAGTATCGGCGTAGAAGTTCACCAGTTCATACAGCAGCCCTTCCATCACCTCGGCCATATCCCGCGGTAATACGTTGCTGATCAGCAATTGCGTAATGGTCTGGCAGTACAGCCCGAGCAGATCGCTTTCCGGTTCAAATGCGGGCAGACGGGACGGCAGATCGGTCAGGGTAAAATGCTCCACCAGGTGTGGCGGAATCGGCTCGTTAAGCATTGGCTGCAATAGCGCAAGACAGGCTGAAAGGCGGGCGCAGAGCGCCAGTTTTTCCGTCGGGTCGTCGGTTTCCAGCAGGGTATGGGCAAAGCGTTCACAGTGGTTCGCCAGCTCGGTGAAGTCGGTGTTGTGAGAGAAAGGTACGATAAATAATGCCTGAGCATGGGTTGGGGTAGTAGCCATAGTGGCAGCCTCCGATAAAGTGAGTGGATCCTGTAACTTTATCGGAGGCCAATCCCGGCGCCTGATTTTGCAGGCGCATCAGGAAGATACTGCGAAGCGTTAGTGGCGACAAGCCGGGAAAAACATTCCCGGAAGGCGCCTCGCAAAAAAGCGGAGTTCTTCCATGGCCCCCTCGAACTGCTGGAGAAAGATGTCCCGCTGTTCCTGGTGAAGGGTGAGGGCAAATGCCGGGCGCTGGACGATCGCGTGGAGCGTTTTGCGGTGAAAATTACCGATAACCTGGTGGTGTTTGATCCACGTGAGTACGCCCTGGCGGGGATTGACGATGCGTTCCGCTGGCTGCTGGCGCCATGCATCATCCCAACCTTGCTGGTGGACCGTCTTGCCGCCCATTTTGAGCACTACACCGGCCACAGCCTGGATATTCGCCGCTCCTACCGGCAGTTCGAGTATTAAGAGAAATAAAAAAGGGGACGTAAAGTCCCCTTATTCCCAGGCCTGATAAACGCAGCGCCATCAGGCGTTATGCAGGGGCGGATTAAACCCGGCTACCCCACAGGTCATATTCGTCAGCGTTTTCGACTTTCACGCGCACGATATCGCCCGGTTTCACCTTGGTTTCGCCGTTCAGGTAGACCGCGCCGTCGATTTCTGGGGCATCGGCCATACTGCGGCCAATCGCGCCTTCTTCATCCACTTCGTCGACGATCACCAGAATTTCGCGACCCACTTTTTCCTGCAGACGTTCAGCAGAGATCTGCTGTTGCAGCTGCATGAAGCGGTTCCAGCGCTCTTCTTTCACCTCTTCCGGCACCTGATCGGCCAGTTCGTTGGCGGTAGCGCCTTCCACCGGGCTGTACTTGAAGCAGCCCACGCGATCCAGACGGGCCTCTTTCAGGAAGTCGAGCAGCATCTGGAAATCTTCTTCGGTTTCACCCGGGAAGCCGACGATAAAGGTGGAGCGCAGGGTCAGATCCGGGCAGATTTCACGCCACTGTTTGATGCGCGCCAGCTGGCGGTCAACGGAGCCAGGACGCTTCATCAGCTTCAGAATACGCGGGCTGGCGTGCTGCAGCGGGATATCCAGGTATGGCAGGATTTTGCCTTCCGCCATCAGCGGAATCACATCATCAACGTGCGGGTACGGATAGACGTAGTGCAGACGCGTCCAGATGCCCAGCTTAGCGAGCTGTTCGCACAGGCCGACCATGCTGGTTTTCACCGGCTCGCCGTTGTGGAAACCGGAGCGGTGCTTCACGTCCACGCCGTAGGCGGAGGTGTCCTGGGAGATCACCAGCAGCTCTTTGACGCCCGCATCGGCCAGGCGCTTGGCTTCGGCCAGCACTTCACCAATCGGACGGCTCACCAGATCGCCACGCATGGACGGGATAATGCAGAAGGTGCAGCGATGGTTGCAGCCTTCAGAAATTTTCAGGTAGGCGTAGTGACGCGGAGTCAGCTTCACGCCCTGTTCCGGCACCAGGCTCAGGAACGGGTTGTGCTTTGGTTTTGGCACATAGTGATGCACATGTTCCAGCACCTGCTCGTAGCTGTGCGGGCCGGTAATCTCCAGCACCTTCGGGTGAACTTCGCGGATTTGATCGACTTTGGCACCCAGACAGCCGGTGACAATCACCTTGCCGTTTTCAGTGAGTGCTTCACCGATGGCTTCCAGAGACTCCTGCACGGCGCTATCGATAAAGCCGCAGGTGTTAACGATCACCATGTCGGCGTTGTCGTAGCTTGGCACGACGTCATAGCCTTCGGTGCGAAGTTCGGTCAGGATACGTTCGGAATCCACCAGGTTTTTCGGACAGCCCAATGATATAAATCCAATCTTTGCCATATTTTTGTACAATACATTGCTCGGGAAAAGGCGGATTATACACATGACCAAATTATATTCATACGTCAGATGGTCCTCAGAGAAGCAGGGGAACTCGACGACATTGGACCGCCAAATGTCCAGTGCTCGTGATTTTGCTCGTGAGAAGGGTTTAAAGCTGGTAGAAATCATCGATCCAGGCGTAAGTGCATACCGTGGAAAGAACGCAAATGAGGGTAAATTAGCCGACTTCATTTCGGCGGTAGAGGGTGGGGTGATAGACCGTGATTCATGGCTTTATGTCGAGAACCTTGACCGCATAACCAGGCAATCACCGACCAAAGCCCAAACGCTTTTCATACGATTACTGGACTTAGGTTTAACAGTCGTAACCGGTATGGATAGGCGAATCTATACCTTACAGTCCGTAAATGACAATGCGACAGAACTGATGGTTTCATTACTACTTTTCAGTCGTAGTCATGAAGAGAGTAAGACTAAGGCAAACCGTACTAAAGGTAATGTAGAGGCTTTGGTTAAGCGATTCAGAGATGGCTTACCAGTGAATATTAAAAGCGTTGGTAAACATCCCTGGTGGATAGATGAAAGTGGTTCGCAGTACGAAGCTGTTAAGAAGCACGAACAGTATTGGCCTATTGCAAGAGAGATTATCGATCTTTTCATGGCGGGTCATGGTGCTTACAAAGTCAAAAGATACTTAGACGACAAGTACCCAAAAGGCTTTGTTGGTGGTGGTGAATGGGATTACCAGATGCTAATCCGTATGCGTAAAAACCGGGCTTTAATCGGTGAGCGTACTATAGTGCTGAACAAAAAACCGAGTAAGAAGAAACAAGCCAATCAAGATATTTGGAGTGATAAAAGTACTGAACCCGAAACAATATATGTATTAAAAGGTTATTATCCATCTTTATGTACTGATGAAGTTGAATTTATTAAGTTACAAGAAGTCCGAAGTAAGAACGCTTATCATTCGAAAGACAGTACTGGAACGGTGAACATCAAACTGTTATCAGGTATTGGCATTCTAAGATGTGGTAGATGTGGCGGCACAATGAACTCTTTTATGAATAAAGGGAAGCCGCGATACATCTGTACTAATGGTCGTCACTTACAAAAAAATTGTACTGGTTGGTCTGTTAATGCAATGCTTATTGATCATTGTACTATCATTTCTCTAATTATCGGTTATATGGATACTGACAGAAAAACCGGTTTTGATACTGAAGTTATTACAAAGCAGATTGAAATACTGAACGATAAGTTAATAGAATTAGATAAAAGCATTGCAAATATAACTTTAGCGATTGAGAAGGGTTTTCAGCTTGAACAGATGATCAATAAAGGGATTGAGTTACAGCAAGAAAGAGAAAAACTAATAAAAGATATTGATCGTTTAGTTCAACGAAAAGCTATCTACGAAAATAAAGGTTCTTTCGAAATTGCGATGTTCGATTTCTTGGAAATGATTCAATGGAATGTGATGATTGATACATCGAATGAGATACGCAATAAAATTAGAAGTGTAATTGATAGAATCATTGAAGAAGTAACAATAGACAAGGTTGATGGCTGCATATCTGTCAGGATTAAACTGATTGGTAACGATGTGGTATTCGTATTCGCTGGTGAGAACAGGAAACCTAACTGGAAATTTGATGTTGAATACTATACTTCCAGTATCGATAAAAATACTGAAAGCGATCTGGACATTCGTAATGCTCTTGGCACGGATGTACTGAACAAGATATTTGAACAGTTAGATACGTTGCGAGGAAAGTTTCTGAAATTACTGAAGCATGTAATGGATGAAATCTTGCCTGTAGTTGGATACCCCGCGATAGATGGGAAGATGTTCTGGCCTAACACCAGTGGCAATGAAAGAGTTGTTGTGAACTACAAAGGTGAACGCCATACACTTGTAGTTAAAGGTACTTTACCTACTAATATAGCGGCATTGATAAAGGATAGTGGATTAAAGCGTAAAGAATTTATTGAGGTGTATCGTGTTAAAAAGATGTTGAATGAATAACTATCATCGTTCAAGATAAAACTCATGTTTGAATTTTTATTAGGTATAAAATCTTTCACCCGATAATAAAAACACTCAAATAAAAACAGCGGTTGTTTTTATTTGAGTAAACAATCACTTTGATTTTTGAAACCAAAATAGCGTGCAGTTATATTATATTGTTTTGTGTTGTGAAGGCAGATTCCTTAGCGTGCATTTACATGTGTGAATATATTAAAATAATTTAGAAGTAAACTGATTGAAAGTTTATTATTACTCCCTATAAATATCGGTAGATATTTATAGGGAGTAATAAAGAAAAATGAAACAAAATTAAGTTATGTCCTATACTATAAGTGTAGTTGAAAATCCTGCTGGTATACCCGTTTAGTCGTGGGGTAATGACATTAGCTTCATTACCCTTGGTATAATAAATTAGAACCTGATCCTATCGAAAATGTAGATGGCAGATGAGTTGTCCAGACAGAACGATGAGCAAATGAAACCCGTGGAGATTATACAGGACACGGCAATGTGGCTCAATAAAGAACCGGATAATATCCCGTAGGTTCCTCGATAGACATATAGGCCAACGCTTACCAAATGGTATAAGGGAGTCTATTACTCGTAATAGAATTTGGCAACGGAAATGTACAATATAGATCCGTTCTGAATTTGAGTACTTAGACAATTATAAAGATTGTTCATGTAGTCTTTATAATATGAATGGTGAATAACCATGACCGTTGCATAAGAACCGTGATAGGAAGAAACAGGGCAACCCGCTTCCGCTCGTTCTGGATTAGTACAATAAAGATCCGTCCGAAATTTACGACATGAAATGTTGATGAGTATCAGCGTCAAGAGTTACAGAATTATTGTATCTTTTGGGTTTTCTTCCCCCTTGCGGGGGATAGAAATGTATCTAAGAAATCCCGTCAAGTAGTGTTGTTTAAACTACTCAATAAATGATTAAAAGAAATATGAATTGAATGAGAATTAAGCGAGCGAAGTGAGATTAATTCGAGTGAAAATTCCTGGTTCGCTTGAAAAGCGAGACAGTTGAATAATGCTTGTTAATTATCAAAATTAATTGCAATCAGATATCGAATGGATTCAAAATAAAATTTAATGATACAGGTACATGTTACTAAGATCTTCTCGATAATTAATCTGTATTTCATAAGGTACATAAGGAGGAAGTACGGTTATTTTAAAATACAATAATTTGGTTTGTTTTAATTAACAATGTGTGCCTGCTGTTTTTATTGATTACAATAATAACATATCTCATGTGAGTTAGGTACATCATATGTGTGTATTATCTGAAAATGTACAGAACTCATTTTTTATTATGTATTTTTTTCCCCGTGGCTATTTGACGTTTGTGTTTCTTGTTTTATATGGTTAATTATCAACACTACAGTCCCAACGACATTAATGTTTCCTATTTCATCATTAGCAACTGTGATTGCTGGATAATTGTCGTTGTCACTAAGCAAACGGATCCCTTCCATGAGTACTTGTACTCTCTTAAATAAATAATTCCCTCTTTGCTTTAATACAACGAGTTTGTTATCAGTCAATTTTGTATCGGTGTTATCAATCAGCAGTATAGCCCCTGGTAAGAAAGTGGGGTGCATTACGTCAGTGTTGACCCTGATCGCGGAAAGAGAACGCGATTCCCTCGTCACAAGTAGCTGAGTGTCCAACTTTAGTACCTCACTACTCTGATCAATAAAAGGCACAAATACGACCTCTGAGTCAGCATTTAGAGTACTTGTTTGTTGACCTGTAGCAAGCCACTCAACAGATACATTACCTGCTTTAGCGAGCAGCACCAGGTTATCAAGAGTGGGGCTTGATGCAGCATGAAGATAGTTATGCACGGTACTATAGCCAATACCTGCACGTGTCGCGAACTCTCTACCCGTCGTTTCAAGAGATGCTATGACCTGCTTTAGGCGTTCACTGAACTCTTTGATGCTCTGCTTTTTATCGATCATTCTATCGCCATTCAACTTAAGGAATACTGTTCCTAATTCGATTTGACTTGTTCATTTTAATGATCAATCATGTTCATGATTAAGTAATGAGTGATCATAATGAAGAATCATAAACAAGAAGGATCTCAAAAAAAGGAATTAAATACCAGTACTCAAAACTGGCATAGAGCAGACGTACTGGCTTCTATACGTAAAAAGGGTAGTACGTTGGCTAAGCTGTCCAGAGATAACGGCCTGCATGAACGAACGCTATACAACGCCCTTGAAAGGCATTGGCCTAAAGGTGAGCAGATCATTGCCGATTTTATCGGAGTAAAACGAGAAGAAATCTGGCCTGAACGTTACAACAATGAGGAATAAATTGTGGCTTATGCAACATATACGGTGACTTGCCCACATTGTGGAAGTACAACGACAGTAAACACCGGAATTAAAAGCAGTGGTACAGGTGTAGGTTCTTGCGGGGCATGTAGAAAACTTGTCAGAGTAGAAGTTGATTCTCACGGTAATATAAAGCGAGTATTAAAATAACAAGGAAAAGTAATAATGAAAAAAATACAGTTTTTTGTTTACATGGGATTTGGGTTAATCATGGCATTCATTGTATATGATTATCTTAGTACATTCAGTGAACCAGGGATGTCATTTTCTACTGCATTACTCGCATTAATTACTTTAGTAATGTGGACTATGGTTTTGATCGTTTCATTATGGTGGTCAGTTATAGCCATTCCATCTATTCAAGAAAACTATCCTGGATTAACGCAGAAGTTGCCAAAGTTTTTCAATAACTATCTTCTGCCTGTTATCATTGTCATTTTATTACTAATAGCTGGGCAAGCTAATGTGTTCATGATGGACGTACAAGGAAAGAATCTGGGTTTTACGGTTGAAGACCAATTCTCTAAAGCGAAGAGTTCAGGGATCTTTGATAGAGAAAAGTGGATTGATATTAAAGCTAAGCAAGATGAGTCGATAAAATTAGCCGATGAACAAGCTGCCGTTGCTACTTTAGAAAAAAAGAACAAAGACTACATCGAAAGTAAGATTAACAGCCTTGACAGAAGCAGTGGTAAGCACTTAGTAGCTGAAAATATCTACAAGCAACATGGCGTTTGGGTTGATGATTTTATTGCTGTTCAAAAGAAATCGTGTTCAAACGAATTCACTCGGCTTTTAGCTGCTAATGAAGCATCTGAGCAAGCCATTGAGTACTGGAATGAAACTTCTGATGCCTTAAGGCAAAGTGGAACATCCCCATTCGCTGGCGGTCGAAGTCCTACGACAGATCCCGAAATTAAAAGAACCAAGAATGACATCGATTTTGCACGTTCTCAATTAGAAAAATGTGGTGTGGCTCATCTTAATGAGATAGAACAACGTGTTACAGTACAAATTAATAATTAAAATAGGCTCGGTACTATGTATTTCAAAGCGGTGGTTATAAGTTCAAGTTTGCTATTTTGTCTATCGGCCTCTGCTGAGGAACTAAAGCAAAATATTGATAGTTCATTACAAAAATGCAAGATGGATGCTGTTAGTACTATTGACTCACAGAATTGCTATATAAAAGCTACGACTGCTTGGGATACTGAGCTTGGGAATCAGTACAAACTGCTAATGAAAGATCAGCCTGAAAATGTGCGTATTACCTTAAGAGACTCGCAAAGGCAATGGATTAGATACCGAGATTTGTACAACAAAGGAATTGAGGGATTTTATAAAAAAGAAGAAGGTACTATCTGGAGCTTGATTGCGGCTGAAAGCAAAATGAATATCATCCGCGATAAAACATTAGATCTTTATCGACTAAGGAATAGTACAAATCTTGGTGGTTGATGTTAAAAGGTAGCGTATGCTACCTTTTTTATTGCCATCGATGCGTCAGGGCTGGTGGGAAACCGCTATTAATAATTCTTGCAGTACTTTCATCACTCCATTCACAAAGAAGAACTCCGAACATAAAATAATCATCCGTTTTTTCATCAAAGTACATGTGCATCACTCTATGGAGTAAGCGTTCGGTCTCACTGAAATACCTATGAATCATAGCTCATTTCTAATTTCATCTGTTTGTAGCTTTGAAACTTTAGATATAGTGGCTCTTGAACAACCTAATAACTCCTGAATTCGATTCCAGCTTTTACCATCTGAAAGCAGCTCCTTAACCTTTTTTCTAAGATTTTCATCTACAGGACGGCCTTTGTACTTTCCTTCACTTTTAGCTTTCTCAATTCCCTGTTTTTGGCGACGTCTGCGATCTTCATAATCCTTACGGGCGAATGCTGCCAGAAAATCTAACATCATCGTATTCATTGATTCGAACATTCGAGAAGTTAGTGAATCAGTACTTCCTTTCAATAATTGGTGGCTGGTTGGAAGATCTAACGATACAACTCTAATTCCTTTTGACTCGATGAGGGTGCGAAGACTTTTCCAATCATTGTTAGTCAGCCTGGCCAGGCGGTCAACCTGTTCACATAGAAGTATGTCGCCCGATTCTGCAATATCAAGTAATTGGAATAGTTGCGGACGTTGCAATGTTGCACCAGAAACATTCTCGATAAAGTATTTTGAGACTTTCATACCATGTGTGCTTACGAATTCATCAAGATCTACTTTCCCTCGTAAAGCATTTTGTTCTTGGGTTGAAGCCCTTAAATAGCCCCAAATACGCATTGTATCCTCCTGAAGTTCATTTTACATGGTTCATTATATTCGGTCCTTTTTAAGTTGTAAAATCGATTTAGTGAACCATTACAGAAAGGCAAATTATAAGTCTGCATGGGGTATACTTATTTGAAACCATAAGAAAGGTAAAAGAAAGTGTACTAATTTGAAATGTTATCAACCAAGGGTTTTATTAGCAGAGATGTATGTGCATTTTTGAGAAAGATATTTTGATAGCTTATATATGAAGTTAGCCATGATTTTGTAGAAAACGGGACAAAATTTTAAACTTTGGCCCGTTAAATGCATTATTGTTTTTTCTTCCTTGTGATGAAAGCCTTACCAATGATAGCTGCAAATGCTACACAAGAATCAAGACCTTTTTTATCTGCAAGTTTTATAAGATAATGACCTATTTCTCGTTCACTAAAACCGTTTTTGATTAAATTTGTAGTTAGATCATCGAGATCTAATTTATCAGAATCCGCATAATCATAATTAAAACTGTTTTGTTCATACTTATATGAACTTGTAGCAGACGGTACGGCTTTAATTACCTCTCTTTGTCGTTCAGACTCTTTTGATATAGCCATTTGTTCTGATGTGATTTCATTTTTGAGAGGTAACTCATTCTCGCGAAGTTGAGTTGGATCAGCTAACTTAATATCACCTATTTTACTTTTTACTAAAATTGTCTGACCATACTCGAGTTGCATCCATTGCCACTCATAGTTTTTATTCTTCGAACCAGCAGAATTTGATAAGGCTACCTTTCCTAATCCAATGATATGGTATATACCATCCTTATTTTTAACTAATGTATCGCTCTGTGTTTGTGGCGATTGCCATTTGTTTATATTAGGATAGTCAAAGTTTTTGGTTGGAATCCCTTCCGCTATATCATTTAATCTGCTGGCTTCGCTAATTATATATTTGTTATCTTGAATAGCCCATTCCGGAAGGTCGCTGTAACATCCCAATATAGCCCCTGCCATACTCCCAATCGAATCTGTATCAGTGCCTAATAAATTGACACATGAAATAATTGCTTCGTATGGGGTTGAGTTTTTATAAAAATGACAAAGTAAGGCACTCGCAATCGCTGTGTTAGTAGCCGTTCCTTTTCTTGATTCTTTGTTGCATTCAAGGGCATCAATTGCTGATTTGTATTTCTCTGAAAGGTCACTATATTCTTTTGCTGCATTGAGAGATTTTGAGAGATATGCTTTTGATTCAATACGAACTCTCTCAATTTCTTCGTGCAGTTTTTTTCCGGAAATAATTTCCCAGTTAGGGAGCCAGAAATTATTTAACTCGTAGATTTCATGAATAACTTCAGGTATAGAAGTGAAGTTATCAATAAAGCTATTGATTTCTGTAGGGCCAGCAGGTTTACCATTTATTAATGCGTACTGTAATGTATCAGCGTGTAATAGTGCACCGCACATTGCTAATACATGCCCATGAGTCACTAAGGAATCTTTGATTACAGATGCAACATATTTTCTCTCTGAGAGGTTTTTACAACTCCATACATGAGGTTGTATTCTCATGGCGGTTCCATTTCCACCTGAGTTTGTGTAATCAATTCCGTTAACTTTATAGAAATTAGAAAACCAATTTGTATCTTTACGCATGAGGTTTGTAGCGGCTAATTTCGTTGCTTTGCCAGCACCTAAAGCATAAGATAACCAGACTGGAAGTTCTATTTTTGCAAATGACTCTGTGTCAAACTCCCCATTACTTCTGATAGATCTCGATACAGCTAATCTTAATTGTGTATCATCTGAGTATGTTCCTGCTGGGAGGCTCACTGTTACTCCTGAGTATCCTCCAATTTTTCTGTTCCAGCTCACAGGTTTTAGAAGGTAGGTATCGTTAATCCTACGCTTTAAGCCACTTTCATCTGTTAGTTCAGAAATCCAGCCAATAGCATCACCAGCGGCGGCCCATAGTGCGGAATTTATGACTTTTTGTTTTCTGAGTGAGTTCATTTTTCCCTCTTAGAATGTGTTAGGCACACCTATAAATTTTTCTGGACAAATAATAACATTTACAGAAAGAAAACCAAAGCTCCTCAGTGTTCCATGTATCGATGCAGCCTGCTCTGGGTTTTGAACGTAAACGCTTCTAAGGAATTTCATATCAAGAGGATTTGGATACAGAACTTCAGCTTGCTCACAGGTTGTTAATCTTTGTTGTCTACCATTTCTACTTACAGTCTTTCCCCTCCATCTTGTAATTGTTTCAACAAACATAGCTTGAAGCCCTACACAGCCAGGTGTTCTTATTACAGATGTATAGATATTATTGGTGGTTGTAAAATATATCTTTGGGTGAGTCAGGATGATGGAATCAAAAGCCATAATACACCACCATCTATCTTCACCTCTAAACCAATTTTTAGCAGCGTTAAAATAACTTGTGTTTATTTCACTTATGGATAGGTTTATATAATCTAACCAGTCTTCATCTTTGTTGAATGTAGCCTGTGCTTCTCTTCGCTCACTTGATACAGGCGATGCAATATAGCTAAGATATTGTTCTTCATTTAATGCTTTGCGAGATAAAACTAAACCTGTACCTGCACAACCCGTTAAACCTCTTTCTGTCGTAAAATGTAGGACTTCTGATATCCCTTTCTCTACCATAACTTGTTCGATACTCATTTATAAATCCACCTCATCGAAAGTGCCACGAGTAAAATAGTCAACCAAATCTGATTTTTCTGATTCTTTGTATCCGATAACTACAGATTCTCTGGCTCGACTGATAGCCATTGCAAGTAGTCTTCTTAATTGCTGTAATTTATCATCATTTTCATCTTGTTGATGCTTCATATTTGCATCACTTAGGCCTAAAATTATCACATGATCAAACTCAAGACCTTTAGCTGAATTCATTGTGGATAATGCAATGTTTTCAGGTCCTCTTGACCAAACCTTATTTTTAGTTATGGTTACGTAGGACAGGCCATGACGAGTAAGTTGTTTTTGAATTTCGTCAAACCATTGTCCTCCTTTCGGTTTAAGAAATGCGACAGATTCATTTTGAAGATTAACATTTCTTTGAATATAATCAATGGCATAATTTACTTGTTGTGAGTACAGTCCTTTACACACAACTGGTTTTGGTCCATGCCTTGTAGCTCTTGTAAAGTCGCTGATGCTTCCGTCATCATCGATTGTTAATCCATGGGTAATGGATGCAGCAAATGCAGCAATTTCCACGGTGTTCCTATGATTCTCACCTAATTTAAAATAGGCCGCGTTCCGCATATCTAATCCAGTTTCTAACCATGTAAAGCCTCGTGGATATAACCGTTGTATTGTGTCAATTACAAACGTTAAGTAATAATCATCCTTAAGGTGATTTAATATAGCTCTAATTTGATTGGCTGAAAAATCTTGCGTTTCATCAACAACAATTATGTCATAACCCAAGCATTCATTAGAGATCATTTTCTCACAGTGAGTATGCCAATCGTCTAACTGATTCTCTTCAAGATATTGCACATAAGAACGAACAGTATCAATTAAACGCTGACGAGTCTGTCTTGTAACTTGTGGTGACAATCCTCTACCAGTTCTCTCGACTGTTAGGTAATTATCTAATTCGTCTTGACGGAATCTACCTCGAAAATAGTCTATTTCATCGAGTACGAAATTTAAATCAAGCCCAAGTGTTAAACATTTGTTTAGAAGATAAGAATCACGAGTTGTATCTCTAATCAAAGGTGTGTTGAGGTGCCTTCGAGCCCAGTTAGCAAATGTGTCATTTTCAACTACTACAGGTATAGTTTTAGCCTGGATACTATCATCAATTAAACCCTCAATATATCCAGCCAAGGTTCGATTAAATGACAGTACTAATGTTTTAATAGGTGTAACGTCATTGTCAAGATTTCTTCGATATGTTAATGCATTGACTATTGCTGTGAGCCGAAGTAATGCACTTGTAGTTTTGCCACTACCTGCGGCACCTCTGATAACGACTATACCTGCTGTATTCCGGCTGACTATAGGTAGCTGTTCAGGCGAAGCACGATGGTTCGAAAGAATTTTCAAACTACTCTCCTTAAGTACATGTGATGTCCAATTTTCTCGATATATAACAAACTGTTGTGGGGCAGTTGCTTTTTTACTCGGTGATCATGAGATTAGTCTTAATCTTATATACCTTGAAGCTGAAGCCTTCAAGTGAAGATTATAGCTTATCTTTCAGATGGTTAGAGGGCACGTTTTACTATGAAATAGCTTTAATAATCATACTATTAGGGATGTTTATTATCGGTAGTTGCTTGTATTTTCATGAAACAAGTCAGTAAATAACAAGCTGATTTTTAGTACTCAAGGAGTGTATGTAAGGTATCGATGCTGGAGTGAAAGATTGTGATCCGCATCAAACGCAACGCTACATATAGTGCTTATAATTTGAAATGACACCATATGGTGTACTTCACTTAGCGGATGACATTATGGGTAAAAATCAGCACGTAGTGCCTCACAATGGTCAGTGGGCTGTGAGAGGTGCAGGAAATGGTAAGGTTACCTCCACACATCGTACTCAGCAGGAAGCTATTGATGCTGGACGTACAATTTCACGGAATCAAGGAAGCGAACTTGTCATCCATCGGCCTAACGGACAGATACGCGATAGTGATTCTCATGGGAAGGATACATATCCACCGAAGGGATAATTTCTGAGTATGGATTAAACGTGAAAGAATCTAATAGCTTTTTTTGTCATATTTTCAATGAGTTAATTCTTCTATTCTTTTTTAATCTAAGTTTGTTTCTTAATGTTTTGGAAGTCAGGGCTTACGAAGCCAATTTTGGGCTTCAGAAGGGTATCTTTCATAGATAAAGATTCAATATAAAATAATAAGGCTAAGGTTTTACAGTGGTTGAGGGAGAATTTATACTGATGTTTGAGGTACCTTTATTAGCCGCATAAAAAGATTTCATGCAGCTCGTAAAGAATACTTTTGACTGAAATGAATACGTTTATAAGCAAATCTGTGCAATTTTGACAAATAGTTTAAAGGTATTCTGTTGGGGCTAATAGAGTTTTCACTCACCACCAATAGCGATCATGTCGTGTAAGTCTTCAATGCTCTTTGGACGAATTTCGCCTGATGTATACATCTGAGCCACGCCGTAGGTCAGCTCATGGAAGACATTATCAGAAATGTATTTTCGGAATGAATCGATTTTCTTCATGGTTTTTTCGGCAAGTTCTGTGCCATCTTCGATTTGGATAGCCTTAGCAGTAAACGTCGTTTTATTTTTGTCGATAGCGAGAATCTTTGAGCGAATCAAAACTTGCTGTACATAATAACGACCTGCCTCTTTCATACTGGCGTATTCTGGAAATGAGGACATTGTCGTTTCGTTGAGTTCCTCGCCTGAATCCCAAGCGTGGATAGCTAATTTTCGCCCAGTGTACTCAACGTTTTGATTGTGGAGATCGATGAAACCACCTTTAGCATAACCTTCTTTAGTAAGCGAACTCATTGGAAAACCCCTCAATCAAAGAACCTTTTTTACTGGCTAAGGCTCAATAAAGTGTTGAATTAAAGCCAGCATAATGACTTAAAAAGTCTTTTTTTTCAATATGTTTTCAGTTTTTGCACCCTTGAACAAGGGTTATGTTAATTGGCTGATGCTGTGAGTTGGTTAAAAAATATCCTTTGTATGGATTTTATTTGTTCGGGCAGCCCAGCGAGACGAAGCCGATTTTCGGCTGGTGTGTTACATTGCTCATAGGTTAAAAATTCATCATTTATCGAGTTATAAGGGCGGGATTTTACAGAGTTCCTCGACAGATTTATAGCGATCTGTGCATTGGGGGAGATGAGAAGCCCTTCACAGGGCAAAATTGTATGCCATACCGGTGCGCTTTAAGCGTAAGCAATGAATGTCTTAAATATTTACATCGTAAAATCAATCTATTACAGTGAAAATATACTACTTAGTTTTACTTATCCCGGCTTTAAGGGGCCCTTATTGGATCAGCCAAACAGATAATTTATCTTTTACCTCGTCGCTAACTATAACGAGGTACGTAATGAGAGATATCTATCTGCAATCTAAATTAGAAATGGCCAAAACCCTGCACGCTTACGGCGTGGAACTGTCCTGTATTTCCGTTGCAACAGGACTCACTCAGCCCAAAATAATGGCTGAATTAAAAATTGCGGCCGAAGATGAGTTTGCTAAGCATAAAGTTAAAAAATACTAACGTCTTATTTATCAATTGGTTTTTTACTGTATTCGTTCCGCTTACCCGGTAAAAGGTAAGATTTTTTGAACATCTTTCTCCAGCAAGGACGACGAAAAATATCCTATACAGTGACGTCATTGCATTTTTCGTCGTTCTCTTCGCATTCAGTAAGAGACATTAACGGAAAAGTCGACCAGCAAAGCAGAGATGATTTTGTCGATCTCTTTTCTGGAAGAAGAATAGAGACTGAACTGTGGCAGAGTGAACGGCGTATCGAGCCTTTTCAGGCGGTACATCTCTGCATAAGTTGAAAAGACCATCTCAGGAATAATGCCTAAGCAGTTGGTTTTGGATACAATAATCAGTATCGATGCAAAAGAGGTTGTCAGCAGGCATCGCTCACTGGAGCGGAATTTTTTATCGACAATGCTGCGATGATAAATAATCTTTTCATTTTTGGTGTTATACCCCACCAGATTGGCCTCTCTGAATATCGCTTCCGTGATCACATCCGGATAGTCAGAATGATCCCGCGAAGCAATCAGCACCAGTTTCATATCACAAATTTTCTGACACACGATATTGCTGCTCTCGACCGAAAACGTGGAAAACACCACGTCGGCCTGACGCATATTCAACAGCTCGGTAATCTTCGCTTCATTCAGATCTGCCGTGCGGTGTAGCAGGCTGATATCTGAATTAATCGCCACAATCTTCTGGGTAAGTTCCGGCACCACTAAGGGCGAAATAAACGCCTCGGTATAGAGCGTCAGCCTTTTCTTTTTGACCAAAGAGGAGAGTGGCTGCAGGGTCGACAGTTTGTCGATAATCGGCAGAATATTATCGTACAGTTCATCTGCATAGACGGTAGGCAGGAGATTGTTGCCGCTACGCACAAACAAATTATCCCCCATAAGTTCCCGCAGTTTTCGCAGCGACTGGCTGACCGCCGAAGCCGAGATATTCAACATATCAGCCACTTTCGAGATACTTCCCATGCTGTAGATCAAACAAAACAGGGTAAGCAGATTGAGGTCAATTTTGGTTAACGAGCAGATTTTTTCTGATACCGGAAACGTTGCCATACTCACCTCTGCCTGTGCGCAATCGTGGCCATCCGTAAAAGTAGTCGATGCAGCAGGCCCGCGCGTTGCAAAGAAAGTATGAATTTACAAGCTGATGACAGCCAGCCCCCTCGCTGCCACGATCTGATCGCGGTTGTAACATTGTAAATTATGTTAATGAGTTACGGTTTATTGATGTGAAGCATTAAATTGTACAAAAAATACACATATTCTACTCTTGTTCAAAGGCTGACAAGGGGGGAAATAGCATGTCCGTTGACAGACTGAAACGCGAACTTCTTAACAAGATGATTAACGCCCACCTGGATCTCGCGGCGTATCTGCAGTTAAGGAAAGCGAAAGGGTACATGTCAGTCAGCGAAAGCGACCATCTGCGTGATAATTTCTTTGAACTGTGTACATATATGCGTGAGAAAGCGCCAGTCCTGAGAGCGCATTGCGACGCTGACGAGCAGGCTATCCTGTATCGCGCCGCCGGATCGCTCACCACCGCAGGTGTTTGTATGATGACTGGCTGTCATGACTGCCCGACATATATCGCCGTCAACGCAGAGAAGCTGGAAAACTGTCTGAATGATTTAACTCTCTGCATCCAGTATCTGAAATCACATACTCCGCTGATTCAGATCTGATCCTGGGGGAGGCAACTCCCCCATCTGGTTAAGCTTTTGTAAAAGTGATATCACCCCTTCGCTGAATGGCTAACCTTATGCCATACCTTGAAAGGAGTGCGTTATGCGTCGAACCTCGCTTATTTCCCTGCCATTGTTGCTTATCTCCGCCTCATTGTTTGCCGCGCCTGCCGAGGTGAAGGTCTCGGTTCTGCAAAATAAACTCGATCACCCCTGGGCGCTGGCCTTCCTGCCGCAGGATCAGGGCATGCTGATCACCCTGAAAGGGGGCCAGCTGAAGCGCTGGCAGGCGGGGAAAGGGCTGTCCGATCCCATTGTCGGCGTGCCGAAGGTCTGGGACAGCGGGCAGGGCGGATTGCTCGACGTGGCGCTGGCACCGGACTTCGCCACCTCCCGCCGGGTCTGGCTGAGCTATGCCGAAGCGGGTGATGACGGCAAAGCGGGCACCGCGGTTGGCTTCGGTCGTCTGAGCGACGATACCACCCGGCTTGAGGCGTTTAAGACCGTCTTCCGCCAGCAGCCAAAACTCTCTACCGGCAACCACTTTGGTGGCAGGCTGGTGTTCGACGGCAAAGGCTATCTGTTTATTGGCCTCGGCGAAAATAATCAGCGCCCGACCGCTCAGGATCTGGATAAGCTGCAGGGCAAAGTGGTGCGACTGACTGAGCAGGGGGCGGTGCCTGACGACAATCCCTTTGTAAACACCAAACAGGCGCGGCCGGAAATCTGGGCTTACGGCATTCGCAATCCGCAGGGGATGGCGATGAACCCGTGGAGCAACACCCTGTGGCTCAATGAGCACGGGCCGCGCGGCGGCGACGAAATCAACATCCCGGAAAGAGGTAAAAACTACGGCTGGCCGCTGGCGACGCACGGCATCAATTATAGCGGATTGCCGATCCCCGAAGCGAAAGGAGAAGCGGCGGTCGGAACCGAGCCGCCGCTGTTCGTCTGGAAAAAATCTCCGGCGGTCAGCGGGATGGCCTTCTACAACAGTGATGTGTTCCCGCAGTGGAAAAACAAACTCTTTATCGGCGCTCTGAAAGAGAAAGATGTGATTGTGCTGAATGTCAGCGGCAATACGGTGACGGAAGAGGGGCGCATTCTTGGCGAACGGGATCAGCGGATCCGCGATGTGCGGGTCGGACCTGACGGCTACTTATACGTGCTGACCGATGAATCTGACGGGCAGCTATTAAAAGTCAGCCCGTCCGGGAATTAACTCAACTGACCGGGATCATCACCACCTGACGGTAGGCCGGGCGTTCCGTCAGCAACGCCTGCCAGCGTGCCAGGTGCGGGCGCTCGGTCCACTCCAGGCTGACGTTGGTCAGGTTCCAGACTAATGGCGCGACGGCGATATCACCGACCCCAAATTTGTCCCCTGAGAACCAGGGCTGGGTTGCCAGCGTAGCGTCCATCAGTGCGAACAGGGGTTCACAGGCCTCTTTTGCGGCATGAATAGCCGGGTAATCACGTTCGGCTTCCGGGGTGCGAACCAGCCCCATCAGGATCCCCCGATGAGCAGGAGAGAGCGTCTGGCTGGCCCAGTCCATCCACTTTTCACCCTCGGCGCGTTGTGCGGGCGCATCGATCCACAGGCGGTCCTGACCGTACTGCGCCGCGAGATAGCGCACGATAGTATTGGATTCCCACAGCGTAATGTCGGTTTCATCATCGCGCAGCAGGGGCACCAGCCCGTTCGGGTTCATGGCCAGATAGTCGGCCTCTTTGTTCACCCCGTGCTGTAAACCCGCCAGAATCTGCTTGTACGGTAAATCCAGCTCTTCCAGCGTCCAGAGTACCTTTTTAACGTTGGTTGAATTATTCCTGCCCCACAAAGTAATCATAATAACCCCTTAAAGTGAAAGACGAATTCCGGATGTGCATCAGCGCATGTGGCTCCCATGGTGGGATAAACCTAACAATTACGCAACAGATGAGAAAAAAATCGACCTGGTCAAAGCGTCCTGTGTTGTTATTGCATAAACTTTAAAAACTTTACGTGGTTAAGGTTTTTTTAAGTTCATTAGTACGTTATTACTCATCGCTTCTTGCGACACGGTGGTGTGGCGTGATTTTTGGAAAGGACATTCGGGTGGCTTTATGATGCGAAAAACAACTTCTTTACGTGGTCTGGTGGCAGGTTCTGCGCTGCTGGTCCTTTTTGCACCTTCGCTGTACGCAGCGGAACAGGCGGCACCAGAAGCCCCGCCCGTTGATGCGCGCGCCTGGATATTGATGGACTACGCCAGCGGCAAAGTGCTGGCGGAAGGCAACGCGGATGAAAAACTCGATCCGGCCAGCCTGACGAAAATCATGACCAGCTACGTGGTAGGGCAGTCGCTGAAGGCGGGCAAGATTAAGCTCACGGACATGGTGACGATCGGTAAAGACGCATGGGCGACCGGCAACCCGGCGCTGCGCGGTTCATCGGTGATGTTCCTGAAACCGGGCGATCAGGTGGCGGTTTCTGACCTCAATAAAGGGGTGATCATTCAGTCGGGCAACGATGCCTGTATCGCGCTGGCTGACTATGTTGCCGGTAGCCAGGACTCTTTCATTGGTTTGATGAATGGCTATGCGCAGAAATTAGGGCTGACCAACACCACCTTTAAAACCGTCCACGGGCTGGACGCGCCGGGCCAGTTCAGTACCGCCCGCGATATGGCGCTGCTGGGCCGGGCGTTGATCCATGATGTGCCGGAAGAGTACGCCATCCATAAAGAGAAAGAGTTTACCTTCAACAAGATCCGCCAGCAGAACCGTAACCGACTGCTGTGGAGCAGCAACGTCAATGTGGACGGGATGAAAACCGGCACCACTGCAGGGGCAGGGTATAACCTGGTGGCCTCGGCGACGCAGGGCGATATGCGTTTGATCTCGGTAGTGCTCGGCACCAAAACCGACAGAATTCGCTTTAACGAATCTGAAAAACTGCTGACATGGGGCTTCCGCTTCTTCGAAACTGTCACCCCGATCAAACCTGACGCTACCTTTATCAGCCAGCGCGTGTGGTTCGGCGATAAGAGCGAGGTCAATCTCGGCGCGGGCGAAGCAGGCTCTGTCACCATTCCGCGCGGCCAGCTGAAAAACCTTAAAGCCAGCTACACCCTGACCGAAAAACAGCTGACTGCGCCGCTGAAAAAAGGCCAGGTGGTGGGCACTATCGACTTCCAGCTGAACGGCAAATCCATCGAGCAGCGTCCGCTGATCGTGATGGAAGCGGTCGAGGAGGGCGGATTCTTCGGTCGGATGTGGGACTTCGTGCTGATGAAATTCCACGACTGGTTCGGGGGTTGGTTTAAGTAGGTAAAAAGTAAGCCGCTGCCATTGTCGGGTGGCGGCTACACACTGCACAAAACCGTAGGCCCGTGCAAGCGAAGCGCCACCGGGCAATAACCCTCACCTAATAGATAAGCTTAATCTGCTGGGCTTTCGCGTACGTCACCATTTCGTCATCCGGACGGCAGTCGCTGACGATCGCGTCAAAGTGCGACAGATCCCCCATCCGTGCAGGGCGCACCTTACCGATCTTGCTGTGATCGACCACCAGCACATGATACTGCGCCATGCTCATCGCCCACTGTTTTACCGGCAGTTCATCCAGATTAAAGCAGGTCGCGCCCTGACGGACGTGTACGCCCGCGGCCGAGTAAAAGGCGATATCCGGACACAGGTTGCTGAGCGTGTCCTGCAGGTTAAGCGGTTTGAAAATGGCGTTGCTCGCATGGAACTCACCGCCACAGAGGATCACCCGGCAGCCGGGCTTTTCCTGCAGGGCGAGAAAGGTGTTCAGGGAGTAACAGACCCCGGTAAACGGCAGGTCGTTATCAATGGCTTCGATGATCCACGGCGTGGTGGTGCCGCAGTCAAAAAACAGCGTCTGATGGGGTTGTGCCAGCCCGGCGGCCAGGCGCGCTGCTTTGCGCTTCTCTTCCACCAGCCGTGTCTTTTGATCGCTCAGCAGATAGTGGCTGGCGCTGCGGGGCTCAAGGACAATGTATCCCCCAAGCAGCACAACGGGCCCGCTCTCGCTGTTGAGGTCGCGACGAATGGTCATTTCCGATACGCCCAGCAGCGCGGCGGCTTCTTTCAGATGCAGTTTATCGCTGCGCTTGAGCGCATTAATCAGTTGCGCCAGGCGTTCGTCGCGTCGTGTTTCCATAGATCCTCGGAGCAGTGTATGAACCCCCGCTGCGCAGGGGGCTCAAGTGTAACCTGCGGGACCTTACTTAGTCACGTATCCACCCTTTGCGGATCGGCAGGGCAAAGCAAATACGATACAGCTGTGACAGCCACTGATAGAGGGCGTTGCCGAACAGATTCCACAGGATCTGCGCGCTCAGACAGCCCAACAGGCCGACCAGCATTCCCCCCAGCATATCCATCGGCCAGTGGACCCCAAGATAGACCCGGGACCAGGCGATTGTGCAGGCCACGATCATCAGCAGAATGCCTGACCAGACCCGATGCCAGAACAAAAACGCCAGCGCGAAGGTGAAAATCGCGGTGCCGTGATCGCTCGGGAAGGAGTCATCCGCGGCGTGATGGAGGAAGTTATAGCCCACGCGATCGACAAACGGTCGGTCGTGAGGGAACAGGTGGCCCAGCAGCCAGGAGGCCAGCAGGCTAATGACCAACGCCATCGCGATTTTAATCACCAGCTGGCGCTGGGCGGCAACCTGCTTGCGCGGCCCCCACAGCCAGAGGATCACCACCAGCGCGGGCACGATGGAGATCAGATCTTTGGCAATGAAAATCGCCAGTCTGATACCCCATTCGGGCGACGCCGGGGTGGCGTTAATCAGAGTAAACAGTCCGTAGTTGAGATTTTCTAACATAGCCTCGTCACTTTTTTGCAAACCAGGTGGAGATCAGGCCGTAAGCCACCACCTGAGAAAACCAAACCCACCAACCTGCCCACAGGTTATGGGAGAAAAAATGCGCCCCGCGCATCACCTGGCCGTAGCCCATCACCAGCCCGAGGACGACACCGACCGCCACCATGCTCCAGGCCAGCCGTGGACGCTCGCGCCAGAAGGCGAAAAACAGCCCCATCACCATAAAACCGCTGGAGGAATGACCGCCGGGGAAACAGCGACCCGGGCCGCTGTCAGCAGGTACTGCGCCAAACAGGGGATACGACACCGCGTCGCCGCCGTACTCCAGCAAATCCCACGGGCAGCTGTGGTGGCTAACGGCCTTCAGCGCGCCGACAACCAGCGCCCCGAGCCCCATCAGTAAGGCGGCGGTGACCAGCCGGGCATTGCGCCTGTACGCCCCGTACAGCAGCGTGCAGGCCGCCAGGGCAATGATCAGGTATTTCGCCAGGCGATGATTTATCAGATCCAGCAGGGCATTATCCTTGAGCGGAAAGTGCTGGCTCGCGGCGTCAAACCAGTACCCGGTCATCAACCTGTCGAGGCCTTCATCCCGCGACAACCAGCTAAAAACGGCCGCCAGCAGCACCAGCGTCAATAGCTGACCACCATAAAAACGCAGCGGCAAAGGGTAAAGCAATTTTGTCTTAATTGTCTTTAACTTAGACAATTCTGAAGCGGGAGAAATTTGTGTCATAATTAGGGTCAATGACTGGAAAAGCGTAAGCATACGGATGCCAACTTAAGGAAACCTTAAACGACGGCGATTTGTGCGTTATTTATGTTTACCTTTGTGAATCTGCTATCGCTGGCGCGGCCATTTCATTACACTCTGCGCGATTTTTTATCGGATATTGAGACTCCATGCAAAACCGTTCTTCTGCCGGCACTCGTCTCGGGCGCCAGGCGTTGCTGTTCCCCCTGTGTCTGGTGCTTTACGAATTCTCTACCTATATCGGCAACGATATGATCCAACCCGGCATGCTGGCGGTAGTGGCGCAGTACAACGCCGGGATCGAGTGGGTACCGACCTCAATGACCGCCTATCTGGCGGGGGGCATGTTTTTACAGTGGCTGCTCGGGCCGCTGTCGGATCGTATTGGCCGTCGTCCGGTGATGCTGACCGGGGTGGTGTGGTTTATCGTCACCTGCCTGGCGACCCTGTTGGCGCAGTCGATTGAGCAGTTTATGGTGCTGCGATTCCTGCAGGGCGTCAGCCTGTGCTTTATCGGCGCCGTCGGCTACGCCGCAATCCAGGAATCCTTCGAAGAGGCGGTGTGCATCAAAATCACCGCCCTGATGGCCAACGTGGCGCTGATTGCGCCTCTGCTGGGCCCGCTGGTGGGGGCGGCGTGGGTTCACGTCGCGCCGTGGGAGGGGATGTTTGTACTGTTCGCAGCGCTGGCAGCCATCTCGTTTTATGGCCTGTACCGTGCGATGCCTGAAACGGCCACCCGTATTGGCGAAAAACTGTCGATGCAGGAGCTGGGGCGCGACTATAAAGCAGTGCTGAAAAACGTGCGCTTTGTGGCGGGCGCGCTGGCTATCGGCTTTGTCTGCCTGCCGTTACTGGCGTGGATTGCCCAGTCGCCGGTGATCATCATCAGCGGCGAGAAGCTCAGCAGCTACGAATACGGCCTGCTGCAGGTGCCAATCTTTGGTGCACTGATTATCGGCAACGTGGTGCTGGCTCGCCTGACCTCCCGCCGGACCGTGCGCTCGTTAATCATCATGGGCGGCTGGCCGATTATAATCGGACTGGTGGTGGCTGCAGTGGCAACGGTAGTGTCGTCCCACGCTTATCTGTGGATGACCGCCGGGCTCAGTATCTATGCGTTCGGGATTGGGCTGGCGAATGCCGGGCTGGTGCGCCTGACGCTGTTTGCCAGCGATATGAGTAAAGGCACGGTGTCGGCGGCGATGGGGATGTTACAGATGCTCATTTTCACCGTCGGAATCGAAGTGAGCAAGCATGCGTTCAGTAGCGGTGGGAACGGGCTGTTCAGCCTGTTTAACCTGGTAAACGGCATCCTGTGGCTGGCGCTGATGGTGGTGTTCCTGAAAGACAAGCAGGTCGGCAGCGCGCTGCAGCCGGACTAATGCAGCAGGCCGGGTTTCTGCCCGGCCTGCCAGACGCTTAATGGAACGGGGCTTCCTGGTTCAGTACTTTATCGATCACCGCCAGCACCCCTTCGTCGTTGTTGTGCGGCGCTTCAAAGCGGGCCACGGCTTTGATGCTATCTCTGGCATTTGCCATTGCAAAGCCAAACCCGGCCTGACCCAGCATCTCAATGTCGTTCCCGCTGTCGCCAAAGGCGACCACTTCACTGTCTTCAATTCCCCACAGCTTTTGCAGCAGGCTCAGGCCATTGGCTTTGTGAACGCCCGGTAGAATCAGGTCGATACTGCCGTACCCGGTGGCCACCGGCACCATAATATCGCTCAGCTTCTCGTGGATCATTGCCTGAATGCGCGGGATCTCGTCGTCCGGTACGTTCAGTCCAAATTTAAAGAAGATGTCGTTGAAGTGCTCAAAGTTATCCACCTTTTCCAGACGATGGTAATACTTCGCCGCGAGATCGTGGAACACTTCGCCGTAGGCTTTCAGGGTATAGGCGCTGCCTTTGCCGCAGGCGATCACTTCCACTTCGGGTATTGCACAGAGGAAGGCCGACACGGTGTCGAACTGGGCCTGGGTCAGCTCGCCGTTGAAGACATCTTCCCCGGCGTTGACCACCCAGCCGCCGTTTTCGGCGACAAAGGCGATCTCATGGGCGATCTCCGGGAAGAAGGAGATCAGCTGGTAATACTGGTTGCCGCTGGCGACCACGAACCGTATGCCCTGTTCCTTCATCTGCGCATACTGGCGCAGAAAACGCGCGCGATTGTACTCTTTCGCATCGTTCAGGAAGGTGCCATCCATATCAACTGCAATCAGTTTAACGCTCATATCCATTCTCCATGGCAGATTTAACCTGCGAATCCGGTTTGGCAACCGCCCTGGCCACCAGGGCGGCAATCATCACTAATCCCAACACCACCAGCATGGCGCTGCGCAGCCCGTAATGTTCGCCGAGGAAGCCCAGCAGCGGTGGGCCAACCAGGAAGGCGAGGTAGCCGGTGGTGGCCACTACGCTGACGCGGGTTGGTGCATCCGGGCCAGTATCGCTGGCGGCGGAGATGGTCAGCGGGAAGCCGAGCGAGGCGCCAAGCCCCCACAGAATAACCGAGACGCCCGCCACCCAGTCGACATCGACAAAGATGATTAACGCAATGCCCAGCCCGCCCATCAGGGCGCTGGCGCGTACCACCGCGACCCGGCTGTAGCGGTCGATAAACCAGCCGCCGGTAAAGCGCCCGACGGTCATGCCGAGCGTAAACCCGGCGTAAATCAGCGAGCCGGAGGTCGGGCTAAAGCCGTGACCGTCCACCATCAGCAGCGGCAGCCAGTCGTTGGCGGAGCCTTCGGCAAAGGCCATCGCCAGCACCACTACGCCAATCAGCATCAGCTGCATATCGCGATAAAACGGTAATCCTTTCTCACCCCCTTTGGCCTCATCCACCGGGTTCTTGCCGGTGCCGTCCGGGATATAGACGATACCCAGCAGGATGGGGGCAATACAGACCAGCGCGGCCAGCAAAATATGGATATTGGCGGCGATGCCCGAGGCGGTCAGCGCCATCCCGACGCCCGCGCCCGCCAGCGTACCGAGGCTGTAAAAGCCGTGCATCATCGGCAGCACGGTTTTGTTCATCTCGCGCTCGATGGTGGCGCCTTCGACGTTGATCGCCACTTCTGCGGCCCCAAAACTGCCGCCAAACACCGTCAGCCCGAGGGCGAAAATCAGCGGTGAGGCCAGCCACAGCGCTGCGCTGAGAATAATCATACCCACAACCGCGCAGCACATGGTGGTGCGAATCACTTTCCGGGTGCCGAAACGCTTAACCAGCCAGGCCGAACAGAGGATGCCGCTCATCGAGCCGATCGACAGGCCAAATAACACGATACCCATTTCCGCCGTCGAGACCGACAAAATATCGCGGATAGCGGGAGTACGCGTGGCCCAGGAGGCCATTAACAGACCGGGGATAAAAAAGAACATAAACAGCGCCCACAGGCGCCGCTGCAAAATTTTGCGCGATGAGATGACGGTCATGATTGCAACACCAGAAGGAAAACACTGACGACAACACTAGCAAGATTGTGTACATTTGTACATAAATGCGCTGAGGTAAAAATGAACAGAAGACCGAACGATCCGTTGCGGCGGGAAAGGATCCTGCAGGCCACGCTGGATACCATCGCCGAACACGGCCTGAACGCCGTAACCCATCGCAAAATCGCCAGCTGCGCCGGGGTGCCGCTGGGGTCAATGACTTACTATTTTGCCGGGATGGATGCGCTGCTCGAAGAAGCGTTCACCTGGTTTACCCAGCAGATGTCGGTTCAGTATCGCGAGTTCTTTGCAGGCGTCAGCGGCCCGGAAATGGCCTGCGATTCCATCACGACCCTGATTTACAGCTCCGAAGTCACCACCCCGCGCAGCATGGAGTTGATGTATCAGCTTTACGCATTTATGAACCGCAGCGCGTCATTAAAAGCCGTGATGCAGGACTGGATGAAAACCAGCCAGACCACGCTGGAGCAGTGGTTCGACCCGGTCACCGCCCGCGCACTGGATGCCTTTATCGAGGGGATGACGCTGCATTTTGTCACCGACCGACAGCCGCTCACGCGTGAAGAGTTAAGGGCGATGGTGGGGAGGATTGCGGGGGAGTAAAGCGTTAAATGCATTTTGCGGCGCCGGGGCCATGCCGTCGCCGGAACGGCAGTGCGTCGTAAAATCTCTACAAATGTAAATTCCTGTGCAATTTATCCCATAGGGTAAATCGTATCTCACTGTTTTTAATTCACTTAAATTCCCCAGTTAGTTTCTCTTCTCCTGCCCGGCAACAAAACGCAGAGGGATACGCTACGCTTTTTAACATCACCCTGCGGCAAGCGTTTTTACCTCTATCTGCGGAAGTCGCTACCCTAACACCGGGGAAGTCCCTATGACCCTTAGTCATGAAGATGATGTCAAAATGCTGCTGTCTGCGTTTGAACGCCGTCTTGAACAGCTGTTGCCCGAGGGCGAGCAAGAGGGCCAGGTCTACGCGGCCATGCGTGAAGCTACGCTGGTCGCCGGCAAGCGAATGCGCCCTTTATTGCTGCTGCTGGCGGCAACGGATATGGGCTATAAAACCGAGCAGACGGGCGTACTGGATCTGGCCTGCGCCATTGAGATGGTGCATGTGGCCTCCCTGATTCTGGATGACATGCCGTGCATGGACAATGCCATGCTCCGGCGCGGACGCCCGACGGTGCACTGTCAGTATGGCGAACACGTCGCGATACTGGCGGCGGTGGCGCTGCTGAGTCACGCTTTTTGCGTCATCTCCCGCGCGCCTTCGCTGACGCCTGAGGCAAAAGCGCGGGCCATTGCTGAGCTCTCGGCTTCGGTGGGGCACATGGGGCTGGTGCAGGGACAATTTCGCGATCTGAATGGTGCCCGGCAGAGCCTGAATACCGATGAGATCCTGCTGACCAATGAGTTAAAAACCAGCAGCCTGTTCAACGCGACTCTCCAGCTGGCGGCCATTGCGGCCGAGGCTTCGCCCCAGGTCAGCGAACGTCTGCACTTTTTCGCCCGCGATCTTGGTCAGGCCTTCCAGCTGATTGATGACCTGACGGACGGTTCAACATCCACCGGCAAAGATCCCCATCAGGATAAAGATAAATCGACGCTGGTGGCGGTGCTCGGGGCAGAAACCGTATTCCTGAGACTGCGCGAGCATGTGCGCAGCGCCGATCAGCATATTGCCACCGCCTGTCAGCCGGGAAATACCGCCCGGCACTATGTTCACGCCTGGTTTGAAAAACAGCTGATGCTGATCAGCCACAGTTTGTCGTTATCCCCGTCGGAGTGCCAATGAGCAGCCTGTCGCAACGTAAAAGCGATCATCTTGATATCGTCCTGAACAGCGCGCCCGGCGCAAAAAAGTGTACTAACGGTTTTGAAAAATGGCGCTTTGGGCACTGTGCACTGCCCGAACTGCATCTTGATGATATTGATCTCTCGACCTCGCTGTTTGGCCGAACCCTGAACGCACCGCTGCTGATAAGCTCAATGACCGGCGGCACCCGCCGGGCAAGCCAGATCAATCAGCATCTTGCCCTTGCCGCTCAGGCGCTGGGGCTGGCGATGGGGGTGGGCTCCCAGCGGGTGGCGCTGGAGAGTGAGGCCAATTATGGTCTGACGCGCGAGCTGCGCGCCTTTGCCCCGGACGTGGTGCTGATGGCCAACCTCGGCGCGGCGCAAATCGCCGGTCGACAGGGCATCGACTATGCCAGACGTGCCGTAGAGACTCTTGCGGCCGATGCGCTGATTATCCACCTCAACCCGCTGCAGGAGGCGCTCCAGCACGGGGGCGATCGCAACTGGTGCGGGGTGATCGACGCCATTCAGCGCACCGTCGAGGCGCTGCCTGTGCCGGTGGTGGTAAAAGAGGTGGGTAGCGGGCTTTCGGTAACGGTTGCCCGTCAGCTGGCGGCGGCGGGCGTGGCGATGCTGGATGTCGCCGGTGCTGGCGGCACCAGTTGGGCCAGGGTGGAGGGGGAGCGCGCCGTCACTGCGCATGACCGGGCGGTGGCGATGGCCTTTGCCGACTGGGGGATACCGACCGCGACGGCGTTACAGGATCTGCATCAGGCGCTGCCCGACATGCCGCTGGTGGCCTCGGGCGGGATCGCCAACGGCATAGAGGTGGCCAAAGCGATCCGCTTAGGCGCCAGCGTGGTGGGGCAGGCGGCAGGAGTGCTGCAAAGCGCGTTAACGTCCAGTGAAGCGGTGATTGACCATTTCCAGGTGATCATTGCCCAGCTGCGCGTGGCCTGTTTCTGCACCGGGAGCGCCAACCTGGCGCAGCTGCGTCAGGCCCCGCTGGTGGCACAATCCTGATGGTGCCAACGTGGGATATTATATTCGCGGGCGGCGGGCTGGCGAACGGGCTGATCGCGTTACGGTTACGACAACAGCGCCCGGAACTGCGCGTGCTGATTCTTGAGGCCGACAGCAGGCCTGGCGGGAATCACACCTGGTCGTTTCATCAGGACGATATTACTTCAGAGCAGCACCGGTGGCTTGCGCCGCTGATCGCCCATCGCTGGCAGGGGTACGACGTCCGCTTTCCCGCATTTAACCGATCCCTGGCCGGGGACTATCTCAGCATCACTTCCGCGCAGTTTGCCGCCGTGCTGACCGACGCATTCGGGGATAGCCTGCAAACCCATGCCGTCATTACCGCGCTCACCCCGGAAACGGTCACGCTTGCCGACGGCACAACTCTTCGGGCCCGGGCGGTAATCGATGGCCAGGGCTATACGCCGGACAAACATCTCAACACCGCCAGCCAGTCATTTCTCGGCCAACAGTGGCATCTTCGGCAGCCCCACGGCCTGACGCGGCCCATCCTGATGGATGCCACGGTCGATCAGCAGGGCGGGTACCGTTTTGTCTATACCCTTCCGCTTTCTGCCACTGAACTGCTGATCGAAGATACTCACTATATTGACGCCGCCCGGCTGGATCTCGATGCCGCGCGGCACAATATTGCTGACTACGCCCGCCAGCAGGGATGGGTCCTGGATAATCTGATCCGCGAAGAGCAGGGCCAACTGCCGATTATGCTGGCGGGTGATTTCCCGGCTTACTGGCAGGCGCGGGATAAACAGCCGTGCAGCGGCCTGCGCGCTGGGCTGTTTCACGCCACAACCGGCTATTCCCTGCCGCACGCGGTGGCGCTGGCAGATGTCATTGCCGCAAGCGCGGAGATCAACGCGGCCGCGATCTTTGCCGTTATCCATCTGTATGCCCTGCGCCAGTGGCACGCGCAGCGTTTTTTCCGCACCCTGAACCGCATGCTGTTTCTGGCGGGGGATGCCGATAAACGCTGGCGGGTGATGCAGCGTTTTTATTCTCTTAACGAAGGGCTGATTGCCCGCTTTTATGCCGGGCAGCTGACCCTGGCGGATAAAGCGCGGATTCTGGCAGGTAAACCCCCGGTTCCCGTCGGCGAAGCGATGCTCGCCATACTGAAACTCACTCCCCGGATGCGAGCGTTTCACCATGAATAAAACAGTGATTATTGGCGCCGGTTTTGGCGGATTAGCGCTGGCCATTCGGCTGCAGGCGCAGGGCATTAACACCCTCCTGCTGGAGCAGCGGGATAAGCCCGGCGGGCGCGCTTACGTTTATCACGATAACGGGTTCACCTTTGACGCCGGGCCGACGGTGATCACCGATCCCAGTGCCATCGAAGAGTTATTTACCCTGGCCGGAAAACAGATGAAGGATTATGTCGAACTGCTGCCGGTGACGCCTTTTTATCGCCTGTGCTGGGAGACGGGCGAGGTGTTTGATTACGACAATGTTCAGACGCGGCTGGAAGAGCAGATAAGCCGTTTTAATCCGCGCGATGTGGAGGGGTATCGTCAATTTCACGCCTACTCGCGGGAAGTATTTAAAGAGGGCTATCTCAAGCTCGGTACGGTGCCGTTTCTCTCTTTTCGCGATATGCTCCGCGCCGGGCCGCAGCTCACTCGTCTGCAGGCCTGGCGCAGCGTCTACGGTATGGTCTCGCGCTTTATCGAGAACGAACAGCTGCGCCAGGCGTTCTCTTTTCACTCCCTGCTGGTGGGGGGCAACCCGTTCGCCACCTCGTCCATTTATACCTTGATCCACGCCCTTGAGCGTGAGTGGGGCGTCTGGTTTGCTCGCGGCGGTACCGGGGCGCTGGTGCAGGGGCTGGTGAGGCTGTATCAGGATCTGGGCGGCGAGTTGCAGCTGAATGCTGAAGTGATCCGGCTGGAGACAGAGGGCGAACGCATTTGCGCCGTGGAGCTAAAAGATGGCCAGACGATCCCGACCGCGGCGGTAGCGTCTAACGCCGACGTGGTGCATACCTATGAAAAGCTGCTGGGGCATCATCCGGTGGGCTCGGCACGGGCGGGGTCGCTCAAGCGCAAACGCATGAGTAATTCCTTGTTTGTGCTCTATTTTGGCCTAAACACGCAGCACAATCTTGCGCACCACACGGTCTGTTTCGGGCCGCGCTATAAAGAACTGATCGACGATATCTTTCATAAAAATGCGCTGGCAGACGATTTTTCGCTCTACCTGCACGCTCCCTGCGTCACCGATCCCTCCCTGGCGCCGCCGGGCTGCGGCAGCTATTACGTGTTAGCGCCGGTGCCCCATTTGGGCACGGCGGATCTCGACTGGGACGCTGAGGGGCCGCGCCTGCGCGATCGGATTTTTGCTTATCTTGAGGCCCATTACATGCCGGGATTGCGCAGCCAACTCGTAACCCAGCGCATGTTCACGCCTTTTGATTTTCGCGACCAGCTTGGCGCCCATCTCGGTTCCGCCTTTTCCATCGAACCGATCCTGCGCCAGAGCGCGTGGTTTCGACCGCATAATCGCGACAGTCGGATCGCCAATCTTTATCTGGTCGGGGCCGGAACCCATCCGGGAGCCGGTATTCCCGGGGTGATCGGCTCGGCCAAAGCGACGGCAGGATTAATGCTGGAGGCGCTTTCCCGATGAACACCACCCTGATGGATCACGCAACCGACACCATAACCCTGGGCTCGAAAAGCTTTGCCACGGCGGCGAAGCTTTTTGACCCCGCGACCCGGCGCAGCGTGCTGATGCTCTACGCCTGGTGCCGCCACTGCGATGACGTTATCGACGGCCAGGAACTGGGGTTTAACGCCAGTCCCCTGGACAGCGCACAGGCAGAGCTGCGTCTGGAGATGCTCAAAACCCAGACCCTGCGCGCGTGGGAAGGGGGCGAGATACGCGAGCCTGCCTTTGCCGCCTTTCAGGAGGTCGCGCTGGGCCATAACATCCCGCTCCAGCTGGCTTACGATCATCTTGATGGCTTTGCCATGGACGTGCGCGAGACGCGATACGAGACCTTCGAGGACACACTGCAATACTGCTATCGCGTGGCGGGGGTGGTGGGGTTAATGATGGCCAGGGTGATGGGGGTGCGCGATGACGCCGTGCTCGACAGGGCCTGTGATTTGGGCCTGGCGTTTCAGCTGACCAACATCGCCCGCGATATCGTCGAAGATGCCCGGGTTGGCCGCTGTTATCTGCCAGGCCAATGGCTGGCAGAGGCGAACATCCACCCCAAGGCGATTGCTGAACCCCAGATGCGCGAGCCCCTTGCGGGAATTGCCCGGCGGCTGGTGGCAGAAGCCGAGCCTTACTATGCCTCTGCCCGGCAAGGCCTGGCCGGGTTGCCGCTGCGATCCGCATGGGCGATTGCCTCAGCGCACGGGGTGTATCGTGAGATTGGCGTGAAGGTAAGCGCGGCAGGCCCTCGCGCCTGGGATAAACGGCAGGGAACCAGCGGTGTTGAGAAATCGGGATTACTGCTGAAAGGGGCCGGGCTGGCGCTTACTTCTCGTTTTGCGACACAGGCTCCGCGTCCGCCTGAGCTCTGGAAGCGACCGCGCTAGCCTTGCGCTGGCGTAACGTGGCCTGCAATTTCTCTATCGGCGGCGCATACAGAAAACCAAAGGAGACGCAGTCCTCTTTGCCCCGCACCGCGTGATGCAGACGGTGCGCCAGATAAAGGCGCTTGAGATAACCCCGACGCGGGATATAGCGAAACGGCCAGCGCTGATGTACCAGCCCATCGTGCACCATAAAATAGAGCGCGCCGTACAGCGTCATCCCGGCACCGATCCACTGCAGCGGCCACAGGCCCCATGTCCCCAGCGCAATCAACACTATCGCCAGCACGGCGAACACCACCGCGTACAGGTCGTTCACCTCGAACCAGCGGGTGCGCGGCTCGTGGTGCGACTCATGCCATCCCCATCCCCAGCCGTGCATGATGTACTTATGCGCAACGGCGGCGACTAACTCCATCGCGGCAACGGTTAAAAGCACGATCAATGTGTTGTATAGCGCGAGCATGGTGCTCCCTGGGGTTGGGTTTGAGGTATTAAGCGTAACACTTAAATGGGGGAAGGGTGGGAACGGGCAGGCTGGATTTTTGCCTGAACGGCAGGCAACAAAAAACCCATTTATGTAAATGGGTTAGTGAAAACAATGACTTGCAAGATAATCAATGAGTTAGGTTAGTGGTAAGGAGTGGCGATTACGGGGAAATGCCAACCTCTGCCGCCACTTTGTCGCCAAAAAACTAGTATTATTATGACTTCCGACCGCTAAGCTTTTATTAAGATCGATGCTCATAACTTACGCATTATTGAAAAATGTAAAGCTAGTAGAATCGGAATGTAGGATGAGCTTTATATTAGCTATAGGAAACGTTCAATCGTGTCTGCAATCGAATCATGACCACGTTCCCTTAAAATTCTTACAAATACCTCCCATGGTGGAATATTACTTGTATATGCTTTTCCTGGTCCTGTGTACATACCACCTCCAGGACCAGTATAAAGACCTCCTCCAGGACCCGTATAAAGTCCGCCGCCAGGACCTGTGTACAAGCCACCTCCCGGACCAGTGTACATCCCCCCACCTGGACCAGTGTAAAGACCACCACCAGGACCGGTATACATTCCACCATTAGGGCCGGTATACATTCCACCGTTGGGTCCGGTATAGGCACCTCCACCTGGACCTGTGTAAAGGCCCCCGCCCGGTCCGGTATATCGCCCACCACCAGGTCCTGTATATTGATTTCTTGGCCACATATTTAACACCTTTCTTGAGAATATTCTTATTTGTAAGCATGTAAGGTATAAACCAAAGAATCGGAGTATGTGATTAAATTTTCTAATTTGTGAGCGTTGCCAAGGGATTGAATCGAAGGGCTGTTTCAAGATGGTCGGGTGCTAGGTGAGCATAACGCATAGTCATTTTGATGTCGTGATGCCCCAGAATTTTCTGTAGCGCGAGAATGTTTCCTCCGGCCATCATGAAATGTGCTGCGAATGTGTGGCGCAGAACATGAGTGAGCTGGCCTCGTGGAAGCACGATGGAGGTTTTGTCCATCACAGACAAAAACTGGAAGTAGCAATCCGTAAAAAACTTGAAGCCGTCCAGGGCAATGATTTCTTCGTACAGTTCTTTGCTGATTGGAATACTGCGGTTCTTCTTGCCTTTGGTTCTGACAAATGTGATTCGGTACTTTGTGACTTGAGAGCGTGTGAGGTTCACCGCTTCGCGCCAGCGTGAGCCAGTACTCAGGCAAATCTTAACGACAAGAGCGAGTAGGGCGCTTTGGCGTTGACAATCGTATAGAAGCTCTGTGATTTGTTCATGCGTTAGCCAAGCCATTTCTTTTTCGGCAATGGTGAACTTGCGCATGTTCTCTAGCGGGTTCGGTGCTGTCCATTCGCCGAGACGGGCCAGTTCGCTAAAAACTCCGCTGAGATAGCTTTGCTCAAGGTTAATAGTTACCGGGCTGGCACCTTTCTTCCACTTCTCACTGAAATAGATTTCACCCGTCAGGCGTTTGTCACGATAATGCGCGAACAATTTCGAGCTGAGATCAGTAGCAAGAGGGTTTCCGAGTGCAGCTACCATCAGGACCAGCTTGTCGTAAACATGCTCGCCAGCGGTAAGGGATTTGCCATGCAGTTTGAACCAGAGTTCAACAACGTCTTTCAGAGTTCGACGGTCTACCGATTCACCCAGCCAAGGCTTAGCTTCTGCCTCATCCATCGTGTGACGCTCAAAAGCCAGCGCTTCGCCTTTGGTGGCGAACTGCTTACGCACACGACGCCCACTGCGTCCAGCGGGGTAGCATTCGCAAATCCATTTTCCTGTGTCGAGTTTTCGTACTGCCATAAAAAAGCCCTCATGTTTGAGGGCTAAATTTAACTGTATATACAAACAGTGGTCAATGTATGATTACGTGAAATCACCTATGTCAGGCAACAACGAGTTCTTCGTTTGCAACCTGCGCGGCTGAGCGTTCATTCTCAATTGCGAGAGACTCTCTATATTCTTTGGCATCTGCAAACATCGTCCAATGTGCATCGATATTCATATTGGCTACAGTTGATTTAATATCTTTAATGCCGACATTAAAGAATTCTTTCCGAGAATTAACCTTGTTAACCTGTTTTTCATTAAATACTTTATGCAAGTGATTCTCTAATGATGGTGCATCATCACTGTAGATCATTGCATGTACATCAAAGGCGAATGGAACACTGGCATCACCAAGTTCACGAACACGGTCTAGAGGTTCGAGGCGTCGCGTCATGCCAATTTTATAAACATTTTCGCCGAACGAACCTATATTACTAATTACATAGACATGACCTGAGCGTGTTTGTTGAGCCATCGAAATTGCACGCTGGTTTTTGGCCTCAGCCTCTTCGAATTTAATTTGTAATTCAGCCAGTTTCTGCTCAAGAGCGAGTCGTTGCTCTTCACCTGCAAGCATCAGCTCTTTAGTAGCCTTGTCTATAGCCTGCTGAATTGTTTTCTCTTCTTTCTCGGCTTCTTTTATTGCCCTTTCGTATTCTCGACGTGCTTTTTCTTCTTCGCGCAACTGCTCTTTGATGCGCCTTTGTTCTTCTTTTTCTTCGAGCATAATTTCATTAACTGCAACGCCCCATTTCAGTTCGTTGAGTCGGGCCTGTAAGTATATATCAGTGATCTTAGCCGACCTGAAAGCTGAACCGTTATAATTCACAAGCTGAAATGCGTCTTTAATTTCCTGGGAAAGTTTACCGTAATTGTTATGTTTGATTTTAGAAAGTGTACTATCAACTTTGCCATTGAACGCATCTAATACAAATTTTATCGCAGTATTACGTCTATTAGGTTCGACATAATCACAACTTGCCGCTTTGCTCGTTTTGATTAGAGATTTTGTTAACTCTCTGGCTTTTTGTAGCTCTCTGCCTGCATCAGTAAATTCATAATTCTCTGCAAGTTCATCCAGAACGCTTCGGTTTGGAACAATCCATTCATCACCGTACCCTTCAATTTTATTTTTCATTGACTTGGCTACAGCTTGGTAGGTTTCTGCAAATTCTTTTGCTTCATATGCAGAGCCGGCGATTTCTTTTGCTCTAATCTCTGCATCAGCGACTATTTTCATTGCATTATCATTAGCATTGGAGATTAGCTCATCGGCCCTACTATTGGCGTTATCCAATCGTTCCCTGGCTTTTAAACGAGCATCGCGAGCATCTTTAGTTATTACAACTGCTTCGTTGTTGGCATTACTTATCGTTAGTCGGGCTTGGTTATTTGCTTCAAAAACGATGTTGGATGCTTTAAGTTGTGCTTCATTCACTGTGCTTTTAGCAATCGAGTCTGCTGTTTTTATCGTCTTTTCTGCATCCAGAACGGCACTATGCAGTTCTCCATATTGCCACAGAGGAGCAGCTCTTCCTTCCAGCTCTGAGTGCTCTCTTATAGCGTTCGCTAAATGTTCTTGGCTTTCACTTAATTCATTCGAAAGAGCTATCTTTTGATGATTAAGTGCCTCGATCTCTGTCTTATGTTGTTTGCTCTTCTTGATCAAAATGACACTAAGGATGGGGGCGAGTAAGGCCAACAGCAAAACTACAACAAGAAACAAATCCATTTCTAAATCCTTTTACCGAATCAGTGTGAAACTGTTGTGCTTCTTATACATGCAATAACTTCTATATCTGAAAAAGCACACTCAAAACTATTTTCTGCAGTAGAAACTTTAATCATGCCTTTCGGCAGCCTTGTAATCAGTCTAACGGAATAGGTCCCATCAATATTGATCAACCAGTGCCCATCTAACACTTCCGTGAATTTTTGATCACAGATGTATGTGGTACGGCCATCGCGAACAACCATGGGTGATGAAAGATTGGTGGGAAGAAATGAGGCGTCAAAAACGCAAGAACCATCTTCAACCATTTTGCCAGCAGTGAAAGAAAACCGCGCCAACTCTTCAGTAGTCGCTGTTTTCGAGCTTTGCTTAAGACCCTGCCCGGTGGTTAACCAATTGAGAGATACACCAGTTTCGAGGGCGCATTGGATTATCCAGTCAGCAGGGAACGTGTCCCGCATATACCGGTTAGCCAAAGTGCTTTTTGAGACATCTAGGTGATCGGCTAATGCCTGTCGTGTTGTAAAACCATACGCCTCTACCAATCGTTCAATCGCAGCTTTGCCACCCTGATTGGGATTTATTTTGATCTCACTTGGGTACTTTGATGTTGACATATCTCTTATGCGATCCTAGTATCAGTTCTGTTCCCATTTGGGGACTTGTCACGATTACAAACGGCTCACCACAAGCCAATAGGAGATGTTGCATCATGACCCCTAATATTTCAATCACTCTGAACACACCGCACGTCACAATTGAACGCTATAGCGAGCTTACTGGGCTACCTGTTGACACCATTAACGATATGCTTGCAGATGGTCGGTTGCCTCGTCACCGCCTGCGCAAAGATAAGAAGCGTGAAAAGGTAATGATTAACATCGTTGCTTTAACCGTTGATGCACTCTCAGATTGCAACGTGACTATCAATTAGTTCCATTTTGAGACTTCACGGAGCAACTGACTATGTTTGACTATCGCATATCAAAACATCCCCATTTCAATGAGGCCTGCCGGGCCTTCGCGCTGCGCCACAACATGGCCAAGCTTGCAGAACGCGCAGGCATGAACGTTCAAACCCTGCGTAATAAGCTCAACCCGGAGCAACCGCACCAACTCACAGCGCCAGATATCTGGCTGCTGACCGATCTCACCGAAGACTCAACGCTGGTTGATGGTTTTCTGGCGCAGATTCATTGCCTGCCATGCGTACCGACCAATGAAGTCGCGCGGGAGAAAATGCCGCAGTACGTCCTGAAAGCCACCGCCGAAATCGGTCGTGTCGCGGCAAGTGCGGTTTCTGGTGTTCAACTGAACGCGACCACTCGCCGCCAGGTTGTCGAAAGTGTCAACTCCGTTACCCGTCTAATGGCACTTACCGCGATTTCTCTGCAGGCTCGTTTACAGGCTAACCCTGCAATGGCCAGCGTCGTCGATACCGTAACGGGCCTTGGCTCCTCGTTTGGGCTGAGCTGAGGTGTTTATGCTGAACAATGAACCCTCATTTGCGTCGCTTCTCGTTAAGCAAAGCCCGGCAATGCACTGCGGCCACGGCTGGATCATGGGGAAAGATGGTAAGCGCTGGCATCCGTGCCGCTCGCAGGATGCACTGTTGGCCGATCTGTCCACAATCCAACAGGGGAAACCATGGCTATTGAAGGTCCTGCAGCGACTGTTCCACTGAGCACTGGTCAGCGCCTGAATGGGCTGAACCACATCGCGGAGCTGAGAGCAAAAGTGTTTGGTCTGAATATTGAGCGCGAGCTGGAACGGTTTATTAATGAGATGCGTGATCCGCGCGACATTAATCACAAACAGAACGAGAGGGCACTTGCCGCCATATTCTTCATGGCAAAAATTCCGGCAGAACGTCACAGCGTCAATATTAGTGAGCTGACTACTGACGAAACGCGGGAGCTGATTAAAGCAATGAATCATTTTCGTGCAGTGGTGAGCTTATTTCCGAAACGGCTAACCATGCCGAATTAACCCAAAACAGAAATTAATGGCGTAAACCCGCCGGGCATTCTTTTGCCCAAATTCAGGAGAATTGATGATGCGAAATAGTGAAACCCGTACCACCAAAACCGGACCGGATGATGCCGGTTTATTCCAGCTGTTTAACGAGACTCGCCTGGATGAGCGTAAAAGCTGTGCCTTTGCCGTTTCCCTCCGCATGGAGGCTCTGGCGCTCCACATCCTGCAAAAGGAAATGACCGGAATTGAGGCGGCAGAACTGCTGCGCCGTGAAGTTGCTCGCTATGAAGCTGAATCACGCGGGGACTGGCACTAATGGCTGATTCCATGGATCTCGTACAGCAGCGCGTCGAAGAAAACCTGCAGCGCCATATCCAGAACTCCCGCACCAGAAAGCCGGGCATTGCTCGCGTTCTTTGCATCGACTGTGACGCGCCAATACCAACAGCTCGCAGACAAGCTATTCCGGGCGTGCAGTGCTGCGTCACATGCCAGGAAATCGCAGAACTGAAAGGCAAGCACTACACCCGAGGCGCGCTGTGAGCTTCGGAGTCTGTCAGTGATGCCTGAATTAACAAACGACAAAGGCGGCCCGACTGAGGCCGCCGGGGCTTTTCCATGGAATGCCCCGAAAAAAGCTATAAACCCCTATCTGGACCCGGCGGATGTTGCGCCGGTGTCTGCGCTTTCAAACCTGATCACTCTCTACGCTGCGGACAACGAGCAGGAACAGCTGCGCCGTGAGGCTTTGAGTGATGAGGTCTGGGAACGCTATTTCTTCAATGAATCCCGTGATCCTGTCCAGCGTGAACTGGAACAGGACCAGCTTATCAGCCGCGCCAAAATGGCCCGTGAGCAGCAGCGCTTTAACCCCGATCTGGTCATTCTGGCAAACGTCAGCGCCGAGCCTGCTCACGTCAGCAAACCTCTGCTGGAGAGAATTAAATTCTTCCAGGGGCTGGGAAGGCCAAAGGCTTATTCCCGTTATCTGCGCGAAACCATCAGGCCGTGCCTTGAGCGACTGGAACGCGTGCGTGAAAGTCAGGTGTCTGCCTCTTTCCAGTTTATGGCGAGCAATGAAGGGCTGGAGGGGCTGCTGATTCTGCCCGAAATGAACCAGGAACAGGTTAAGCGACTGTCTACGCTGGTTGCGGCACACATGAGCATGTGCCTCGATGCGGCCTGCAGCGATCTGTTTGTGACTGATGACGTCAAGCCTGAGCAAATCCACCAGTCATGGGAAAAGGTAGCAGCAGAGGCTATGCGTCTTGATGTCATTCCGCCTGCCTTTGAACAGCTACGCCGCAAGAAACGCCGTCGTAAGCCAGTGCCCTATGACCTTATTCCGGGTTCGCTGGCGCGTATGCTGTGTGCAGACTGGTGGTACCGCAAACTGTGGCAGATGCGCTGCGAGTGGCGGGAGGAACAGCTGCGCGCCGTTTGTCTGGTCAACAAGAAAGCCTCCCCGTATGTCAGCTATGAAGCCGTGATCCATAAACGTGAGCAGCGCCGCAAATCGCTGGAGTTTTTCCAGTCACACGAGCTGGTCAATGCCGACGGTGACACGCTGGATATGGAAGACGTGGTTAACGCCAGCAGTAGTAATCCGGCGCACCGTCGCAATGAAATGATGGCCTGTGTGAAAGGGCTGGAGCTGATCGCCGAAATGCGCGGCGACTGCGCTGTGTTCTATACCATCACATGTCCGTCACGCTTCCACGCTACCCTGAACAACGGCAGACCTAATCCGAAGTGGACCAGCGAAACGGTCCGGCAAAGCAGTGATTATCTGGTCGATACCTTCGCAGCTTTCCGCAAAGCCATGCACAAAGCAGGGCTGCGCTGGTATGGCGTGCGCGTTGCTGAGCCGCATCACGATGGCACCGTGCACTGGCATCTGCTGTGCTTCATGCGCAAAAAAGACCGACGCACGCTCACTGCGCTGCTGCGTAAATTTGCCATTCGTGAAGACCGCGCTGAGCTGGGCAACAACACCGGCCCGCGCTTCAAGTCTGAACTCATCAACCCGCGCAAAGGCACACCGACCAGCTATATAGCCAAATACATCAGCAAGAACATCGACGGGAGCGGGCTGGCGAAAGAGATCAGCAAAGAAACCGGTAAATCACTGCGCGACAGCGCCGAGCACGTCAGTGCCTGGGCATCCCTGCACCGCGTCCAGCAGTTCCGTTTCTTCGGTATTCCAGGGCGTCAGGCATACCGCGAGCTGCGTCTTCTGGCCGGGCAGGCCGCGAGAGCGCAAAGCGACAATAAAGCCGGTGCGCCGGTGCTGGAAAATGCGCGACTGGATGCCGTGCTGGCTGCCGCCGATGCGGGCTGCTTTGCCACCTACATCATGAAGCAGGGCGGCGTTCTGGTTCCCCGCAAACATCATCTTATCCGAACCGCATACGAGCTTAACGACGAGCCGGGCACCTACGGCGATCACGGCATCCGTATCTACGGCATCTGGTCTCCTATTGTTGAGGGCCGGATCTGCACGCACGCGATGAAGTGGAAAATGGTTCGTAAGGCCGTTGACGTTCAGGAGGCGACAGCCGACCAGGGCGCTCGCGCCCCTTGGACTCGTGGCAATAACTGTCCCCCTGTTGAAATTTTGAACCAATCAGGGAGCGAATCTTCTGTTAACGAAGAACCTGCAGCACTGCCAGGCTTCGAGAACATGAGCAAAAAGGAACTGCGCGAGCTGACGGCGAGGCTGAGACTGGTCAAACCGAAGCGGCGGATAGGCTACAAACAGGAAATTACGGAGCACCAACGCCTGCAGCTCGATGTGGAACTGAGTTCGAGAGGGTTTGACGCCAGTGAAATGGAAGTTGATCTGCTTCTGCGTGGTGGCAGCCTGCCGTCTGGAGGCGGGCTGCGCCTGTTCTACCGTAACCAGCGACTACAGGAGGATGACAAATGGCGTCAATGGTACTGAGAAAGTCAGGATTGAGGCTATCTATTAATCAAAGGGTTAGCTGAGTAAAAACCTATTTCAGCTTTAAATACATATGTTGTACTGTATATATAAACAGTAATAAGGGGAGGGAGTTGTGAACGATTTGTTCATGGAGTCACTTGCATTGCAGCGGATAGAACTTATGGCCCGGCTGGTCGCCAGCTCAGATTGTAGCGATGACGATAAGGAGGTTGCGATTTCGTGGCTGTCGGAACTGACGAGCGATCTGGTTACCAGGCTAAATGAATGCGGAGTAAAGAAAGATGAGAACACGCATTAGCTAATCCCCTCAATAAATCAACCTATAAAACGTGCGTTATAGCATGATTTTTATGCATTTTGTTGAAGTTAACACAATTTAGCGTTATGCTTTATAAACTGAATTTAAGGTTTTGGGGAGTTAGAGGCGGCCCCCCGAAAGTTGATACCGCCTAGTTGGTAACTTCGTCCCTTGACTGGAACTCCAACCGTGCCGGCTGTGAGGTCGGCTCTACTTTTTAGCTTTAGGCAATTCATACGTCAGATTTACATCGCGAGTGAGAATGTCTCTTGGTCCTTTTGACCTATCAAAGAAAAACCAAATATTAAACTTTCGTTCTGATGGCCATGTGTCATGCATAAGTGAATCCCATCCGAGATAAGATGCAACTTTGTTTGCGACCGCAAGTTTAGCCTCAGAGGTAGCTTTACCTTGATAGGCACACATGACTGCACCCAACAAGAAATCAGCTATTTGAATATGTTCTGAGGATTTTGAATCCTTGGTGACTACGCTTTTGATGATGTTTTTACGCCCGAACTTCCTTGCCAGAGTGTGATTAGTAATTACTTCAAATGCCTCATCGGCTTTTTTGTACCGGGAGGGTAATGGATCAACCTCTACACGGAACTCACATTCTCTGTTCGGATGTGCCTTTATAACGTTTCCAATTTTTGTTTCAATCAACTTGCCAAAATGCTTCCGCATGGCAAGGTCGTAATCTCCACCATGGAACGATTTCTCCACTTTCGACTTCTCAACAACGATGCAATGGAACGCCAACCATTGATGTTTGAAGAACGTTTCGAGTAGTTCATGGTAAAAAGCTGCGTTTCGTTTTGAACTCGCTTTTTGCCATTTGATCTCATCACTACAACTATGCTTTTCCCTAAGCTCTCGAATGATGCGCACGAAATCGCCACGCCTTTGATACTTCATCCATAAGCTGCCAAATCCATAAAACCGCTGACCATCTATACCTGATTCATCGCAGGCAACATGCCATATCAGCTTGCCAGGGTCATTCGCTTCCATGTTTTTCCTTCATGAGTGAAGTTGAGATGTGAGTTTATGATTTAACCACATAGCTAAGTAGTTGATAAGGATCAGTTTTAATTTGAATGCGAGAAGGCAGCTCAACGCTAAATTTAGAGACTTTGGTTTTGTGGGATGGCTAGCGGACTTTGAAGAGGTTATGTGCATCAAAAGCGCCGAATTGCGCATGGATTCGCATGATCCGAAAAGGATCGTAACGGGTTGGACCCACCAGAACTGGCGCGCTTTCCGGCCCGTCATGCACCTGCATGAAAACCACTACACAAAGCGGGCAGGCGTGGCGGGGATACGAGCGCGCGCAACGGTGGGAAATGGTGAAAAACAGCGTAGTTTCCAGCTCTCTGGCGGCTGCAATCTGTGAGAGATGGGATTCGTAGGCAAAAGAAAGCATTTGCAACATATTGTTTACAAACAAATAGAGTTGGTGTTGTTGCGGTGGCGGAACTTGCCGAAAAAGGCGATGAGAAGTAACTTATGTTCTACTATCTAACAAATTCGATAAGGACTGGCTATGACGCCGAAGGTTTTTATATCATATAGTTGGAGTAGCCCCGCGCATAAGGAAAGAGTTAAAGCAATAGCTGATAGGCTATTGAGTGATGGGGTGGATGTTGTCATTGATATATATGATTTAAAGGAGGGGTATGATAAAAACGCATTCATGGAGAAAATGGTTGTTGATAAAAGTATCACCAATGTTCTTGTGATGTGTGATTCAGTATATGTTGAAAAAGCCGATAATAAAAAAAGTGGAGTAGGAACGGAGTCCCAAATTATCTCTCAACAAGTATATACAAAAGTCGAACAATCAAAGTTTATACCGATTGTTTGTGAATATGATGAGCACTCAGAACCATATCTCCCCGTCTTCATGGGTTCGTTAATATGGATCGATTTATCTACCCCTGAGAAAGAAAATCATAATTGGGAGCGGTTGGTTAGACATCTTAATGGAAAGCCAGCAGATATAAAACCCAAGCTTGGACAAAGGCCGAGTTATCTAGACAGTGAGCAACATGCCCCTGTAAGTGAACCGTACGCAAAGTTAAATAGCCTGAAACAAGCTATTTTGCAGAATCGAACAGGTGTAAGTTATTTTCGTCGTGATTTTGTTGATGCAGTGATTGGATACCTTGATGGGATGAGAGTTCGAACTCGACCAGAGGATACTGAACTGTTGAGCTTGGGCAAGAAGATAATCAGTGATGTTACCGCGATGAAGCCTCTCAGAGATTATGTATGTGAATGGATTGCACTTGAGGCGGAGTTTACAGGACAGGATGATTTTTCAAAAGAACTCATAAGATTTCTTGAAAAAATCCTTTTACTTACCGAAGTGCCCAGTACGGTCACTTCATATCAACCAAACTGGTTTGATGCGCAAAAAGTATTTGCCTTTGAACTTTTCTTATATTCAATTTCCAAGTTGATTAAATTAGAAAAATTTCAGTTAATACGCACAGTTTTATCTGCACGATTCCTTTCAGGCGATAAAAGTTTACCACCAGAGCATAGGCTCGTTTCGGTTAATGCTTTCTTAACTGATTCTGAAACCTTGCAGGCGGGGTTTGAAGAGGATTCGAGATATTACTCACCTGTCGCGGAGTTCATAAAAAGAAATGCTGATAGGGAAGATATTGTTTTTGGTGATCTTATTCAAGCTGACTTATTAATTCTTTTTTACTCATTTTGCAATGATGGCATTTATTGGTATCCGAATACTATTCATTATGTGGGATATAACTATAAGCCTGAACTTTTTATAAGGGCTACACAGCACCAATATTTCGAGCATTTAGCCATAATTGCTGGGATAGCGTCAGCCCAAGAAATTAAGTTAAAGATTAAGGCAGGTGCTCAGAGAGTTAGGGTTTCTGGATTCAGTTATGGGCGTATGGGATCAGATTTTGAAAGCATGATGAATGCTGAAAGACTTGATTCTATAAAATGATGAAAGCCGCTCTTAAGAGCGGCTTGGTTTTAAATTACGTTCCCTAATACATATGGTGCGAACGAAATAATGTCTTCCCCGACCCAATCATTCAATTCCTGCAATCGCTTTTGCAACGGCATCAGCTCGTTGCGGACAAAGACACGGCTGGCCTTTTCCACGTCACCAAAGCCGCCGGTATTGTTGGGAATGATGCCCATCATCTGCGGCGGTACGCGGTGCGCGGCCATCATGTCATCACGGCTCACATTCTTGATATTCAAAAATTCATCCTTTGCCGCCACCTCTGACAGAGGGATGATCTGAATCCCGTCTTTTTTGCCGTTGGGTGAGTACATAAACAGGTTGCGAAAGTTGCCCGGCCCCTTTGCGCTTTTCATGGCCTGGCGGATGTTATTCACATCCTCCTGGTTCTGCGCGGCGTCGGTCATGTACATGATAAAGCCCGCATGGCTGCCGTTAATGTAATACTTGCGGCGGAACAGCGTGGCGGACTCGTTGAGCAGGGCGGACGGGATGGCTGAGAGGTAGCCGGGTAGCCCGTAAATTTCCTGGTTAATGTCAGGTTCAAGAAGATGGAAAATGCTTCCCGGCGTGAATTCGTAGGGCTGCGTAGTGAATCCGTACTGCACAAACCAGTATGTGTCTAGGTCCACGCCGCGGCGGGTGTATTTTGCCAGCGACGGCTCCAGCGAGAGAACGCCGCCGAGACGGTTGGTGCGCTTCTCCAGATAGGCATTACCGAACACCAGATAGTCTTGGACGAAACGGGAAAAAGCCTGCTGGCTGAGCAGGCGGTGCGGGATATAGGTGCTGCTGAGAATGTCACGTTTAACGGCAATCGGTGAGCTGTGATGCACGGCGGCGCGGTAGGTGCGAGCCAGCCCGTCAAAACTCACCGGCGGTTCATACCAGCGGTCCATTTGCACGCACTCCACATAATCCAGCAATTCCCGGCGGTCCAGTACCGGGATCGGGTCGCCAAAGCTGAATGCTTCTGCAGATACTCGGCTGCTCTGTTGAATGCTCTGTTTAGCTGCAGCGCGGTTTTTATTCATCTTGCCCATCAAAAAATCTCCACAATGTTGCTGGTGTTGGCGGCTTCGCCCTGCAGCGGTTCGTTAAACAGTGCGTGCATCGTTGCCCAGGCCAGGTCTGCATGGCTGGCTTCTTCGCTGCGGCTGGCTTCGTAGGTGGGGCGGTTCCCGCTGGCGGTGGTGGCCCGGCGGATAGCCATGAATGACTGCGCAATGTCGGTGTGCCCGGCGTCAAACTCCAGGCGGCGGTGGCTGATAATGTCGTAGGCCTTGAGCACCAGGGCGTTTTTGACGTTGGGGTTGTAGACAAACTCCCGGACCGCCGGGAAGAACGCCTTCACGTTCTCATAGACGCCGTGGCCGACACCGGTCGAGTCGATGCCGATATAGGTCACGTTGTATTGCTGCGTCAGCTTTTTAATCGCGTCAGCCTGGGCGCGGAAGTCCATCCCGCGCCACTGGTGCCGCTCAAGAATGCGGAACTTGCCGCCCGGCACAGCTGGCGGAGCCATGACCACGCACCCGGCGCTGTCGCCGTTCTGTGTACCTTTCGCCGGGTCATAGCCAATCCACACTTCACGCCAGCCAAACGGACGCAGCGCCAGCGCCTGAAAATCGGACCATACTTCCCAGCTGTCCACCATGCACGCCTGCAGCTCGCTCAGCGGGAACACTGACGCCAGATCGTCAATAAACTCGCACATCAGCAGGTTCTGGTATTCGTCCGGGCTGTACTCCATGCGCAGCTGGTCGAGGTCGAAAAGGTTACAGCCACCGCGCACAGCGTCTTCCACGGTGACGATCTGGCGGTACTGACCGTCCGGGCAGAGCAGGCCCGGGGCCAGATTGCTGTGGGTCAGGTCAATATCCACCTTGTCCGCTTTGGCGCGGCCCCGGTTGAACAGTGCGCCGGACCAGAACGGATAAGCGCTGTGGGTCAGGCTGGACGGTGTGGAAAAGTAGGTCTGCCGCCATTTTTTGTGAATGGCCATCCCGGATGCCACCTTGCGCAGCTCCTGGAATTTCGGGATCCAGAAATATTCATCCAGGTAAAGGTTGCCGTGGTAGCTCTGCGCGGTGCGGGCGTTAGTGCCGAGGAAGTAAAGACACGCACCGTTGCTGAGCGTCATCGGGTCGCCTTTCAGCTCCACGTCGACCTCTTTGGCAAAGTCGATGATGTATTGCTTAAAGACGTGCGCCTGCGCTTTGCTGGCGGAAAGGAAAATCTGGTTGCGCCCGGTGGTGATGGCGTCAATCAGCGCCTCACGGGCAAAGAAGTAGGTCGCCCCAATCTGGCGCGACTTAAGCAGATTGCGAATACGGTGGCGGTTGCCGGCCTCCCACCAGTGGCGTTGGTAGGCAAACATCGAGTCGTGGAAAACCTCATGCAGTTTTTCGATCTGCTCGTCGGTAAACAGGTTCTTTTCCGGTGGTTTGCGCGGGCCTTTGTTGCGGTTCGCCACGTTAGGGTTGAGGTCGGCTTCGTTGCCGCCATCGTTGAATTTGCCGATGCGGGCGTGTCGCTCGGACTGGCGCGCCAGCAGGTCAATCTCCTTGAAGTCTTTCCCTTCTTTCTGCTCCTTCATGATGAGCTGGCAGTAGCGCGCGGCGGTGGTGAGCTGCATCTGATCCAGCGGCCCGTACTCGCCCCATTTGTCGCGTTTCTTCCAGCTGTGAACGGTTGCAACTTTCTCGCCCAGCATTTCAGCAATGCGGGCTACGCGGTATCCCTGAAAGTACAGCAGCATAGCCTGCCGACGGGGATCGAGATCTGCGGGGGTCAGTGTCATATCCATGACACAAGCCTACGGGCTTGAATGACCTCTTTCTTCGGCTTCGTTTTGTATGGCGAAAGGCACAAGCGCCGCGCGTTGTCTCACTCCTCCCATCCCGCAACCATAAGGCTCCAGACAGTTTTCTAACGGAGCACGGCTCATGACAGTGAAAGCAAAGCGTTTCCGCATCGGGGTGGAAGGTGCCACCACCGACGGACGCGAAATCCAGCGTGAATGGCTGGAACAGATGGCGGCGAGCTACAACCCGACGGTCTACACCGCGCTCATTAACCTTGAGCACATCAAATCTTATTCCCCGGACAGCGCTTTTAACCGTTACGGCCAGGTGACAGCGCTGGTTGCCGGAGAAATCAAGGACGGTCCGCTGGCAGGCAAAATGGCGTTGTACGCTGACGTGGAGCCGACCAGCTCCCTGGTGGAACTGGTCAAAAAAGGCCAGAAGCTGTTCACCTCCATGGAGGTCAGCCCGAAATTTGCCGACACCGGCAAAGCCTATCTTGTCGGGCTTGCCGCGACGGACGATCCGGCGAGCCTCGGCACGGAAATGCTGGCGTTCAGCGCCAGTGCAGCCCACAACCCGCTGGCGAACCGCAAGCAGAAACCGGACAACCTGTTTTCTGCCGCCGAAGAAACCCTTATCGAGCTGGAAGAAATGCAGGACGACAAACCCTCCCTGTTTGCCCGCGTTTCCGCGCTGTTCACCAAAAAAGAGCAGACCGACGACGCGCGATTTTCTGACGTGCATCAGGCCGTGGAACTGGTCGCTACCGAGCAGCAAAACCTGAGCGAGCGCACCGCTAAAACCCTGACCGAAAACGGAGAACGTCTGTCCGTGCTGGAGTCCTCCCTGCAGGAACAGCAAGCCGCCTTTGCCGAGCTGGAACAGAAGCTGAACCGCGAAGACAGCCGCCGGGACTACCGCCAGCGCGCGCCGGGCGGTGACGCCCCGGCAGGCACCGTGACCAATTGCTGAGGAGCAAAAACACCAATGAAACAGAAAACCCGCTTTGCCTTTAACGCCTACCTGCAGCAGCTGGCGCGCCTGAACGGTGTGGCCGTGACCGAGCTTGCCAGCAAGTTCACCGTGGAGCCGACGGTGTCGCAGACGCTGGAAGATGAAATTCAGCAGTCCGCCGCGTTTCTGACGCTGGTTAACGTGATGGGCGTGGCTGAACAGTCCGGCCAGCTGCTGGGGCTGGGCGTCGGCAGCACCATTGCCGGCACCACCGACACCACCACCAAAGAGCGCGAGCCAACCGATCCGACGCTGATGCCCGACGTGGAATACAAATGCGAGCAGACCAACTTTGACACGGTGCTGACTTACGCGAAGCTGGACCTGTGGGCGAAGTTCCAGGACTTCCAGGTGCGTATCCGCAACGCCATCGTCAAGCGCCAGGCACTGGACCGTATCATGATCGGCTTTAACGGTGTGAAGCGCGCCAAAACGTCTAATCGTGCCGAGAACGTCCTGCTGCAGGACGTGAACAAAGGCTGGCTGCAGAAAATTCGCGAAGACGCACCGGACAACGTGCTGGGCATTAAAACGGCAGGCGACGGCACCGTGACCATCGAACCGGTGAAAGTAGGTAAAGGCGGTCTGTACGCCAACCTGGACGCGCTGGTGATGGATGCGGTCAACGAGCTTATCGATCCGATTTTCCAGGACGATGATGAGCTGGTTGTGGTCTGCGGCCGCGAGCTGCTGTCCGACAAGTATTTCCCGCTGGTCAACAAAGAGCAGGAGAACAGCGAGAAAATCGCCGCCGATCTGATCATCAGCCAGAAACGCATGGGCGGCCTGCAGGCCGTGCGTGCGCCTTACTTCCCGGCGAACGCTGTGCTGATCACCCGTCTGGATAACCTGTCCATCTACTGGCAGGAAGATACCCGACGCCGCTCGGTTATCGATAACCCGAAACGTGACCGCATCGAAAACTTCGAATCGGTGAACGAGGCCTATGTGGTCGAGGACTACCGCTGCGCCGCCCTGGTGGAAAACATCACTATTGGTGATTTCAGCGCACCTGCTGCGCCGGAAGCAGGGGAGTAACGCATGAGCCTGAGTCCCGCACGGCAGCACCGCCTGCGCATTCAGGCTGAGCAGGCCGCCCGCGAGGGCGGCAGTGTTCGCCATGCGTCGGGTTATGACCTGATGCTGCTCCAGCTGGCAGAAGATCGTCGCCGCCTCAAGGGCATCCAGTCCACGGTGAAAAAGGCGCAAATCAAGGTGGAATTATTACCGCGATACACCGCCTGGGCGGATGGCGTGCTGGCCGCTGGCGGCGCGCAGCAGGATGACGTGCTGATGTACGTGATGCTGTGGCGTATTGATGCCGGTGATTATGCAGGTGCGCTGAAAATCGGGCGTCATGCCCTGCGCCATGGCTGGGTGATGCCGCTCGGCAACCGCAACGTGCAGACCGTTCTGGCCGAGGAAATGGCCGACGCGGCACAAAGCGCGATGCTTGCCGCTGCTCCTTTCGATGCCGATCCACTGCTGCAGACGCTGGACCTGACCACCGGGCAGGATATGCCGGACCAGTCACGGGCGCGTCTGCACAAAGCCATCGGCGCAGTGCTGAGCGAGAACCATCCAGCCTCAGCCCTGAATCACCTCACTCATGCGCTCCAGCTGGACGCCCGCTGCGGTGTGAAGAAAGACAAAGAGCGGCTGGAGCGCAGACTGCGCAACGACCGCTGACGGAACGTGCCCCGCGCACGGGCGGCACGGGATGGCGACAGGCGCTGCCTTATCAAAATCCCGTCCACCGCCCACTTATTCAGGAGAACACCGCATGAAGTTTGTTGCGCCCGAACCGGCACCGGAACAGGCGGAGGTCATAAAAAACACGCCGTTCTGGCCGGATGTGGACCTGTCGGAATTTCGCAGTGTGATGCGTACTGACGGCACGGTGACGCAGCCGCGCTTAAAGCAGGTGCTGCTGACCGCCATTTCAGAGGTGAACGCAGAGCTGTTCGACTTCCGTAACCGCCAGCGAATGCTGGGTTATCAGGCGCTGGCAGAGGTGCCAGCGGATGTGCTCGACGGCAAAAGCGAGCGTATCCGGCATTACCACAACGCTGTCTATTGCTGGGCGCGCGCCGTGCTCAATGAGCGTTATCAGGACTATGACGCCACGGCGTCCGGCGTGAAACGCGGGGAGGAGCTGGCGGAAGCAAGCGGTGACCTGTGGCGCGATGCGCGCTGGGCCATCAGCCGGGTGCAGGATGCGCCGCACTGCACGGTGGAGCTTATCTGATGAAAGTGCGTGCGCACCAGTATGACACGGTGGACGCGCTGTGCTGGCGTCACTACGGGCGCACGCAGGGTGTCACGGAGCAGGTATTACGTGCCAATCCGGGGCTGGCTGAACACGGCCCCTTTTTACCGCACGGGCTGCAGGTGGAGCTGCCGGATATTACGACAGCGACCACCGTGCAGACCGTCCAGCTATGGGACTGAATGATGACGCTCGAACGACTCAGCGCCTTTATCACTTACTGCATCGCCGTGCTGCTGGCCTGGCTGGGCGACCTGTCGCTCAAGGATGCGTCCACGGTCGGCGGCGTGCTGATTGGCGTACTGATGCTGGCGATCAACTGGTACTACAAACACCAGTCTTTCAAACTGCTGCGCGGCGGCAAAATCTCGCGGGGGGAGTATGAGTCCTTCAATCGTTAAGCGCTGCCTGGTCGGGGCGGTACTGGCTGTTGCCGCCACGCTGCCCGGCTTTCAGTCGCTGCATACCTCCGTGGAAGGACTGAAACTGATTGCCGATTACGAAGGCTGCCGCCTTCAGCCGTACCAGTGCAGCGCAGGCGTATGGACTGACGGCATCGGTAACACGTCCGGCGTCACGCCCGGCAAAACTATTACCGAACGGCAGGCGGCGCAGGGGTTGATCAGCAACGTGCTGACGGTGGAGCGGGCGCTGGAAAAATGCGTTGTGCCGCCGGTGCCGCAAAAGGTCTATGACGCGGTGGTGTCGTTTGCCTTTAACGTTGGCACCGGCAATGCCTGCAACTCCACGCTGGTGAAACTGCTCAATCAAAAGCGCATGGCAGAAGCTTGCCGACAGTTGCCGCGTTGGGTTTACGTCAAAGGCGTGTTTAATCAGGGGCTGGATAACCGCCGCGTGCGTGAAATGGCCTGGTGTCTTAAAGGGGCTGGGGTATGACGCGCACGCTGGCGATAGTGCTGGCGCTGATTATTGCGGCGCTGGGCTGGCAGTCGTGGCGGCTGAACAATGCCCGCCACACCATCGAGTCGCAGGGTACTGCGCTGGAGGTTAAAGCGCAGGAGCTGTCGAAGAAAAACAGCCAGCTCATCGGCCTGTACATTCTGACTGAAACGAACAGCCGGGAGCAGATGCGGCTTTATGCGGCTGCGGAGCAAACCACAATTCTGCTGCGCAACCGGCAGCACCGGATAGAGGATTTAAAACGTGAAAACGAGGATTTACGCCGCTGGGCTGACACTCCTTTGCCTGCTGACATTATCCGGCTGCGGGCGCGTCCGGCCCTCGCCGGAGGTGCAGCTTACCGTCAATGGCTGTCCCAGAGTGACGCCGTGCAGCCTGAACCCGTCAGCGCTGCGCACTAACGGCGACCTGAACGTGGTACTGGATGAAACCGAGGCCGCCTGGGCGGTCTGTGCCGACAAAGTGGACACGATAGTGACGTGTCAGGAGCGAAACAGTGAACAAGCCGCAGTCCTTACGCCGCGCCCTGAATAAGGCGGTGCCTTATGTCCGCGATAACCCGGACAAGCTGCATCTGTTTGTGGATAACGGCTCCCTGGTGGCAACCGGTGCGCGGTCCATGTCGTGGGAATACCGCTACACCCTCAACGTGGTGATCGAGGATTTCAGCGGCGACCAGAATCTGCTGATGGCCCCGGTGCTGCTGTGGCTGAAAGCCAATCAGACGGATGCCATCAACAACCCAGACCTGCGCGAAAAGCTGTTCACCTTTGAGGTGGATATTCTGCGCAACGACGTGTGTGATATCAGTCTGAACCTGCAGCTGACGGAGCGAGTGCTGGTCAGCACTGATGGCGGTATCTCAACGGTTGAGGCGGAGCCAGAACCTGACGAGCCAGAAGAAATGTGGACGGTGAAACGTGGATAATCTGCATAAGGTCGATGAGTGGCTGGCAGCACTGCTGGCGAATCTGGAGCCTGCCGCACGTCAGCGCATGTTGCGGGAGCTGGCGCAGGAGCTGCGCCGCAGGCAGCAGCAGAATATCCGGCTGCAGCGCAACCCTGACGGCAGAGGATACGAGCCGCGAAAAGTGACTGCCCGGACTAAAAAGGGGCGCATTAAGCGGCAGATGTTCTCGAAACTGCGCACGGCTAAATATCTGAAAACTGCAGCCAGTGCGGATTCTGCCAGCGTGCAGTTTGAGGGTAAGGTGCAGCGTATTGCCCGTGTTCACCACTACGGCCTGCGTGACCGTGTCAGCCGCAAAGGCTTGGATGTCCGCTACTCACAGCGCCGCCTTCTGGGTTTGAATGACGAGGAGGAAAATATGATCCATAACACCATGATGCGCTGGCTTATGGAGTAGCTTCATTTTTTTCTTCTTTTGCTTGACTGAGTTTTAATTTTTTTAGGCTCTTTAATCGGTTTTACTAAAGCAGATGCCTCAAGTGGCAGTGTTTTCATTATTGGCGCCTTGAAAATTTCTGCTACAGAGTATCCCGCTCTTGCTACACAAATAATGCTAAAGAAAATTATGGTTAAAATAAAAACTTCACTGTTATCTACTGACCATTGCGCAAAAGGTAATTTAATTTGTGATGCAGTGTTGGAATACTCCAAAACAACATACATTCCATAGAGAAACGTAGCTGCTGTTTCTATATTCCATAAGGCGTTGAGAATGTTTTTATAAATCTCAAACTTACCCATTCTTATAAGCAATGCTCCCTGCACTATTGAGAGTGCAAGCATGAAACCTATGTAATTTATCAAGTCTTTCGTATCTGTAGCGTCTACGTTGTCCCAAATGTAAGTTGCAATTATGAGAAGGACCAAAATGGATGCGTATATACCCCATGGCAAATTTAAGCCAAATTTAAACTTCATCGAATCTCTCTTTTTCACATTGTGCGATTTGCTAAACAATGTTCAAAACATGCCTCAATTTGCTTAGGCTGGCAAATTAAAAACATGAACGCACAACTTACAGAAATCATGCGCCTTATCACCAACCTGATCCGCACCGGCACCGTGACCGAAGTGGACCGGGAGAACTGGCTGTGCCGGGTAAAGGTGGGCGACCTCGAAACCAACTGGATTAACTGGCTGACACTACGTGCCGGGGGCGGTCGCACCTGGTGGTGCCCGTCGCCGGATGAACAGGTGGTGGTGCTGAGCCTGGGCGGCAATCTGGAAACCGCTTTTGCACTTCCCGCTATTTACTCCAATCAGTTTGCGCCGCCATCGGATTCAGTGGACGGCAGCGTGACGGAATACCCTGACGGGGGCTGGTTTGAGTACGAACCCGCCACCGGGCGCTGGCACGTCAGGGGTATTAAATCCATGGTTATCGAGGCTGCTGACAATATCACCTTCAAAACCCCGGAGTTTGTCGTGGAGGCCGGCACCACACGCATCAACAGCGAAGTGGTGATAAACGGCGGCGTCACCCAGGGCGGCGGCGCGATGAGTTCCAACGGGATCGTGGTGGATAAACACGGTCACATCAGCGTTAAGTCCGGCGGCGACACGTCAGGAGGCCCTGTATGACGCTGTATATCGGCATGAGTCAGAGCAACGGCAGGGCTATCACTGATACGGACCATCTGCGCCAGTCGGTGCGCGATATTCTGCTGACGCCACAGGGGAGCCGTATTGCCCGCCGGGAATACGGCTCCCTGCTCTCTGCCCTGATAGACCAGCCCCAAAACCCGGCGCTGCGCCTGCAGATCATGTCTGCGGTCTATGTGGCCCTGAGCCGATGGGAGCCACGTCTTACGCTGGAATCCATCACTATCAGCAGCAGCTTTGACGGCTCAATGGTGGTTGAGCTAACCGGGAAGCGCAATAACGGCGCGCCTGTTTCCCTTTCAGTACCAACAGGAGCAGATAATGGCGGTCATTGACCTTTCCCAGCTCCCGGCACCGCAGATCGTTGAGGTGCCGGACTTTGAGGCGCTGCTTGCTGAGCGTAAGGCAGCTTTTGTGGCCCTTTATCCTGCAGATGAACAGTACGCGGTGCGGCGCACGCTTGAGCTGGAATCTGAACCCATCACCAAATTGCTGCAGGAAAACACATACCGGGAAATTCTGCTGCGCCAGCGAATTAATGAGGCCGCGCAGGCGGTCATGGTGGCTTATGCCATTGGCGGCGATCTCGATCAGCTGGCGGCCATCAATAACGTACCACGACTGATGATCATCCCTGATGACCCGACGGCGGTTCCGCCGGTTGAAGCGGTGATGGAGTCTGATACTGATCTGCGCCAGCGCATTCCTGCAGCCATGGAGGGATTGAGTGTTGCAGGCCCGTCTGCGGCCTATGAATTTCACGCGCGCAGTGCTGATGGCCGTGTGGCTGATGCATCAGCTGTCAGTCCGTCACCGGCAAATGTCACCGTTACCATACTATCCCGCGAAGGAGATGGAACGGCAGCAACAGACCTGCTCGCTGTGGTGGCTGCCGCGCTTAACGATGAAAGTGTGCGGCCAGTGGCTGACCGTGTATTGGTGCAGTCTGCCTCCATCGTGAATTACACCATTAACGCAAAGCTCTATCTCTATCCGGGGCCGGAGGCGGAACCTGTTAAAGCGGCCGCGATTGACCGACTGGAGACCTACATTAAAGCCCAGGCACGGCTGGGGCGTGATATACGCAAATCCGCCATTTACGGTGCACTGCATGTGGAAGGGGTTCAGCGCGTAGAACTCATCGCGCCTGTAGTTGATGTGGTGCTGGATAAATCAAAGGCGGCTTACTGCACAGCGTCAACAGTAACTATCGGGGGAACGGATGAATAGCCTGCTCCCGCCGGGATCGTCTGCCCTTGAGCGTCGCCTGGCGCAGGCCTGCAGCGATATCAGCAATCTCGACGTGCCGCTGCGCGACCTGTGGAATCCGTGGAAATGCCCTGTGAAGTTTTTGCCGTATCTGGCCTGGGCGTTTTCGGTTGACCGTTGGGATGAAGCCTGGGCCGAGAACGTGAAACGAAAGGCTGTCAGCGATGCCTTTTTCATCCACAGCCGCAAAGGCACCCTGGCTGCTATCCGCAGTGCCGTTGGTCCACTTGGCCGCATTATCGGTATTACAGAGTGGTGGGAAAACAACGCCACGCCAGGCACGTTCGAACTGGATATCGGGGTGCCTGATAGTGGCATGACGCCGGACATGAACACGGAAATGGACAGGCTGATCAGTGATGCCAGACCCGTCAGTCGTCACTGTTCCATCAACATCGTGCAGGAGGTGCCGGGTTATCTGTATACCGGCGGCATCGTTTATGACGGCGACATTATTACGGTTTACCCAGGGTAATTATCATGGCGAAATTTAAAACTATTATCACCACTGCAGGAGCCGCAAAAATCGCGGCGGTTCTGGCTGGTACTGCCAGCATTGTTCTGGACAATACCGCAAAAATGGCCGTGGGTGACGGTAACGGCACGTTGCCCACCCCATCACCGGCCCAGACAAAGCTGGTTAAAGAGGTGCATCGTGCCCCGATAAACCGCGCGAGTATTGACGCCAGCGACCCGAAAAATATCGTAGCCGAACTGGTGATCCCGCCGGAAACGGGCGGTTTCTGGATCCGGGAAATGGCGCTCTATGATGCGGCAGGAACGCTGCTTGCCGTCGGTAACATGGCCGAAACCTACAAACCTTCACTGAGTGAAGGGGCCGGGCGCAAAATGGTCATTCGCATGGTGATCGCGGTCAGCGAGGTGTCTGCGATTACCATTACCATGGACACTACCACGGTGATGGCTACTCAGGATTATGTCGACAGTGAAATCGACAAGCATGCTAAATCCCGCAGTCACCCGGACGCCACTCTGACCGCCAAAGGGTTTACGCAGCTCAACAGCGCCACGAACAGCGCGTCAGAAGCGCAGGCCGCCACGCCTAAGGCGGTTAAAACCGTCATGGATGCGACCAATCTTAAAGCGCCGATAGCCAGTCCGGCGCTGACCGGAAAACCAACAGCACCAACAGCAGCGCAGACGGTGAGCGATACCCAGATTGCCACCACCGCCTACGTAAAAGCCGCTGTGGCGGCGCTGATTAACTCTTCGCCGGATGTGCTGGATACCCTGGGAGAACTGGCAGCGGCGCTGGGCAATGATGCAAACTTTGCCACCACCATGACCAACCAGCTTGCGCTGAAAGCTCCATTGGCCAGCCCAGGACTCACCGGGTTACCGACAGCGCCAACAGCGGCCGCGGGAACCAACACAAAGCAGCTTTCCACAACGGAATTTGTGCAGTCTGCCATTGCTGTACTGAATGCCGCTGTCACCTCAGCTCTGGCATTAAAAGCCCCTCTTGCGAGTCCAGCCTTAACTGGTGCACCGACGGCACCGACGGCAGCGCAGACGGTTAATAACACGCAGATCGCCACCACGGCCTTTGTGAAAGCTGCTGTCACTGCGCTTGTTAACAGTTCACCCGCTGCACTGGATACACTGAAAGAATTAGCTGATGCGCTCGGCAACGATGCAAACTTTGCCACCACGATGACCAACCAGCTGGCGCTGAAAGCGCCGCTTGCCAGCCCGGTACTGACCGGTGCACCGACTGCCCCAACGGCGGCGGCAGGAAACAATACTACCCAGCTCGCAACTACGGAGTTTGTAAGCCGTGCAGTGTCACCTGCATTGCTTATGCGCGGAGATCTTCCGGCAAATGCCAACCTTAACAATTATGGCCCAACCCCGGATTTCATCGGTAAATGGGGAAAATACAGCTCAGTAGGTGCAACTATTGCTAATGGATTTCCCGAAGATGGCGCGGTTGGGGATGTGGAGATTTTGCCTTATAACCAGTTTGGTGGAGGCCAGCGTTATACGGTGCGCGGTGGGAGAATGTATCTCCGTAACCTGACGGGTGTCTGGAACGGCCTTGATGGGCCATGGTCTGACTGGTTCGAGATTGGCGGGCTGAGTTCGAATAAGGTTTTACCCGGCACAGTAACGAGCCTGTCTGACGCAGCCTGGTTCGCTCAAAATACTACATATATTTTGTCTGGCGCCCGTGGTGATGGGCCTGTTGGACTCACTGCTGGACAGAGCAATGCTGTTATTCTTTCATTGCGTCGATCAGGTGGCACCATCATGGGCCTTTGCCAACTGATGTTTACCCCGGCTGGAACCTATGAGCGTCGAGGAGAGCCTAATGCTGCCGCGAAGTGGACAGCAGTTACATGGTATCCGGGCGGTGATGCTAACGGCTGGCGTCTGGTTGGTGCGGATGCGATGGCGGCGATTGGACAGGGTATTTCAAGCCAAAATTACACAACCCTCGATTGGCAGCAGTTCGATTTTGTATCTGGCCAAAATATTATGGTCAACGTTTCACAGTGGGCGAATGCACCTGCGGGTTTACCGTATGTAGCAGGAGATATCGTAACTGTTGAATGTATTATTGCGCGCAATAACGCTGACCGCTACGTAGTCAACGTTACCTCACAGTCCACTGGGAATGGTAACCGCAAAGACTATCGTGTGGTTATTTATGGAGCAAAAGGCTCTCGCGCATTTGGAGTAGATCAGTTATTCACCAGTGATTCATCAACTGTCATTCCCATTATAAATGGCGGTACGGGCGGCAAAACAGCTGCTGAGGCGCGAACCAACCTTGAGCTAAAAACGGCAGCATTACGGGATGTCGGTATCGGGGCAAACCAGATACCCGACATGTCGTTTTTTACAGGGGTAAAAGCCGATACCGGATACCAGAAGCTGCCATCCGGGATCATCATCCAGTGGGGCCTCGCGGCTGCGACTATCGGTGTTCTGAGTCAGAAAGCCTATCCAGTCGCATTTCCAAATGCAGCCCTGCACGTTTTCCTCACCCACAACGTGCCAAACGATGTGGCCGGTGTTGGCCTTAGCGGCGCGAGAACGCAGGGTTCAACGACGCTCTTCGATTACCAGATACAGTCGCTTAAGGTAAACGGAACGGATGTTACAGCGGCGGCATCAGGCTCTGCGGCGATGTCCATGCACTTCTTAGCTATCGGGTATTAACATGAGCAAAATTTATTTTAGTGCAGCAACTTCCGGTTTTTATCCAGAAGAACTGAAAGAGAACTATGAAGAGGGCACCGGATGGCCGGATGATGCTGTTGAGATTACGCACGAACAATGGACTGAGTTTACAGGCGCGACCCCGGCAGGATATTGCCTTGCGGCAGGGAGTGATGGATTTCCATACTGGAAGGCAATCCCGCCGCTTACAGCAGAAGAGCTGATCGCGCTGGCAGAAATTGAGAAACAATCACGGCTGCAATATGCGAATTCTTTAACAGCTGACTGGCGTACAGAATTGTCACTGGGCATCATCAGTGATGAAGAGAAGGAGAAGCTCATTTTATGGATGAATTATATCAAAGAGGTTAAAGCGGTCGAAACAACAGACCCGAACCACATCGACTGGCCTGCAACGCCTGTTATGTAGGTAAACGGAATCGCACCCATTTTATCGAACCAGCACGGCCTCCGAAGCGAGGCCTTTTATGGTTGCTGTGTGGGGCGTGATACAACGGGCAACAAGTGAACGCGAAATAAAATGCCAGCACCATGTAGCGGAAACCTCATGAGGAGAACCGCTACATGACTCAGGATTATCACCACGGGGTGCGCGTTGTTGAAATCAACGAAGGCACCCGATCCATTACCACGATGAGCACCGCCATCGTGGGCATGGTCTGCACCGGCGATGATGCCGATGCGTCCATGTTCCCCCTTAATAAGCCTGTTTTATTGACCGACGTGCTGACTGCCAGCGGAAAAGCGGGTGAGTCCGGCACGCTGGCCCGCTCGCTGGATGCGATTGCAGACCAGGCAAAACCTGTGACGGTTGTCGTACGCGTGGCGCAGGGCGAAACCGAAGCGGAAACCACCTCCAACATTATCGGCGGCGTAACCGCTGACGGTAAAAAAACCGGCATGAAAGCCCTGCTTTCGGCGCAGTCGCAGCTCGGCGTCAAGCCGCGCATTCTTGGCGTGCCCGGCCATGACACGCAGGCGGTGGCCACTGAGCTGCTCAGTGTGGCGCAGAGCCTGCGCGGGTTTGCCTACCTGTCTGCCTACGGCTGCAAAACGGTGGAGGAAGCTATTGCCTACCGCGATAACTTCAGCCAGCGCGAAGGGATGCTGATCTGGCCTGATTTCATCAACTTTGACACCGTGCTGAATGCCGATGCGACGGCTTACGCCTCCGCCCGCGCGCTCGGTCTGCGCGCCAAAATTGACGAGCAGACCGGCTGGCACAAAACCCTGTCCAACGTTGGCGTCAACGGCGTCACCGGCGTTTCTGCTGATGTGTTCTGGGATCTGCAGGACCCGGCCACCGATGCGGGACTGCTTAACAAGAACGATGTGACCACGCTGATCCGCAAAGACGGCTTCCGCTTCTGGGGTTCCCGTTGCCTCAGTGACGATCCGCTGTTTGCCTTTGAAAACTACACCCGCACGGCGCAGGTGCTGGCCGACACCATCGCAGAGGCGCACATGTGGGCGGTGGATGGCACGCTCAACCCGTCGCTGGCGCGTGACATTATCGAAGGTATCCGCGCCAAACTGCGCAACCTGAAAACACAGGGCTACATCATCGGCGCAGACTGCTGGCTGGATGAATCCGTGAACGATAAGGACTCCCTGAAGGCCGGGAAACTCACTATCGACTACGACTACACGCCGGTGCCACCGCTTGAAAACCTGATGCTGCGCCAGCGCATCACCGATCAATACCTGCTGGATTTCTCCAGCCGTGTTAGCGCGTAAGGGGACCCCATGGCTTTACCACGCAAGTTAAAACACCTGAACCTGTTTAACGACGGGAACAACTGGCAGGGGATCGTCGAGTCGCTCACCCTGCCGAAATTCACCCGCAAGTTTGAGAAGTATCGTGGTGGCGGGATGCCTGGCGCGGTGGATGTGGATATGGGGCTGGATGACGGCGCTATTGATACTGAGTTTTCCATCGGGGGCACCGAGCTGCTGCTGTTCAGACAGATGGGCAAAACCACGGTGGATGCCATCCAGTTGCGCTTTACCGGTTCCATTCAGCGCGATGACACCGGCGAAGTGCAGGCGGTGGAGCTGGTTGTGCGCGGGCGTCACAAGGAACTGGACTCCGGCGAGTGGAAAACGGGCGAGAGCAGCACCACCAAAGTCACCAGCACCAACAGCTACGCGAAGCTGACCATTAACGGCGAAGTGCTGTATGAGGTCGATCTGGTCAACATGATTGAAATCGTGGGCGGCGTGGACCTGATGGAAGCGCACCGTAACGCCCTCGGCCTCTGATTCACATCAACGGCGCGGGCAGCCGCGCCAGTACCCCACTAACAGGACACGAACATGAGCGATAAACCAACCGAAAAGGCCGTACAGCTGGATACTCCGATCAAGCGCGGTACAACCGAAATCACCGAAATCATTCTGCGAAAGCCTCAGTCAGGCGCGCTGCGAGGCACCCGCCTGCAGGCCATCATGGATATGGATGTGGGCGCGATGATGACCGTTATCCCACGTATCTCCACGCCGACCCTGACCGCGCAGGAAATGGCCGAGCTGGACCCCGCCGATCTCACCGCGCTGTCGGTTGAGGTGGTCACTTTTTTATTGAAGAAGTCGGTGCTTGCCGGTTTGCCGACAGCCTGACGGTTGATGATCTGGTGGCGGACATTGCCACCATCTTTCACTGGTCGCCGTCCGTCACTGACGTTATGCCGCTAACGGATGTGCTGGAGTGGCGACATAAAGCCATTCTGCGAAGCGGGGCCAGCGATGAGTGACAAAAACCTGCGCCTGCAGGTGATTCTGAATGCGGTTGATAGGCTCACCCGCCCCTTCCGTTCCGCGCAGGCCAGCTCGAAAGAGCTGGCAGCGGCCGTCCAGCAAAGCCGCGCCCGCCTTAAAGAGTTAGATACCCAGGCGGGAAAAATTGAGGGTTTTCGCAAGGCCAGCGCGCAGCTGGCAGTCACCGGCAACAGTCTTAAAGCCGCACGCGAAGAAGCGGCGAAACTCGCCACGCAGTTTAACGCCACCAGTCGCCCGACAGCAGCGCAGACCCGACTCCTTGAGCAGGCAAAAAGCCGCGTAACGGATCTGCAGGGCAAATACAACGGCCTGCGCCAGTCGGTCCAGCGTCAGCGTCTTGCGCTGAATGAAGCCGGGCTGGACACGAAAAAGCTCAGCAGCGCGCAGCGTGAACTCCGGCAGAACGCCGACGAAACCCGCCAGGCGCTGGACCGTCAGATGAAATCCCTGAAACGCCTGGGCGAACAGCAGGCGCGGATGAATGCGGTCCGCGATCAGTATTCCCGCCGTCTCGAAGTGCGGGACAGGATTGCCGGTGCCGGGGCCACAACAACCGCAGCCGGGCTGGCGATGGGCGCGCCGGTGATGGCGGCGGTGAAAAGCTACGCCAGCATGGAAGATGCCATGAAAGGCGTGGCGAAGCAGGTCAACGGCTTGCGTGATGACAACGGCAACCGCACCGCCCGGTTCTATGAAATGCAGGACGCCATCAAGGCTGCCAGTGAACAGCTGCCGATGGAAAACGGCGCGGTGGATTATGCCGCGCTGGTTGAAGGCGGGGCACGCATGAACGTGGCGAACCCGAATGATTCCTGGGCGGATCAGAAGCGCGACCTGCTGGCGTTTGCCAGCACGGCGGCTAAGGCATCTACGGCGTTTGAACTGCCGGCCGATGAGCTGTCCGAGGGGCTGGGGAAAATCGCCAGTCTGTATAAGGTGCCGACCCGCAACATTGAACAGCTGGGTGATGCACTGAACTATCTGGACGATAACGCCATGTCCAAAGGGGCAGACATTATCGACGTGCTGCAGCGTATGGGGGGCGTGGCTGACCGTCTCGACTATCGCAAGGCCGCCGCGCTCGGCTCCACGTTCCTGTCTTTAGGTGCTGCGCCGGAAATCGCTGCCAGTGCGTCAAACGCCATGGTGCGTGAGTTGTCCATTGCCACTATGCAGAGTAAGCGCTTCTTCGAAGGCATGGACCTGCTGAAGCTCAATCCGGCAGAGATTGAAAAGCAGATGACCACCGACGCCATCGGCACCATCCAGCGCGTGCTGGAAAAGGTTAACCGTCTGCCGCAGGACAAACGCCTGTCTGCCATGACCATGTTATTTGGCAAAGAGTTTGGCGATGATGCGGCGAAGCTCGCCAATAACCTGCCGGAGCTGCAGCGCCAGCTCAGACTCACCTCCGGCGGGAGTGCGAACGGCTCCATGCAGAAAGAATCCGATATCAACAAGGATTCATTATCCGCGCAATGGTTGCTGGTTAAGACGGGGGCGGCCAATACGCTCAGCAGCCTGGGAGAAACCCTGCGTGCGCCACTGATGGAAATCATGGACGCAGTTAAGCGCGTGACGGGTGTAATGCGTCGTTGGGTTGAAGCCAACCCGGAACTGGCGGGCCGGTTAATGAAGATTGCCGCCGTTGTGGCGTCGGTAACGCTTGCCCTGGGCACGCTTGCTATCGCCATGGCCGCCGTTCTGGGACCGATAGCCCTACTCCGCTTTGGTATGAAGTCACTCGCTATTACCGGGCTGGGCAGGCTCAGTCCTTTGCTGGGGCGTCTGAGCCAGGTATTAACATCCTTCGCGCCGGGGCTTTTTAGCTCTGGCGAGGCATTTAAAAAGTTATTCGCATTGTTCTCAGGAAACGATGCCGGCGATACCGTCAGCTGGATAGGACGTATCCGCGAAGCACTCAGCGGTGGCGGTAATGATGACGATGGGGGCGGGATCCTTGATGCTTTTCGTGATGGCGCTCTGGACAAAATTAAGGAACATGCCCAGCAGGCGGGGGAAGTTCTGGTCTCGTCTTTCCGTAACCCTGGCGAAGCCGTTCGACAGCTTTCAACCCGAATCAGTGGGTTAGCCAGTGCAGCCTTCGCTCCGTTGATAGCCTCGGTTCGGGGGGCGGGTGGCGTGCTCAGGTGGCTGGTCATGTCGCCGTTTGCGCTATTGCGTGCGGCTATCATCGGCATTGGTAGCCTGTTGGGCGTATTGCTAAGCCCTGTAGGACTTGTTATCGCAGCGCTTGCCGGGGTGGCACTGGTTGTCTGGAAATACTGGCAGCCTATCAGCGCATTTTTGGGTGGCGTGGTGGAAGGATTCAAAGCCGCTGCTGCGCCCATCAGCGCTGCCTTTGAGCCGCTCAGGCCTGTGTTTCAGTGGATAGGTGACAAGGTGCAGGCGCTGTGGGGATGGTTCACGGATTTGTTAGCGCCGGTAAAAGCGACCTCCGAGGAACTGAGCAGCGCGGCGGCGATGGGGCGACGGTTTGGTGAAACGCTGGCGGAAGGTCTCAGTATGGTGATGCACCCCCTTGAGTCGCTGAAATCTGGCGTGTCGTGGCTGCTGGATAAGCTCGGTATTGTCAGCCAGGAAGCGGCAAAAGCCAGACTGCCTGAGCAGGTCACTCGCCAGCTTCCCGCCACGGTGAATGCTGACGGCAAGGTCATGCTGCCGCCTGGCGGATTTCCGTCAATGGGCTTTGCGGGTATGTACGACAACGGCGGAGCCATTCCTCGCGGCCAGTTTGGCATCGTGGGGGAGAACGGCCCGGAAATCGTAAACGGACCGGCCAGTGTGACCAGCAGGCGGCGCACGGCGGCGCTGGCGTCCGTGGTGGCCGGAGCGATGGGTGTGGCGGCTGCACCTGCAGAGGCGGCACCGTTGCACCCGTTCAGCCTGCCAGTCAGGGCATATCAGGTGCAGCCGGTGAAGGCTGAAAGCCCGCAACCGGTGATCCGCTATGAGATTAACGCGCCGATTCATATCACCACTCAGCCCGGACAAAGTGCGCAGGACATTGCGCGTGAAGTAGCACGGCAGCTTGATGAGCGCGAACGGCGGGGCAGAGCGAAAGCGCGCAGCAATTACAGCGATCAGGGGGGATACGATTCATGATGATGGTGTTTGGTTTGTATGTGTTTATGCTGCGCACCGTGCCGTATCAGGAGCTGCAGTACCAGCGCAGTTGGCGGCACGCGGCTAACAACCGGGTGAACCGCCGTCCGTCCACGCAGTTTCTTGGCCCGGATAACGACTCACTGACGCTTTCCGGCGTGCTGCTGCCGGAAGTCACCGGCGGCAGGCTGTCACTGCTGGCGCTGGAGCAGATGGCGGAGCTGGGCAAAGCGTGGCCCCTGATTGAGGGCAGCGGCACTATCTACGGCATGTATGTAATCGAAAGTCTGAGTCAGACCAAAACGGAGTTTTTTGAAAGCGGGATGCCGCGCCGAATTGAGTTCACGCTGACTCTGAAACGGGTGGATGAGTCGCTGTCGGAGATGTTTGGCAGCCTGAGCGACCAGCTTAGCAACCTGCAGGACACGGCAGCGTCTGCCATTGGCAAAGTGAAAAATATGGCGGGAGGGTTGCTCTCATGACTCTGAGTAGCCGTCTCCAGAATCTGACCAGCAAAAGCCCGGCGTTCAGCATCACCATCGAAGGCAAAGACGTGACGACGGTGATGGACGCGCGCCTGATGAGCCTGACATTGACCGATAACCGGGGCTTTGAAGCGGACCAGCTCGATCTGGAGCTGGACGACGCCGACGGCCTGGTTGCCCTGCCGCGTCGCGGAGCGGTGATCCATCTGGCGCTGGGCTGGAAAGGCCAGCCGCTGTTCCCGAAAGGGGCATTCACCGTGGATGAGATTGAGCATTCCGGCGCACCTGACCGGCTGACTATCCGTGCGCGCAGCGCTGACTTTCGCGAAACCCTGAACACCCGCCGTGAAAAGTCCTGGCATCAGACCACGGTGGGCGAGGTGGTGAAGGACATTGCCGTACGCCACAAGCTGAAACTGGCGCTGGGCAAGGACCTGACAGAGAAAGCGCTGGACCATCTGGATCAGACCAATGAAAGCGACGCGAGTTTCCTGATGAAGCTGGCGCGCCAGTACGGGGCGATTGCGTCCGTGAAAGACGGGAACCTGCTGTTTATCCGACAGGGGCAGGGCAGAACGGCCAGCGGCAAACAGCTGCCGGTTATCACCATCACCCGCCAGGCTGGCGACGGTCATCGGTTTAGCCTGTCTGACCGTGGTGCTTATACCGGCGTTATTGCCAGCTGGCTGCATACCCGTGAGCCGAAGAAGAAAGAGACCATGCAGGTAAAGCGACGGCGAAAGAAAACCGCCGCACCCAAAAAGCCGGAGGCGAAGCAGGGGGATTATCTGGTGGGCACGGATGAAAATGTGCTGGTTCTGAACCGCACCTATGCCAACCGCAGCAATGCAGAACGTGCAGCAAAGATGCAGTGGGAGCGTCTGCAGCGCGGGGTGGCGTCGTTCTCCCTGCAGCTCGCAGAAGGGCGGGCGGATCTCTATACCGAAATGCCGGTGAAGGTCAGCGGATTCAAGCAGCCGATTGATGATGCGGAGTGGACTATCGCCACACTGACGCATACGGTCAATCCGGATAGTGGATTTACGACCAGTCTGGATCTCGAAGTGAAAATTGATGAGTTCGAAATTGAATGATTAGTTCCAAATTGAGAACAATAATGTATCATTATTGCGAACTGGTTAAGAGTGAGGGCTGAACGAAATGATGAATTGTCCGATGTGCGGCCAGGCCGCGCATACACGCAGTAGCTTTCAGGTTTCCAGTGAAACCAAAGAACGATACAACCAGTGCACCAATATTGAGTGCGGGCATACATTCGTGACACATGAGACTTTTGTGCGATCTGTCTGCCGACCGCAAAAAATCAGCGCCGCACCGCCTCATCCGAAAGGAATGCAGGAACAATTAGCTTACTGATACTGACCCGCCGCTGGCGGGTTTTTTATTACCTGTTGCCGCCATGGCAAAAGCGCTGCCGCCACTTTGTCGCCACACAGGAAAGAGTGACGACATAAGTAATTGATTTTACGGAGTATGAATTTCAGGCAACAAAAAACCCATCAACCTTGAACCAAAATGGCGGGGTTGATGGGCTCCACAAATTGGGGGACATCAAAGAAAAGCAGTGGCAATAGTTATGACTGACGTCTGAACGAAAAGTTCTGCGCATCGCGAAATTTTTTTCGCCAGTGCGCAAAATCCCTCTCTACCCCAGTCCTGGCCAGATGATGATAATCAGCGTCCCCGCCAGGGTTAACAGCACGTTAGCGATAGCATAGGTGCCTGCGTACCCCAGCGCCGGAATGTTGCTGCGGGCGGTGTCGCTGATGATTTCCATTGCGGGCGCACAGGTGCGGGCACCCATCATCGCGCCAAACAGCAGGGCACGGTTCATACGCAGGACCCACACGCCGAACAGGAAGCTGATGACCACCGGTACCAGGCTGACGATAAGTCCGGCCACCAGCATCTGCCAGCCCACTGCACCCAGGCTGTGGCTGATGCCGCTGCCCGCGCTTAAGCCTACGCCCGCCATAAACACCATCAGGCCAAACTCTTTCACCATGTTCAGCGCGCCCTGCGGGATGTAACCGAACGTCGGGTGGTTAGCTCGCAGGAAGCCGAGCATAATTCCGGCGAACAGCAGGCCCGCGGCGTTACCGATGCCAAAGCTAAAGTTGCTGAACTGAAAGGTGATCATCCCAATCATCAGGCCGACGATAAAGAAGGCGCAGAAGGCCAGCAGATCGGTCACCTGGCTGTGGATGGAGATAAAGCCGATGCGGTCGGCGACGGTTTTTACGCGGCGGGTATCGCCGCTCACCTGCAGTACATCACCCTTGTTCAGGACGATGTTGTCGTCGATTGGCATCTCAATCTGGCTGCGGATCACCCGGTTCAGGAAGCAGCCGTGATCGGTCAGCTTAAGCTGTCCCAGACGGCGTCCAACGGCGTTGTGGTTCTTGACCACGATCTCTTCGGTGACGATGCGCATGTCCAGCAGGTCGCGGTCGAATACCTCTTTGCCGTTGCGGAAGCTCGGGTCGAGGCGCGCGTGCGCATCCGGATAGCCCACCAGCGCAATGTCGTCGCCCATCTGCAGTACTGCGTCGCCATCCGGGTTTGCCAGGATGCCGTTGCGGCGAATACGTTCGATATAGCAGCCGGTCTGGCGGTAGATACCCAGTTCACGCAGGTTTTTACCGTCGGCCCAGGCCACCAGCTCTGGCCCCACGCGATAGGCGCGAATCACCGGGAGATACACTTTGCGCTTGCTGTCAGTGTCCAGGCCGCGCTCACGGGCGATTTGCTGGGCGCTGGTCTGCAGATCCTGATGCTGCAGTTTCGGTAAATAGCGCGCGCCGACAATCAAGCTCACCAGCCCAATCAGATAGGTCAACGCATAGCCCAGGCTTAAGTGATCCAGTGCCAGCGACAGCTGGGCATCACTCAGGCCGAGATGGCGTAATGTATCTCCCGCACCCACCAGAACCGGCGTCGAGGTCATCGATCCGGCCAGCATGCCTGCCGTCAACCCGATATCCCAGCCAAACAGTTTGCCTAAGCCAAGCGCGATAAGCAGGGCGCTGCCGACCATTACCAGCGCCAGCATCAGATAATTCTTGCCGTCGCGGAAGAAAATAGAAAAAAAGTTGGGTCCGGCTTCAACACCGACGCAAAAAATAAACAGCATAAAACCCAGGTTCAGGGCATCGGTGTTAATACTGAAATGCTGCTGGCCTAATAATAAAGAAACCACTAAAACGCCAATGGAATTACCGAGTTGGACCGATCCCAGACGTAATTTACCCAGGCAAAGACCCAGAGCCAGTACCACAAATAATAACAGGATGTAATTCCCGTTTAACAATTCTGCGACGTTTATGTTCACGGAGGATAACTTTTCGTTTACCAGTAAGTGGTTGAATGGATGGGCTATTTAGGCTATGTTTGCGCTGTAAGAAGAGAGGGCTGCGCCTGATCGCGCATTATAGTTAGCTCACAAAAAAATATCAAATAATTAGTTTATTTTTAACAGTTATCGGAATTCGATGGCGATGAAATCATCACCGACTGTTTCAGGCATGGAGTGCCGCTTTACTCATCTAATTGGGTGTTTACGTGACGAAAAATGTATTTGCCTGACAGGGCAGGGGGAGGATTTGAATATTAAACGTAACTGGCCGGGTATCGCGTGCTGCTTTTTACTGTTTACGGCGGTGTGTATCTGCCTGACTTTCAAAGTGCAAGGGGCTTTTATCGCCGCCGGACATCCTGAGCTGGGTTTGCTGTGCTTTATCCTGCCGGGTATCGTTGCCAGCTTTGTTTCTCGTGGTGGGGAAGTGGTCCGACCCCTGGTCGGTGCCATTCTTGCTGCACCCATCTGTCTGGTGGTGATGCGTATGGTGTTTATCCCGTCGCGCACGATTATGCAGGAGTTGGCCTGGCTATTGAGCGGGGTGTTCTGGTGTGCGCTGGGCGCGCTGTTCTTTCTGTTTGTCCGCAGGGCAGTCGAACATCGTCGTGAAACTAAAAACGCCCTCCGGGGAGGGCGTTAAAGACTTACTGGGCAGCGAAAAGTCCCAGATGCTCTTTGGCGTAGGCTTCAAAATCAGTAAAGCCGCCGATATGGGTCTGGTCGAGGAAGATCTGCGGAACGGTTTCAACCGGTTTACCCACGGTCTGTTCCAGGTCGGCTTTGGAAATGCCTTCCGCGTGAATGTCCACGTAGCGGTAGTTAAAATCTTCACGCTCGGCGGTCAGTTTTTCTGCCAGATCTTTCGCGCGCACACAGTAAGGGCAACCCGGACGTCCAAAAATAACTGCAAACATTTCTCTCTCCTGAATCTAAGCCTGACGGCGAATACGGCCTATATTGCCGCTAACGCTCAGTAATGAAAAGCAGGTTCTGCCTTTTGCATTGATATCTACAGGCTATATTTGGCCAATTACAGCACGGTTATCTTTGCCTATACTGGCCAATATTGTCAGTTAAGCCGTAAAGAGAGACGAGATGACACCTGTTATTGATTTGCTCCGTTCCCACCGCTCGATTCGCCATTTCACCGACCAACCCATCAGCGATGCCCAGCGCGAAGCAATTATTGCTGGCGCGCAAGGGACCTCCAGCTCCAGCTTCTTACAGTGCAGCTCGATTATTCGTATCACTGACCCGGCGATGCGCGAACAGCTGGTGACCCTCACCGGCGGGCAAAAACACGTGGCACAGGCGGCAGAGTTCTGGGTGTTCTGCGCCGACTTTAATCGTCATCTGCAGATTTGCCCCGAGGCGCAGCTCGGCCTGGCAGAACAGCTGCTGCTCGGCGTGGTGGATACCGCAATGCTGGCGCAGAATGCGCTGACGGCGGCAGAATCACTGGGGCTGGGCGGGGTCTACATCGGCGGCATCCGCAACAGCATCGAGGCGGTGACCGAGCTGCTGCAGCTGCCAAAACACGTTCTGCCGCTGTTCGGTCTGTGCCTCGGCTGGCCGGCAGATAATCCGGACGTTAAGCCGCGTCTGCCTGCGGCAATGGTGGTACATGAAAACCACTACCAGCCGGTGGACAGCGCGGTTCTTGCCCGGTACGACGAGGAGCTGGCGAACTACTACCTCTCCCGCGCGACCAATAACCGTCGCGATACCTGGAGCGATCATATCCAGCGCACCATCATCAAAGAGAACCGTCCGTTTATTCTGGATTATTTGCATAAACAGGGCTGGGCGACGCGATAAGTCCATTCATCCTGTGCCTGCCTGCGTGTATGATACGCAGGCTTTTGACCAGATCATATCTGAGAGGTGCAGGGTGAAAATTGCCATATTGTCCCGGGATGGAACGCTCTATTCGTGTAAGCGCCTGCGTGAAGCAGGGCATAAACGCGGCCATCTGGTGGAAGTCCTCGATCCGTTGTCCTGCTATATGAATATCAGCCCGGCGGCCTCCTCTATTCACTATAAAGGACGCCAGCTGCCGCATTACGACGCGGTCATCCCGCGCATTGGTTCGGCGATCACCTTTTACGGCACCGCCGCGCTGCGCCAGTTCGAGCTGCTGGGCAGTTATCCCCTGAATGAATCCGTTGCCATTACCCGCGCGCGCGACAAGCTGCGCTCCCTGCAGCTGCTGGCGCGCCAGGGAATTGACCTGCCGATCACCGGTATTGCCCACTCTCCCGACGATACCAGCGATCTGATCGACATGGTGGGCGGTGCGCCGCTGGTGGTGAAGCTGGTGGAAGGCACTCAGGGGATCGGCGTGGTGCTGGCCGAAACGCGTCAGGCAGCAGAGAGCGTGGTCGACGCCTTTCGCGGCCTGAATGCGCATATTCTGGTGCAGGAATACATTCAGGAGGCAAAAGGGCGCGACATTCGCTGTCTGGTGGTAGGCGACGAAGTGGTGGCCGCCATCGAGCGTCAGGCCAAAGAGGGCGATTTTCGCTCCAACCTGCATCGCGGCGGCGTGGCGCGGGTGGCGGAGATCACTGAACGCGAGCGTGAAATCGCCCTGAAATCCGCCCACACCCTGGGTCTCGATATTGCCGGTGTCGATATTTTACGTGCCGATCGCGGGCCGCTGGTGATGGAAGTCAACGCTTCGCCGGGGCTCGAAGGCATTGAAAGTACCACCGGGATTGATGTCGCCGGGAAAATGATCGACTGGATCGAACGTCATGCCACGCCGGAGTTTTGCCTGAAAACGGGCGGATAAATGGTATGACGCACACTTTTTGCGTAAGCTAGCGAATTAATTCTTAAGGGGCTCCACGGTTATGGATTCACTCGTCGTACCGACACTTGATACGTTACGCCAATGGCTCGACGATATGAGCATCAGCTTTTTTGAATGCGATACCTGTCAGGCGTTGCACCTGCCGCACATGCAAAATTTTGACGGCGTGTTCGATGCCAAGCTCGATGTGATCAATGACGTCATTCTTTTTTCCGCCCTCGCGGAGGTCAAACCCTCAGCGCTGCTGGCGTTAGCATCGGATCTGTCAGCCATCAATGCCAGTTCTTTGACGGTCAAAGCCTTTCTCGACATACAGGATGATAATCTGCCAAAGCTGGTGGTTTGCCAGTCTTTATTCGCTGCCACGGGGTTAACCTATCAGCAGTTTGAAGGCTTTTTCCAGCAGAGCGAAGAGCAGATCTCGATGGTGATGCTGGAAGCCAACGCCCATCACATGTTGTTTAACACCGAAGACGAGCCTGAGAATCCTGACGCGGCTACGCCGTTCCTGCACTAATCTTGTCTGACATTCAGGCAGTCGCTGTCGTGGCGGCTGCGTAACACCCTCTTTTGTGCTGGCTTTAACCTTTCTTTAAAGAATTATTCACCACCTTCCTCGTTTTTCGGCTTATCACGTAGACCGATTCTGCATAAAAAATTGATAAAAGGCGTTTTTTAATCTGGGCTATAGCCGCAAAGACAAGCTACAGTTTATTCTTGCGATGCTGTTAATTGCGAGCAGATACTGCCAACAGAGCAATATCTTCTGCTGCTGGCAGAGTGATAAATTATGCACGATTCTTGCATAGACTAAGAGTGTTCATTTTTAGTGCGTTTGTTAACGCGCTTTCAGAAGGATAAACGCTATGATCGCTTTAAAAAAAACCTGGGTTTCGGGGCTGATTGCCGGTGCTCTGATGGCTGTCTCTGCTGGTTCGCTCGCTGCGGAACAAAAAACGCTGCATATCTATAACTGGTCTGATTATATTGCGCCGGACACCGTCGCTAATTTTGAAAAAGAGACCGGTATTAAAGTGGTTTACGACGTCTTCGATTCCAACGAAGTGCTGGAAGGCAAACTGATGGCGGGCAGCACCGGCTTTGACCTGGTGGTACCGTCAGCCAGTTTCCTGGAGCGTCAGCTCTCGGCCGGTGTCTTCCAGCCGCTGGATAAAAGCAAACTCCCGGAGTGGAAAAACCTCGATCCCGATCTGCTTAAGCTGATTGCCAAGCACGACCCGGAAAACAAATACGCCTTGCCGTACATGTGGGCGACCACCGGCATTGGCTATAACGTCGAGAAAGTGAAAAAAGCGCTCGGTACCGACGCGCCGGTGAACAGCTGGGATCTGGTGCTGAAGCCAGAAAACCTCGAAAAACTGAAAAGCTGCGGCGTCTCGTTCCTCGATGCGCCAGAAGAGATTTTTGCCACGGTGCTGAACTACCTTGGTAAAGATCCGAACAGCACCAAAGCGGATGATTACACCGGCCCGGCCACCGATCTGCTGCTGAAGCTGCGTCCAAATATCCGTTACTTCCACTCCTCCCAGTACATTAACGACCTGGCAAATGGCGACACCTGCGTGGCGATCGGCTGGGCAGGGGATGTTCTGCAGGCGGCTAACCGTGCGAAAGAGGCCAAAAATGGCGTGAATATCGCCTACTCTATCCCGAAAGAGGGGGCGATGGCCTTCTTCGACGTCTTCGCGATGCCTGCGGATGCGAAGAACAAAGACGAAGCCTACCAGTTCCTGAACTACCTGCTGCGTCCGGACGTGATTGCCCATATCTCGGATCACATCTTCTATGCCAACGGCAACAAAGCCGCCACCGCGCTGGTGAGCGCCGAAGTGCGTGACAATCCGGGCATCTATCCGCCGGCTGACGTGCGCGCCAAAATGTTCACCCTCAGCGTACAAGAACCGAAAATCGACCGCGTGCGCACCCGAGCGTGGACCAAAGTGAAAAGCGGTAAATAATAAGAATCAGGCCGGGCAGTTGCACCTTTGCCCGGCATCAGGCGCACCGTCATGGTGCGCCTGCACCCGTTTGATTGATGCCGGAGAGCACCCCGTGAACGACGCGATCCCCCGCCCACAGGCGAAAACCCGTAAAGCGCTGACCCCGCTGCTGGAAATCCGTAACCTGACCAAATCGTTCGACGGCCAGCACGCCGTCGATGATGTCAGCCTGACTATCTATAAAGGCGAAATCTTTGCCCTGCTCGGCGCGTCCGGCTGCGGGAAATCGACGTTGCTGCGTATGCTTGCCGGGTTTGAACAGCCGACCGCCGGGCAGATTGTGCTCGATGGTGTGGACCTGTCGCAGGTGCCGCCCTATCAGCGGCCGATCAATATGATGTTCCAGTCTTACGCCCTGTTCCCGCACATGACCGTCGAGCAGAACATCGCCTTTGGTCTGAAGCAGGACAAACTGCCAAAAGCCGAAATCAGCGCGCGGGTCGCCGAAATGCTGAGCCTGGTGCACATGCAGGAGTTTGCTAAGCGTAAGCCACACCAGCTCTCGGGCGGCCAGCGTCAGCGCGTGGCCCTGGCCCGCAGCCTGGCGAAGCGGCCAAAGCTGCTGCTGCTGGATGAGCCAATGGGGGCGCTGGATAAAAAGCTGCGCGACCGCATGCAGCTCGAAGTGCTGGATATTCTTGAACGTGTCGGCGCAACCTGCGTAATGGTTACCCACGATCAGGAAGAGGCGATGACCATGGCCGGTCGCATCGCGATCATGAACCGCGGTAAGTTCGTGCAGATTGGCGAGCCGGAAGAGATTTATGAGCACCCGACCACCCGCTACAGTGCGGAATTTATCGGTTCGATGAACGTCTTCGAAGGGCTGCTGAAATCGCGCGAAGAAGACGGGCTGGTGATTGACTCCCCGGGGCTGATCCACCCGCTGAAAGTGGCCGTCGATAACTCGGTGGTTGATAACGTGCCAGTGTACGTGGCGCTGCGTCCGGAAAAAATCACCCTCTGTGATGCGCCGCCGGCCGATGGTTGTAACTTTGCCGTGGGCGAAGTGGTGCATATCGCCTATCTCGGCGACCTCTCCATCTATCATGTCCGCCTGAAAAGCGGGCAGATGATCAGCGCCCAGCTGCAGAACACGGATCGCTACCGTAAAGGCCTCCCGACCTGGGGCGACGAAGTGCGTCTGTGCTGGGATGCGGACAGCTGCGTTGTGCTGACGGTATAAGGAAGGGCAATGAACAAACCTGAACCTGCGGCCCGCACACCAATGGGCACGCAAACGTCCTGGCTGACCCGAATGCAGATGGCGCACGGGCGCAAGCTGGTGATTAGCCTGCCATACCTGTGGCTGATCCTGCTGTTCCTGCTGCCGTTCCTGATTGTGTTCAAAATCAGTCTTGCGGAGATGGCGCGCGCGATCCCGCCGTACAGCGATCTGGTGGCCTGGGCCGACGCTCAGCTGTCGGTGACCCTCAATCTGGGCAACTACCTTCAGCTCACCGACGATCCGCTCTATTTTGAGGCCTATCTGCAGTCGCTGCAGGTGGCGGGTGTGGCGACTATCTGCTGTCTGCTGCTGGGCTATCCGCTGGCCTGGGCGGTGGCGCACAGTAAGCCGTCGACGCGCAATATCCTGCTGCTGCTGGTGATTTTGCCGTCATGGACCTCGTTCCTGATCCGCGTCTATGCCTGGATGGGGATCCTGAAAAACAACGGCGTGCTGAACAACTTTTTACTCTGGCTGGGGGTTATCGATCAGCCCCTGACTATTCTGCACACCAATCTGGCGGTCTATATCGGGATTGTGTACGCCTATCTGCCGTTTATGGTGCTGCCGATTTACACCGCCCTGACGCGCATCGACTACTCGCTGGTCGAGGCGGCGCTGGATCTCGGTGCTCGTCCGCTGAAAACCTTCTTCAGCGTGATCGTGCCCCTGACCAAAGGCGGGATTATCGCCGGGTCAATGCTGGTGTTTATCCCGGCGGTTGGCGAGTTCGTGATCCCGGAACTGCTCGGCGGTCCGGACAGCATCATGATTGGCCGCGTGCTGTGGCAGGAGTTCTTCAATAACCGCGACTGGCCGGTGGCCTCGGCGGTGGCGATCGTGATGTTGCTGCTGCTGATCGTGCCGATCATGTGGTTCCACAAATATCAGCAGAAACAGATGGGGGATCACGGATGAACAACTTACCGGTAGTGCGCTCTCCGTGGCGGATCCTGATCCTGGTGGTCGGCTTTACCTTCCTGTATGCCCCGATGCTGATGCTGGTGATCTACTCCTTTAACAGCTCGAAGCTGGTGACGGTGTGGGCGGGCTGGTCCACGCGCTGGTACGGGGAGCTGTTTCGCGACGACGCGATGATGAGCGCCGTCGGCTTAAGCCTGACCATTGCCGCCTGTGCGGCCACGATGGCGGTCATTCTCGGCACCATTGCGGCGGTGGTGATGGTGCGTTTTGGTCGTTTTCGCGGCGCAAACGGCTTTGCCTTTATGATCACCGCCCCGCTGGTGATGCCCGATGTGATCACCGGTCTGTCGCTGCTGCTGCTGTTTGTGGCCATGGGGCACGCCATTGGCTGGCCGTCGGATCGCGGCATGCTGACCATCTGGCTGGCGCACGTCACCTTCTGTACCGCCTACGTGGCGGTGGTGATCTCTTCCAGGCTGCGCGAGCTGGACCACTCGATTGAAGAGGCGGCGATGGATCTGGGCGCCACGCCGCTGAAGGTGTTCTTTATCATCACCTTACCGATGATCATGCCGGCGGTGATTTCCGGCTGGCTGCTGGCGTTTACCCTGTCGCTCGACGATCTGGTGATCGCCAGCTTCGTCTCCGGCCCGGGGGCTACCACGCTGCCGATGCTGGTCTTCTCCAGCGTCAGAATGGGGGTTAATCCGGAGATAAATGCTCTGGCGACGCTGATTCTTGGCGTGGTCGGCATTGTCGGGCTTATCGCCTGGTATCTGATGGCGCGGTCTGAAAAACAACGCGTGCGTGATATCCAGCGTGCAAGGCGCCACTGAAACGATTAAAATTTCCCGTAAAGTGCCGCGCTTGTCGCGGCACTGTTTTTCAGGGAAGTGAAACATTGGGATTTTTTAAAAAAACACGCCATACCCATGCCCGACTAAACGTCCCTGCGCTGGTTCAGGTGGCGGCGCTCGCCATTATTTTGATCCGCGGTCTCGATTTGGTGATGATTTTCAGCACCCTCGGGGTGCACGGCATCGCCGAGTTTATCCACCGCAGCGTGCAGAGCTGGAGCTTAACGCTGGTGTTTTTTAGCAGCCTGCTGCTGGTGTCTGCCGAGATCTACTGCGCATTTTCACTGATCAAGGGGCGCAACTGGGCGCGCTGGGTCTATATGCTGATCCACGCCATCACCACCGCGTACCTGTGGGCCTCGTCGCTGGGCTACGGTTATCCGGAGCTTTTCAGCATCCCCGGTGAGACCAAACAGGAAATTTTCCGCACCCTGATGATGCAAAAGCTGCCCGATGTGCTGGTGCTGTGCCTGCTGTTTATTCCGCCTGCCAGCCGACGGTTTTTCCGTTTGCAATAACGTGTATAATCGCTGCCCCCAGACGTATTAAGGTTTTGTTATGCAGTGCGCACTCTATGACGCCGGTCGCTGCCGCTCCTGTCAGTGGATTGAACAGCCGGTCTCTTCTCAGCTTTCCGCCAAAATGTCCGACCTGCAGACATTACTGTCTGACTTACCGGTGGCGGAGTGGTGCGCGCCGATCGGCGGGCCGGAGCAGGCTTTTCGCAATAAAGCCAAAATGGTGGTGAGCGGCAGCGTCGAAAAACCGCTGCTTGGAATGTTGCACCGCGACGGCACGCCAGAAGATCTGACCGACTGTCCGCTCTATCCCGCCTCTTTCGCCCCGGTCTTTGCGACCCTGAAACCCTTTATCGCCCGCGCGGGCCTTACGCCTTACAGCGTCGAGCGCAAGCGCGGCGAGCTGAAGTATCTTTTGCTGACCGAAAGCCAGCAGGATGGCGGGATGATGCTGCGATTTGTGCTGCGCTCCGACGCTAAAGTCGCCCAGCTGCGCGCGGCGCTGCCGTGGCTGCAGGAACAGCTGCCGCAGCTGAAGGTGATCACCGCGAACATTCAGCCAGTGCATATGGCGATCATGGAAGGGGAGGAGGAGATCTTCTTTACTCCGGCGCAGGCGCTGGCCGAGCGCTTCAACGACGTGCCGCTGTGGATCCGCCCGAAAAGCTTTTTCCAGACCAACCCGACGGTGGCCAGCCAGCTGTACGCCACGGCGCGCGACTGGGTCGGCCTGCTGCCGGTGAACCATATGTGGGATCTGTTTTGTGGCGTCGGTGGCTTTGGTCTGCACTGCGCCACGCCGCAGATGCGCCTGACCGGAATCGAAATCTCCGCCGAGGCGATCGCCTGTGCCACGCAGTCGGCCAGCGAGCTGGGGTTAACAAATCTGCATTTCCAGGCGCTGGATTCAACCCAGTTTGCCACCGGTCAGCAAGATGTGCCGGACCTGGTGCTGGTCAACCCCCCGCGTCGCGGGATTGGCAAAGCGCTGTGCGACTACCTGAGCCAGATGGCCCCGCCGTTTATTATCTACTCAAGCTGCAATGCGCAGACGATGGCGAAAGATCTCCGGGATCTGCCCGGGTATCGCATCGCGCGCGTCCAGCTGTTCGATATGTTCCCGCATACCGCGCACTACGAAGTACTGACGCTACTGGTCAAGTCCAACGCCTGATGCCCTCACTCCACAATGTTAAACAAAATGTGAACGTTGCCCGCGCCTGAAATCGGGTAAGCTTTATCTATCTGGCTTAGATAAGGTTGACCGATGAAGCACATATTACTGGTGGAAGACGACGGCGATATTGCCGCGCTGCTGCGCCTGAATTTAGAGGACGAGGGCTACCAGATCACCCATGAGGCAGACGGGGCGTGCGCGCTGCGGGCGGTGGACGACCCACGCTGGGATGCGGTGATCCTCGATCTGATGCTGCCCAACGTTGACGGGCTGACCCTCTGTCGGGCGATCCGCGCGCGCGATCACTACCTGCCGGTGATTATCATTAGCGCCCGCAGCAGTGAAACCGAACGCATTCTCGGGCTTGAAACCGGGGCCGATGATTACCTCGCTAAACCCTTCTCGGTGCAGGAGCTGGTGGCGCGCATCCGGGCGCTGTTCCGCCGTCAGCAGGCGATGGGCCAGCATACCGCCGGGCTGATTACGGCCCATGGTCTGACCATTGACCCGCTGGCGCGCAGCGTCCAGCTACGCGGCGAAGTCATCGACCTGACGCCGCGCGAATTCGATCTGCTCTACTTTTTTGCCCGTCACCCTGGGGAGGTGTTCTCTCGCCTGGCGCTGCTCGACAAAGTGTGGGGATACCAGCACGAAGGCTACGAACATACCGTTAACACCCACATCAACCGCCTGCGGATCAAGATTGAAGTCGACGCCGCCGAGCCGCAGGTCATCCGTACCGTTTGGGGGAAAGGCTATCTCTTCGCGGAGCGCCCACTATGATCCGCCGTCTCACCCTCAGCCAGCGCCTGACGCTGCTGTTTATTGCCCTGCTGAGCCTGTGCGCCATCGTCGCCTGTGGGGTGCAGCTTTGGGCCAGCAAGCAGTACGGGGATGCGATGGTGCAGCGGCTCTCCGGCGGTCTGGCACAGCACATTATCCAGCGCGAGCCGCTGCTGGATAAGCAGGGCCAGGTCGAGCGCAGCGCGCTTCAGCCGCTGTTTAACCGCCTGATGACCTTCAATCCCAGCGTCGAGCTGTATATCCTCTCCCCGCAGGGTGAGCTGCTGGCCGATGCCGCGCCGCCGGGGCATATCAAACGGCAAAGCGTCTCCATCACCCCGGTTCAGCAAGCGCTGAGCGGCGCCACGATGCCGGTTTACGGTGACGATCCGCGCAGCGATAAGCAGAAAGTGTTCAGCGTTGCCCCCCTGCGCCAGAACGGCGAATTGCACGGCTATCTGTATATCATTCTGCAGGGGGAAGAGTTGAATGCGCTGGCCGAACAGGCGTGGCAGAAAACCCTGTGGCGCACGGTGCTGTGGTCGCTGCTGCTGGTGGCGCTGTTTGGTGCGCTGGCCGGTGGGCTGGTCTGGTACTGGGTTACGCGTCCGGTCAGGCTGCTGACCCATGAGGTCAGCGGGCTGGAGCAGGACAGCATCAGCGCCATCAAACAGCTGGCCGCCCGGCCCCTTGAGTCGCAGCCCGCGGGTGAGGTGGCGCTACTGCGCAATAACTTTATCGAACTGGCGCAAAAGATTGCCAGCCAGTGGGATCAGCTGGCCGACAGCGACCGCCAGCGGCGGGAGTTTATCGCCAATATCTCCCACGACCTGCGCACCCCGCTGACCGCGCTGCTGGGTTATCTGGAAACCCTGTCGCTAAAATCCGCCACCCTCTCCGCAGAGGAGAGCCAGCATTACCTGGCGATTGCCCTGCGCCAGGGGCATAAGGTCCGCCACCTGTCGCAGCAGCTGTTTGAGCTGGCGCGGCTGGAGCACGGCAGCATCAAACCGCAACGCGAGCGTTTTGCCATCGGGGAGCTTATCTCCGACGTGGCGCAAAAGTTTGACCTGGCGGTAGAGACCCGTCAGCTGCGGCTGCATATTGACGTGCCACGCCCGCTGCCGATGATCAACGCCGATCTGTCGATGATCGAACGGGTGGTGACCAATCTGCTGGATAACGCCATTCGTCATACGCCCCCGGGCGGGGAGATTGGCCTGAAGGTGTGGCAGGAGGGTGAACAGCTACAGGTTGAAGTGAACGACAGCGGACCGGGCATTGACGACCATCTGCGCGACACGCTTTTCCTGCGGCCATCGGCACTCAGCCCACAGGCGTCACGGGACAACCGGGGCGGACTGGGGTTGTTGATTGTGAAGCGGATGCTGGAACTGCACGGAGGAGAGATCAGGCTGATGGAGGTGGCGAGAGGAGCTTGTTTTCGTTTTTATGTGCCGTTTTAAGAGTGCCAGGTGGCATTAATGCTCACCCGGCCTACAAAATCCCCACCCTGTAGGCCGGGGCAGGCGAAGCCGCCACCCGGCAAAAAAACTTACTGTGGGAACCACTTATCGCTGATTTTCTGATACGTGCCGTCAGCTTTAATCGCTTTCAGGGCGCCGTTCAGTTTCTCCAGCAGGGCTTTGTTATCCGGACGTACTGCAATGCCCAGACCGGTACCGAAGTATTGTGGATCGGTCACTTTTTCAGTGGCGGTACCCAGCTGTGGGTTGGTTTTAAGCCACTCGTTGACCACTGCCGTGTCGCCAAACACGCCATCGATACGGCCATTTTTCAGGTCGATAATTGCGTTCTGGTAGCTGTCGTAAGCGACAGTTTTCACTTCGGTATGCTTATCCTGCAGGTACTTCTGGTGCGTGGTGCCGTTTTCCATGCCGATGCGCTTGCCTTTCAGCTGGTCAAAAGAGGTGTACGCCCCTTTTTTGGCGATCACCACCGCCGAGTTGGCGTAGTACGGCTCGGTGAAGGAGACCTGCTTGCTACGCTCCGGGGTGATATCCATACCCGAGATCACCGCATCATATTTTTTGAATTTCAGCGCCGGGATCAGGCTATCAAACGCATGGTTAGTAAAGGTGCAATCGGCCTGCATCTGGGTACAGAGCGCTTTCGCCAGGTCGATATCAAAGCCAACGATCTGGTTGCTGGCATCCAGCGACTCGAACGGCGGATAAGTAGCCGAAACGCCGAAGCTGATTTTATCTGCGGCGGTGGCGCCTGCGGCGAAGGTTGCCAGTAATGCGGCCAGAACTAACTTTTTCATTGTGAAGCTCCCGTCTGTCAATCTTGTCATTATGTGCCCTGTCTGCGGCTGGGAGCTACAATGCCATTTAATGAATTTGTATGCAATAAAAATGATTAAATATTATTAGCGGCATAAAAAAAGGCGGGCTGTCGTTAGACTTGCCCGCCTTTAATACCGGATTTTATGCAGTTCTAGTTGCGACGTTCAAACGCCAGTGCTCTGCGCTCAACCACACGCATCAGCAGCGTCAGCAGGCCGTTCACCACCAGGTAAATCAACCCCGCCGCACCGAACACCATCACGTCGTAGGTGCGCCCGTACAACAGCTGCCCGTGACCCATCACCTCCATCAGAGTGATGGTGTAGGCCAGCGAGGTACTCTTGAACACCAGCACCACTTCGTTGGAGTAAGAGGAGAGGGCGCGCTTGAACGCGTACGGCAGCAGGATCGCCAGGGTGTCTTTCTTGCTCATCCCCAGCGCACCGCAGGACTGCCATTGCCCTTCCGGGATGGCGCGGATTGCACCGTAAAACAGCTGGGTGGTATAGGCGGCACTGTTCAGCGACAGGGCCAGCAGCGCACACAGCCACGGCTCAGAGAGCAGGTGCCACAGCACCGGATATTCCTGCAGCGACGGGAACTGACCCGGGCCGTAGTAAATCAGGAAGATCTGCACCAGCAGCGGCGTGCCGGTAAACAGGGTGATGTAGCCGCGCACAATCCACACCAGCACCGGCGTTTTCAGCGTCAGCACAATAGTGAAAATCAGCGCCAGCACCAGCGCCACGATAATCGAGGCCACCGTCAGCGTCAGGCTGGTGTGCAGCCCTTTCATCAGTTCGGGTAAATACTCAAGCATCAGCCTGGTCTCCGTTCAAAGCGCGTCGCACGCAGGTCAATACGCTTGAGGATGTACTGACTGAGCAACGTGATCACCAGGTAGATGGCTGCCGCCACGATGTACCAGGTAAACGGCTCCTGGGTACGGGTGGCAATGCTTTTGGTCTGCAACATCAGGTCGTTGACGCTGATTAAGCTCACCAGCGCGGTATCTTTCAGCAGCACCAGCCACTGGTTGCCGAGCCCCGGTAGCGCATGACGCCACATCTGCGGCATCACCAGACGGAAGAAGATTGCCGTTTTCGACAGCCCCAGCGCCTGACCCGACTCCCACTGGCCAATGGGTACCGCTTTCAGCGCCCCGCGCAGCGTTTGCGACGCATAGGCGGAATAGAGCAGGGAGAGGGCGATCACGCCGCAGAGGAACGGACTGACGTCAAAGTTCTCGATCTGCATCTGAATCGGGATTTGCACCACGCCCAGATTGAGCGTAAAGCCGTCCGACAGCATCAGCAGCAGCTGTGACGAGCCGAAATAGATAAACAGCACCACCAGAATTTCCGGCAGGCCGCGAAGAAGGGTCACCAGTGCAGAGCCGGTCCAGGCGACAGGACGCCATTTAGCCGACTCCCAGACCGCAAAGACCATCGCCAGCACCAGGCCGATGATCAGCGCACAAACGGCAAGGCCGACGGTCATCCCGGCGGCGCTTGCTAATGGAAAAAATTCGTTCATCAGGTCTTACTTCTGAAACCATTTTTTGTAGATGGAATCGTAAGTGCCATCTTTTTTCACTTTTTCCAGCGCAGCGTTGAATTTCTGCTGCAGCTCGGTGTTGCCCTGACGGACCGCGATACCCAGGCCGGTGCCGAAGTAGTCTTTATCGGTCACTTTGTCGCCGACGGAAGCCAGCTTGTCGTTGGCTTTCAGCCATTCGGTTACCACGGCGTTGTCGCCAAACACTGCGTCAATACGGCCGTTCTGCAGATCCAGGCGGGCGTTCTGATAGCTGTCGTACGGGACGGTGGTGATTTCCGGGTGCTTATCCATAATGAATTTCTGGTGGGTGGTGCCGTTCTGCACGCCCACTTTTTTGCCTTTCAGTGCGTCAATCGAGGCGTATTTGCCTTTCTGACCGATGAACAGGGCTGAGTTCTCATAGTACGGGGTGCTGAACAACACCTGCTTTTCACGCTCAGGCGTGATGTCCATCCCGGCCATAACCGCATCGATACGGCGGAATTTCAGGCTGGGGATCAGGCTGTCGAAAGACTGGTTAGCGAAGGTACAGGTCGCGTCGATCTCTTTGCACAGCGCGTTTGCCAGATCCACATCGAAGCCGACAATCTTGTTGTTGGCGTCGATAGACTCAAACGGAGGGTAAGACGCTTCCGTAGCAAAACGAATGGTCTGAGCGGCTGTTGCAGAAAGGCTGATGCTGGCAAGCAGCGCGGCAATCACTATTTTTTTCATTGTCGTTTTCTCGATTCAATTAGTGAGACAGATAATTTCTGAACGCGTCGGTCTGCGGCTCGGCAAAGCAGCGAGCATCGCCTTGCTCGACGATATAACCGTTTTCCATGTACACCACGCGGCTGGCGGTTTTACGCGCCACTTCCACTTCGTGGGTCACGATCACCTGCGTAATGTTTGTTTCTGCCAGCTCACGAATGATGCTGACGATCTGGGCGGTGATCTCGGGATCCAGCGCGGCGGTGGGTTCGTCAAACAGCAGCACGGCAGGCTCCATCATCAGGGCGCGGGCAATGGCCACACGCTGCTGTTGACCGCCAGAGAGGTGCAGAGGATAGCGATCGCTGTAAGGCTTAAGACGCAGACGCTCCAGCAGCTTCTCGGCACGTGCCAGCGCCTGCTCTTTAGACAGGCCCAGCACGCGGCACGGGGCTTCAATCAGGTTTTGCTGCACGGTAAGGTGTGGCCAGAGATTGTACTGCTGGAAGACCATGCCGACGTTCTGACGCAGATCGCGGATCGCTTTCTCAGACGGCGATTTGGCAAAATCAAAGTGATTGCCAGCAATATCCAGCGTGCCGGAGCGGGGCATTTCAAGCAGATTGAGGACGCGAAGCAGCGAGCTTTTGCCTGCACCGCTGGGGCCAAGCAGAACCAGCGTCTCGCCCTCAGGGCAATTTAAGGTGATATCGAACAGCGCCTGGTGTGCGCCGTAGAAGCAGTTAATGCCGTTTAGTTGAATACTCATCGGGGCAGTCTTTACTCATCCAGGCTGTTTATAGCTATTGAGGCCGCAAATAGTACCGTCGGCAGAATAGTTATGCAATATTTCTGCGTTAAAAGTTAAATATAAACCGCGAGCACACCTAAACATAGCACAAAATAGCGAGCGGGAAGGGCGGCGAGAATAAATGTCGGCATTCCTCACGAAATGCCAGACATTTTGCGGGGTTTTATTGGCTTAACGGTTCTCAATGGACTGGCGCAGGGTGCCCGCCGGGGCATGAACGCTGCCGCCGAGGTAGCGCACATCGTCAATTGCCCAGCACTGCCCCTCGCGGATCATCAACACTTCATCCTGCCAGGATTCGCTGCCCTGGGTCAGTTTCACCCGCAGGGGAATATTGCGCGCGTCGGTATTGGGGATGGTGGAGGCGCTGGCCACTTCGGCGGTTTGCGGCGCAATGGTGCGGCTGGAGAACGGATCGTCTTTCAGCAGGTTTTTATGCTGCGGATCGCGGCTGGCATCGCTCAGCAGCTGCGCCAGACTGTCGCTCAGATACGGGCGCAGTGCGGTCATGTCGTTACTGCGGTGGCTAATGCGGTAGTCGTAGAACTGTTGAGCTACGGCATCCGGACCGCCGACAATGCAGTTGCCGCTGCGGGTTCCAATATCCTTAAAAGCTGGGTTAACCGGGGTGGTGCAGGCGCTGAGCAGCAGCGCGCACGGCACTAAAAGCGTCAAAGCAGAATAGCGCATGTTGATTTCCTTATTAGGCTGCAATAATTAACTAACCTTTAAATCATAGCGTAACGATCCGATAATGGTTTTGTTCTTATACGCTTAGGCACATCACGCACCATTAAGGAGAAGCAGATGCAATTTTCCACCACCCCAACCCTGGAAGGGCAGCCGATCAGCGAGTACTGCGGTGTTGTCACCGGAGAAGCCATCCTCGGTGCCAATATCTTCCGCGACTTTTTTGCCGGTATCCGCGACATCGTCGGCGGTCGCTCTGGCGCCTATGAAAAAGAGCTGCGCAAAGCCCGTGAAATCGCCTTTAAAGAGCTGGGCGAGCAGGCCAAGGCGCTGGGTGCCGACGCGGTGGTCGGCATCGACATCGATTATGAAACTGTCGGCAAAGACGCCAGCATGCTGATGGTCACCGTCAGCGGCACTGCGGTGAAAACGCGCCGATGAAGCGGGCGCTTTCGCTAAGCCTGCTGGCGCTGTTGCTGGCAGGCTGCGCCGCCGAAAAAGGGATTGTCGATAAAGGGGCCTATGAGCTGGACGCCCGTCGCCAGGCGCAGGCGGCCTATCCGCGCATTAAGGTGCTGGTGATCCACTACACCGCCGATGATTTTGACAGCTCGCTGGCCACCCTGACGGATAAAAACGTCAGCTCCCACTATTTGATCCCGGCGATCCCGCCCCAGCACAACGGCAAACCGCGGATCTGGCAGCTGGTGCCGGAGCGCGATCTGGCCTGGCATGCCGGGGTTAGCTTCTGGCGCGGGGCCACGCGCATCAACGACACCTCGATTGGTATTGAGCTGGAAAACCGCGGCTGGCAAAAAAGCGGCGGTCAGAAACGCTTCGTCCCGTTTGAAGCGGCGCAGATTGCCGCCCTGATCCCGCTGGCGAAGGACATCATTCAGCGTTACGACATCAAGCCGCAGAACGTGGTGGCCCATGCGGATATCGCCCCGCAGCGCAAAGACGATCCGGGGCCGCTGTTTCCCTGGCAGGCGCTGGCGCAGCAGGGGATAGGTGCATGGCCAGACCCCGCCCGGGTGACGTTTTATCTGAACGGGCAATCACCGTGGCAGCCTGTGGATCCCGGGTTATTGCTGGATCGCTTAGCCCGTTACGGTTATGAGGTGCCTGAGAATATCTCCCCGGCGCAGCAGAAACGCATAATCATGGCGTTCCAGATGCATTTTCGTCCGCAGGTGTGGAACGGGGTTGCTGATGAAGAAACCCTGGCCATTGCCGAAGCCTTACTCGAGAAGTATGGGCAGAGATAAGCCTGTATGGTACCGGTTCCCCGTCCTGCTTAATTGTGCATAAGATTAATCTTAAGTACATCCTCAATTTATTTTTAGTTAATTGACTTAATTTTACGCAGATTTACTATGCATCCCTGGCCCGCTAAGAAATTCAGTTAATAAAACGGGAGTGACGCTCAGTAAATATATCCTGAAACTAAATTTAACCTGGTCAATTTACTATTTTTGACAGGAGGGTCGCACGGCTCTCTTTCTAATAAGGAACATTAACAGGCATACTTATGTTAAGCATATACAGTAAAAAATGCCGCCCGCAACAGGCGATGGAAGCGATTGTTGCTGCAACCGCAGAGTGTCCAGAAAAAACGTTAAAGAAATGGCAAAAAATTATTACTGCCGATCCTGACTATATTCACATTGTGGTAAGCGGTGAGGTGGAAATCCGCCGTAAATCCGATGAATTAAGCATGTTCATTATGCGTAATTCGGGCTTTTTGGGGGTTTCCGCCGTTTACAGCAATGCAAGCCACATGTACGGTCTGGCCCGCACCGCCACAGTGATCCGTTCCATCAAAAAAACGGATTTTGAACGACTGATCGGCGAGCATAATCTCTGGGCGGAATTCAGCAAGATCCTGGCCTGGTATATCAGTGTTCTCAGTAAGCGTGATGATGTTTTAGTCGCCCGCAGTGCCTATTCTGTGGTGCGCGAATTCCTGCTGGAGATTAACGAACTGATCGTTCAGCATAAACGTGATGTTAATGTTTATGACTATATTCAGGAGTACACTAATCTGGCGCGCAGTACCATTATTAAAATCCTTTCTGACCTGAAAAAAGGTCAATATATTGTTGTCGAAAAGGGCAAGTTGATTTCAATTAACTCCCTCCCGGAACGCTACTGAACTTCTCGTCTTTCGTCCCCTTCGGATCTCCCCGAAGGGGATTTTCTTACCTCATGTCCGTTATCTGACGTCTCAGCTTTCGGCTCGGGTGGAATTTTCCCTTGCGAATACTCTAATTGCTGTTCTTTTACCGCTTGCATAAAGCGTTCCTGCAATGTTGGGGTGTGCAAATTTTCGTGCGTGGCGGGCAGTGCCTGCTCCTGAATATCGCCGTCCGGGGGCTGTTGCCAGTCGGGGGTATTATCCATCACCGGGCTCTCTTCGGGGGCGGGAAACGGTATTGCCGGCAACGGCGTCGGTGTTGGCTGCGGGAAGGGTTTTGACACATACACATAGTGCATATCCGACAGCTGGGTGTCAGGGTTGACGACCTTAACCGGTTTTTCGGCGGGCGCAGGATAGCGCAAATCCCGCAGCAGATGGGCATAAATGCCTACCGCAAGCATGACGCACAGGCACATCAGGCTGGTCAGCACCTTGCTTATTGAGGGCAGGCGGTACGAAAAAAATACCGCCTCGCCGGTGGTATAGCTGCGCTGGGCAGCCAGACAGATTGTGGACATCAGTGCGTTTCTCCCTGCGTCAAGGGTGTCACAATAGTGGGGGTGATATTATTCACGCGCATCAACTGCATCAGGGTCTCTTCCCCTGGCAGGCCATCGACGTGTAAGCGATTTTTTTGCTGGAATTCGCGGGTGCGGTCCGCCAGCGTCTGGGTCCAACGATGGGCGTGGGTTTCCGGTTCATTCAGGGCCAGGCTCAGCTGGGTGTCGATCCAGTCCAGATCCTGTTTATCGCTGGCCGCACCGATGGCCTCTCTACCGGACGGCGTCAGGCGGTGCAGCAGGGTATAATTTCCGGTGGCGTGCCGGGTAAACCAGCTCCGGCTCACCTGCCAGGTACGATTATTCATCAGCAGATCGAGGGAGTCTTTCCCGACCCGCGCCACCACCGCGTAGTTCAGGTGATCCCCGGTTTTCAGCTCGCTGACCCACGGATACTCCTCCTGCTCCAGCGTCGACAGCGGAGCATTACCCTGCTTACACTGCAGATTCACCCGCCCGGCATTCTGGCATAGCGCCTCCCCGGTTGAGGCGTCATATCCCCACATGATGTAAAGCTGATGCATGGCATCCGGCTGGTTCACCACTTCGCGATCGAAAACCGGCTGGACCGGCGCCTGCTGATGTTTCATCTGCGGGATCCAGCGGGCAGGTACTGGCGGTTTGAACGGCAGCGCGGCCGTTATGGCCGTAGAAAAATGCCAGCCGCAGGCAGCAAATATCATGCAGGCAACCAGCCCTACTGTCGCCAGACGTCTGTTGCTTCGCTTGATCGGCAGGACTTCGCCCGCCGCCAGACGCAGATGACGTGTCCCCACCAGTCCGGCGCGTTCAGTCCATGCGGCCAGCAGTGCCAGGTGCGCCAGCGCATTTAGCTGGCTGATGCACCCTTTGGTCAGGGTCTGCATCCGCCGAATGCGGGCCGGGGTGAACGGTGAGGTTTCTGCGCCGTGATGGGCGGTTTGCGCCTGAACATAATCCAGGCACTCGCGACCGGTGAGGGCGCGCAAGCTATGGCGCGTATGCACCCGGGCACCGAGACCGGAATGGGCCAGCAGACGTGCCTCCTGATCTACAGTCCCGGTCAGCAGAAGAGTGAGTGGCAGACCGCGCTCCTGAGCGCGGGTCAGCAACATGCCCAGAACGTCCCAGCTTTTGTCCTGCATCGCCTGAATCGCAGAAATACTCAGCACCAGGCCGTGGGTACGGCAGGAGGAATACGCCTCATGCCATTGGCGCAGCACTGCATCAATGGCATGAAGTCTGTTTTTGGCATCGGTGTTGTCCGGTTTGAGCTTATACAGCAGGGCGCTGGCGCTCAGTTTGGGAAACGCATTAATGGCTACCCCGGTCGTCTGTGCCAGCAGTTCGCTGCTGAACTGGCTGAGCAAGGGTTCGTCGTCGGAAAACAGTCCGATAACCCCCGGCGTGCGTGATTTCTCCCGCAGCATGCCTGACACATCCTGATGGTAAGGCACAAAGAACTCACCCGCTGAACGGGTCACCTTCATAAAAGGCTGGCCTGCGAGTTTAAAATGTTTCAGATACATAACGACACACCCCGGGATGACAAAAACAGATATTCACCGCCGAAAGTAAGGGATGTCGCCGTGATGTTCAATTTGCAAACAGGAGAAAAATAACCTGAATAACACCTAACATCTGCATTATTGCGGGTCAATATTTTTCCGCACTAAATTTGCTGGCAATCCCGGTGGAGCACGCCATGTCAGGTCATTAGTATTAGGTCATTCTTAAACAGCCCAACTGTCAGTTTCTGCATTTAAAAGGTTCGTTAAATAATGAGGATGCAGCGTCTTTATAGCCTGATAACACCCTGCGTGATGTTTATTCTGCTGATATCCAGCGGGCATCAGGGATATGTTGTTTTAAAACAGTATAAAAAGGTCAGCGATAAATTATCTGAGGCTGACCCTGTGTCGGATAGTGATCGGGAAAAGGTGCAAGATTTTGCCCTTTTCCAGCCAGCAGTGAGCCAGCCCGCTGCGCAGCGGACGGTGCAAGCGCCGATCAACGCCGAGGTGGAGGGCATTATCCGTAGCGACGAGGCCTGGATGTCGTTTGCGGTGATAAAAACGCCTTCCGGGCAGCAGAGCTATCGCGAAGGCGAGAGCCTGACGGGCTACCCCGATACCTGGGTGGAAGAGATCAATCGCGACAATGTCGTGATTAACTATCAGGGCAGCCCGCAAACGCTGGCGATTAAACGCCCCGACTATTTTAAAGGTGATATTAACAGTGCCCCCATGCCTGCCCCGCAGATGGAACCGGGTTTAAATAATTTACACCTTAACGACTATTTAGTGCTGAAACCCCGGTTCGACAACGGTCATCTCGAGGGATATCAAATTAAGCCAAGGAACGCGTCGGCTTTTTTTAGCCACAGCGGACTGAAAAAAGGCGACGTGGTTGTGAAAGTGAACACCGTCGATATGACGAAAGAAGAACAGGCGAAAATTATTATCGCCAGCTGGTCGAAAATGAGAGAGGCGGAGGTTGTAGTTAAACGTCACGCTCACCTTGAAAATATTCGGGTTAATGTTTTAAACAATTAACAAGTGTAAAACCATGAAGAAAATTCCCTGGGCGTGTCTGGCGTTCACTGCTGCCTCGCTGTTTTCCAGTTCGCTGCTGGCCGCTAATTTTAGCGCCAGCTTTAAGAATACCGATATTCGCGAATTTATCGATACGGTAAGCCGCAACCTGAATAAAACGATTCTGGTGGACCCGTCCGTTCAGGGCACCGTTTCTGTCAGGACCTACAACGTGCTCACCGAGGATGAATATTATCAGTTCTTCCTCAGCGTGCTGGATGTCTATGGCCTGACGGTTATCCCAATGGATAACGGCATGGTGAAGGTGGTGCGCTCCAGCGTGGCACGTACCGCCGGCGTGCCGCTGGCCGACAGCAAAAATCCGGGTAAGGGCGATGAGATAATCACCCGCGTGGTGCGCATGGAGAACGTGCCGGTACGCGAGCTGGCCCCGCTGTTGCGCCAGTTGAACGACGCCTCCGGCATCGGCAATGTGGTGCATTTTGAACCCTCCAACGTGCTGTTGCTCACCGGACGCGCCTCGGTGGTGAACCGGCTTGTGGATCTGGTGGAGCGGGTAGATCGCTCCGGCGTTCAGCGCCGTGAAATCGTGCCGCTACGCTACGCTTCGGCGAAACCCCTTGGCGAGATGTTGAATAATCTCAGCAATGAAGAGCAGAAGGGGCAGAACGCGCCACAGCTGGCGACCAAAGTGGTTGCCGATGATGAAACCAATAGCCTGGTGATCAGCGGTCCGGAAGACGCCCGGGCGCGCACCCGGTTGCTGATTAATCAGCTCGATCGCGAACAAAATAACGAGGGCAATACCCGCGTCTTCTACCTGAAGTATGCGAATGCCAGCAAAGTCGTGCCGGTCCTGACCGGCATTGGCGAACAGCTGAAAGACAAAGCGCCAGCGGCAAAAAGCAAAACGGCCTCCGCCAGCAGCGACCTGAATATCACCGCGGATGAGGCCACCAACTCACTGGTGATCACTGCCCAGCCTAACGTCATGAACTCGCTGGAAAAAGTGATCGACAAGCTCGATATCCGTCGTCCGCAGGTACTGGTGGAGGCGATCATTGCCGAAGTGCAGGACGGCAACGGCCTCGACCTTGGCGTGCAGTGGACCAGCAAACATGGCGGCGTACAGTTTGGCGCCACCGGCATGCCGATTAGTCAGGTTAAGAACGGCATCATTAAAGGGTCCAACTTTACCGGTATGGCGACCGGCTTCTTTAACGGTGATTTTGGCGCGCTGATGACCGCCCTTGCCACCGATGGTAAAAACGACATTCTCTCGACCCCGAGCGTGGTGACGCTGGATAACAAAGAGGCGTCGTTCAATGTCGGTCAGGACGTGCCGGTGCTGTCCGGTTCCCAGACCACCAGCGGTGATAACGTCTTTAACTCGGTGGAGCGTAAAACCGTCGGTACCAAGCTGAAAATTGTTCCGCAGATCAACGACGGGGACATCATTCATATGAAGATTGAGCAGGAAGTCTCCAGCGTGGATGCCAGCGCGACGGAAGATGCCAGCCTCGGCCCGACCTTCAACACCCGTACCATCAATAACGAAGTGATGGTCCACAGTGGGCAGACGGTGGTGCTTGGCGGGTTAATGGAGAACGTGACTAAGCAGAACGTCTCGAAAGTGCCGCTGCTGGGGGATCTCCCGCTGGTGGGGCAGCTGTTCCGCTACACCTCTCAGGATACCTCGAAACGAAATCTGATGGTCTTTATCCATACCACCGTCCTGCGTGACGACGACACCTACAGCGCGTCATCGAAGGAAAAATATGACCAGATCCGCGCCCGTCAGCAGCAGCGTATGGAAGAGAGAAAGCTGGGCATTATTTCCAACACTGACACAGCGGTGCTGCCAGCCTACCCGCATCAGAGCACCGGCAACACTGCGGCCGCCCGCAATCCTTTTAAAGAGTAAGGGGGTGGAGGATGGATGAGCTAAGTAACGTTTTATGCACCAGCAGCTACGCAAAGGATAACGGGGTCCTGATTTATCAGGAGCAGGTCTTTATCCGCGATAACACCCCGGCGTTCGCCCTGCTGGAGATGCGCCGGGTGCTGGGGCGATCCTTTACCCCGACGGTTCTGACGGCAGAAGCCTTTGACGAGATGCTGACCAAAGTCTGGCAGCAGAACAGCGGCGTGTCTCAGCAGCTGGTGGATGACATGGATGCCGACATTGACCTGCTGGCGTTGACCGAGGAGATCCCCGACAACGAGGATCTGCTGGATAACGATGAAAACTCGCCGGTGATCCGTCTCATCAACGCCATTCTTGGCGAGGCGGTGAAAGAGGGCGCGTCGGATATTCATATTGAAACCTTCGAGCGCACCCTGAGCATCCGCTTTCGCGTCGACGGCGTGCTACGCCCGGTGCTGCAGCCGGCGCGCAAGCTGGCGCCGCTGCTGGTGTCGAGGATCAAAGTGATGTCGAAGCTTGATATCGCCGAAAAACGCCTGCCCCAGGATGGGCGTATCTCGCTGCGTATCGGGCGCAAAGCCATCGACGTGCGTGTCTCCACCATTCCCTCCCAGTACGGCGAGCGGGTGGTCATGCGTCTGCTGGACAAAAGTAACCTGCAGCCGGACATCAACAAGCTGGGGCTGATTGACGACGAGCTGGCTCAGCTTAAAGAGCTGATTGCCCGCCCGCATGGCATTATCCTGGTCACCGGCCCGACCGGCTCCGGGAAAAGTACCACCCTGTATGCCATTCTGTCGGCGCTGAATGGCCACGAGCGCAATATTCTCACCGTTGAAGATCCCATCGAGTATGAGCTGGAAGGCGTTGGGCAAACCCAGGTTAACCCCCGGGTTGACATGACCTTTGCCCGCGGCCTGCGCGCCATCCTGCGTCAGGACCCGGACGTGGTCATGATCGGCGAAATCCGTGACGGCGAAACCGCGCAAATTGCGGTACAGGCGTCGCTGACCGGTCACCTGGTGATGTCGACCTTGCACACCAACAGTGCGGCTGGGGCCATCACCCGCCTGCGGGATATGGGGCTGGAATCCTTTTTAATCGGTTCTTCCCTGTTGGGGGTTATTGCTCAGCGTCTGGTGCGTCGACTCTGTACTCATTGCCGTACCACCCGTCCGCTGGATGACAATGAACGGCAGCTTTTCAGCTTTATGACGACGCCGCCGAAGGCGATTTATCGTGCCGTAGGCTGTGAGAAATGCCGCCAGGGCGGCTATCAGGGGCGCGCCGGAATACATGAATTTCTGGTGGTGGATAGCGGGATGCGTCGTGCTATCCATGAAGACAAAGATGAAATGTCTATCGAAACGCAGCTGTTTAAGCAGGCCTACAGCCTGCGGGAAAACGGCCTGATGAAAGTGATCTCCGGCATCACCTCCCTGGAAGAGGTGATGCGCGTCACCGCCGAACGCGGAGGAGAGGAATAATGGCGTGGTATGCGTGGACGGCGACCAACGCGGCGGGCAAAACCCAGCGCGGCAAGATGCAGGCCGAAGGGCCAAAGCAGGTTCGTCAGGCGCTGCGCGAGCAAAAGCTGATGCCGGTGAGCATTGCGGTTACCCGCGAAAGCAGCGCCGCCGGGAGCGCTCAGAAAGGGATAAAACTCTCCACGCCAGTGCTGTCGATGTTTACCCGTCAGCTGTCGACGCTGATCAATGCCGCGCTGCCGCTGGAAAGTGCCCTGAAGGCGATTGCCAGACAGTCCGAAGATAAAAAGCTGGCGGCGATGGTGACGGAAATCCGCGAAAAGGTAGTGGAAGGGCACACGCTGTTTGACGCCTTTAGCCAGTTTCCGCGCACCTTCGACAAGCTCTACTGCACGCTGGTGATGGCCGGGGAAAAAACCGGTCATCTGGGGGACGTGCTGGAAAAACTGGCGGAGTACAACGAGCAGCGCCAGAAGATGAAAAGCAAGCTCACTCAGGCGATGGTCTACCCGATTACCCTGACGGTGGTGGCGGTGGCGGTGATCGGCATTCTGCTGGTGGCGGTGGTGCCGCAGGTTATCGAACAGTTCACCCATATGAAACAGCAACTGCCGATCACCACCCGCACGCTGATTGCGGTAAGTGATTTTCTGCAGGCGTACGGCCTGTTTCTCTGCGGCGGACTGGCGGCAGGTTTTATCGGCTTTAAAAGTTGGTTGAAGAAAACCACCCACCGCTTTATCTGGAACCGCTGGTTGGTTAACGCCTCGCCGATCAAAAAGCTAGTGTGCGCCATCAACAGCGCGCGCTACATCCGCACCCTGAGCATTTTGCAGGCCAGTAGCGTACCGCTGCTGGAAGGCATGTATATCGCCATGGACGGTATCGAAAATCTTTATGCTCGCCAGGTGCTCGAGCAGGCGGCCGATACCGTACGCCAGGGGTCATCGCTGTATGCCGCCCTGGAGCAGGCGAAATTATTTCCGCCAACCATGCTGTATATGATTGCCTCCGGCGAAGAGAGCGGTGAATTGGGCAATTTAATGGATCGGGCGGCAGAAAATCAGGAATCGGCATTACAACATCGCATTACCTTAACGCTGTCGGTATTTGAGCCAGCGCTGGTGGTCTCTATGGCGACCATTGTTCTGTTTATTGTGATGTCAATATTACAACCGCTTCTGCAACTTAATAACATGGTAGGTTAATTATGGCGATGAAACGAAAAAACCTGGCACGCCAGGCGGGCTTTACTTTGCTCGAATTAATGGTGGTGATTGTTATTCTCGGCGTACTGGCGAGCATGGTGGTGCCGAATTTGATGGGCAATAAAGAGAAGGCTGATGCCCAGAAAGCGACCAGCGATATTGTGGCACTGGAAGGCTCGATGGATATGTATAAGCTGGATAACCACCGTTATCCCACCACCGAACAGGGACTGCAGGCGCTGGTCACCAAACCTGAAATCGCACCGATCCCTGGCGGCTACCGCGCCGACGGTTATATTCGCCGCCTGCCGCAGGATCCGTGGGGCAGCGACTATATTCTGGTCAGCCCTGGCGAGCATGGCGCTATTGACCTGTTTTCTGCGGGTCCGGACGGCGAAGCCAATACCCCAGACGATATTACCAACTGGTCTCTCGATAAAAAATAATGAACAAACAACGCGGCTTTACGTTGCTGGAAATTATCCTCGCTCTGGTGATATTCGCCAGCTGCGCCATGATGGTGGTCTCTACAATACCATCACGTAGCGGCGCGGATATATTTGGCCAGCAATTAAAAGCCGTTATTGAATATGGTTCCGATCGCGCGGTGATGGATGGAAATATTGTGGGCCTGACGATCACGACGGACAAATATCAGCTGATGACGCTGGATGAAAAAAACGGCGAGCGCAGCTGGGCACCGTTAGTGCAACGACGTATCACCACCGAAGGGCGTTTCCCTGAAGAGATGCACGTCTCGCTCTCTCCGCAGCGCCTGGCCACCACGCCCGGTGCCGAGCCGCAGATCGTCTTTTTACCGGACGGCGAGATGAGCCGTTTCACCCTGACGTTACAGAGTGCCGATAAAGCACATCATTTCCGTGTCGTGTCCCAGGGCGCGCCGCCGGTTATGGTAGAAAACGATGGCTAAACGTAATGCGTCGCAGCGCGGGATGACGCTGCTGGAGGTGATGGTCGCTCTGGTGATCTTCTCCACCGCCGCGCTGGCATTAATGAACTCGGTCTCCCTGAACGTGCGCTTCACCCACGGTCTTGCCGATACCCTGCAGGCCAGCTGGGTGGCTGAGAACCAGCTCGCCGAAGCGCAATTGACCAAAAGTGACTTCCCGGATGCAGAGCAGCAGGGCACGGAGTTGATGGGCGGGCGCAACTGGAACTGGCGTATGCAGCGGGTGAAGGTCGCCGATAAACGCTGGGCGGATGAGATCCTGGTCTATGCCGAAGGGGATGAGAGCCAGCCGGTTGTGGCGATGCGGGTTCTGTCCCCGGAGGAGATAAAGTGAAAAAACTGCAGAGCCAGGGCGGCTTTACGCTGCTGGAGATCATGATTGCGCTAACCATTTTTGCGGTGATTAGCACGCTCGCCTGGCAGATCCTCGATGGCGCGATGCGTACCAGCAACGCCACCGATCGCAACGCAGCCAGACTCAATCAGATCCAGCGCGCCTGGAGCCTGCTGGCACGTGATTTTTTTCAGCAGCAGGCCCGTGCGCCGCGCAATGAACCTGACGTTTTTCGCCAGGATGAGAACGCCATTGAGCTGACCACCCTCAACGGCGTGAGCGGGACGGTCCAGCTTGAGCGGGTACGCTGGCGGTTTGACGATCATCGGCTGTGGCGCGACGTGTGGCCGACCATCGACAGCCCGGCCGGCGTTAAACCGGAAGAGGTGCTGATTGTCTCTGAGGTGAAAGCCGTGCAGTGGCGGTTTTTCAGCGATGCATGGCTGAAAGGCTGGCGCGACAGTACGCATCAGCCACAAGGTGTCGAGCTGACGCTGACCATGGAGAGCGGCGACACCTGGCGCTGGGTGTTTACTACCCCTGGCGATATGCCGCAGCCGCAGATTGCCGTGAAAACGGTCGAAAAACCTGAAGATCAGAAGACGGAGTCCGCTTCAGAACAGGCGACGGTATCCGCCCCAGAACAGGCGGCGACGCCCGCGCCGGACGCTCAGCCATGACCAGAAGCAATCTCAATCGGCAGCGGGGCGTTGCGCTGCTGGTGGTGCTTATTCTGCTGGTAATGATGTCGGCCCTGGCGGCCAGAATCAGCCAGCAGTTCTGCCGCAATTTACAGAAAACCCACTATCAGGTGAGTCAGCAGCAGCTGCGCTGGGCGATGCAGCGCCAGGAGCAGGCGGTGAAGCAGCTATTGCAAACCGCCGCCAGCGGCGAGAACGCCCTGGAGCCGGACGGTGAGTGGCATCAGCCCCTTGAGACGCAGGGGGAATATTACACGGTGTTGAGCCAGGTCGAGGATGCGCAGGACTGTTTCAACGTCAATAACCTGCTCGCGGAGGAGAAGGCGGCGAAGGATCCGGCCGCGTCAACCCCCCCGGAAAAACCCCGTAAACAGCTGACAGTTGAGCAGCTGCTGGCTGACGCGGGTCTGGATCAGCTCACCGCTGAGCAGGTCTATCAGCAGTTAGTGGACTACCTGGACGGCGACAGCACCACGCTGAAAGCGGCCCAGGAGAGCGATGCCTGGGCAGGCGTGCAGCCCGCGCGGTTACCCGCCAACCAGATGATGCGCAACATCAGCGAAATCAGGTTACTGCCTGCGTTTCCGGCGGCGGCATACGCCAAAGTCAGCGGGCTGCTGTGCGCCCTGCCGGATGCCAGCAGCAAGATCAACGTCAATACCCTTAAGCCTGAGCAGGCAAAACTGCTGGCGGCGCTGTTTGTGGGAAAACTGACGGAGGATGACGCCGCCCGACTGCTCGCGGCGCGTCCGGAGGCGGGATGGGAAAACGTTGAGGCTTTCAGTAAGGCGCTGGAGCAAGACTTCCCGCAGCTGAAAGACGATTTAACACAGGTTGCCGAAGCAGTGGCCGTTAACAGTCGCTACTTCCGGGTTAACTACACCGGTAACACCGACGATTTAACGCTGCGCGTGGTCAGCCAGCTTCAGGTGAACAGCGAAGCGGGCGAAATCGTCACGTGGCAACGTCGTTACCGAATGATTGAATAACAAAAGCCGATACCGATGAAAAAAATACTGTTTATTCGTCCCGATAGCCGCGAGGACGGGACGCTTGCGTGGTGCGAATCCGGCAGCCAGCAGGTGAATTCTCTGCCGGGCATGGCGGCACTGGACACCCTCGCGGACCATCCGCTGGCGTCGCATGTTTGTCTGCTGCTGCCCGTTGGCGAGATGATCTTCCGTCACTTCTCTCTGCCAACGAAAGGGCTCAGCCCCCAGACGTCGCCGTTCTCGTGGATGGCGGAGGAGACGCTGATAGGCGACGTCGACGACCTGCACTGGACGGTGCTGTGTAAAAAAGGACGGGAAGTGGATGCTGTCGCCATTGATGCGCAGCGCTTACGCGACTGGATCGCCCGCTTTCAACAGGCCGGGCTGAAGGTGGTGCAGGCGCTGCCTGATGCCTGGCTGCTGCCGGTCGCTGAAGGGGGAAGCACCCTGGTATCGCTGGATGAGAGCTACTGGCTGCGCTTTTCACCGGCCAGCGCCTGTGAAGTCGACGCCTCGCTGCTGCCGCTGCTGATGCAGAAAACCGGGGCCGGGGAGGTGCGCTGCTATGGTGAGGCGCCTTATGGGGTCACGGTGGATGAATCCTTACCCTGGCAGCATCCATTGCAGCTGATCCAGCCGCAGTGGCAGGCCTGCCGGGCCAACATGCTGCACGGCGAGTTTAACCCCAGCGGCGCCGGAGGCGGTACGCCCAAAGGGCTGAAAGGGCTGATGGTGGCGCTGGCGCTGCTCAGCGTCGGGCTGCTGCTGGGGCCGAGACTGGCGATGGCCCTGATGCTGGTGCAGCAGGAAAACCAGCTGCAGCAGGAGATCGTCACGGTCTATCAGTACCATTTCCCCAGCCTGCGCCAGCAAAGCAATATTAAGTATCACTTTGGTCAGAACCTGAAGAAGGTCACTAAGGGTGTCTTTCTGCAAATGGACGATCTGAATAAAGCGAAGCAGGCGGTTCCGGGTATAGAGGTTAACCTGCTGGATTATGACAGTACGCAAAAAAGCTGGACGATTGGCGTAAGCAGTGAAAACAGCGCCTCGCTACAGAACTTCATTGAACAGACCCGTGCGGATTTTGACTTTTCGCTGCAGCCGGTTTCAACGGTCGCCCCCTTTACTGCCATGATCACCGGGAAACATAAATGAAAGAGCGTGTCGAACAACTTAAAGCGCGGTATCAGACTTACTCTGCCCGCGAAAAGCAACTGATGAAATTCTGCGGCGCGGCACTCTGTTGCGCCGTCGTTTATTACGCTGGCATGGTTCCGCTGGATAATATGATTAAAAATAGCCAGTCCACGCTAAAGCGCCAGACAGAAACCCTGACCTGGATGCGCGGCGAAATTAATAAAAATCATCTCCAGGTGCAACAAACAAAAACCGATAATCCGCGCAGCGTGGTTGAAAACAGCGCCCGGGAAATTCAGCTGCCGCTGAATGACGTGCGTCAGGAAGGGCAGTCGTTGTCCTTTATTGTGCCCCGGGTGGAGATTAATGCGCTAAAAAACTGGCTGCGAGAAATTAACGCCGTCTCGGGTATCCGGCTGGAGAAGATGAAGCTGACGCCTGTCGATCATCAGAGTGACGTCAGGGCGGAGATCCAGCTCAGCTGGAAAAAAGCGGCATGACAGCCTTTGCCCTGCTTCGGGAGAGCTGTCCGGCACTGTTCAGCCTGATGAGTGCGCTCTTCGGCACGATTATCGGCAGCTTTCTCGGCGTAGTGGCAGAGCGGATCCCGCCGATGTTGCTCGACGATGAGGCGCGGATCAACTTGCTGTTTCCGGCCTCGCACTGCCCGTCGTGCCAGCATGAATTAGCCTGGTGGGAAAATATCCCGCTGGTGAGCTGGCTGGCGCTGCGCGGGCGCTGCTACCACTGCGGCAGCGCCATCCCGCTGCGCTTATGGTTACTCGAAGCTTTTACCTTCCTGTTTTTTGGCGCCACGGCCTGGTTTCTCCCGGACATCCCGACGCTGTTTTCACTCTGGCTGTTAAGCGCTTTTTTGCTGCCGCTGGCTCTCATTGACCTACGGCATTTGCTGCTGCCGGACTGTCTGACGCAACCTCTGCTCTGGACCGGGCTGCTGGTTCAGCTCGCTCATCCGACGCTGCCCCTGAGCGACGCCATTGTCGGTGCCGTGGTGGGCTATCTCTTTCTCTGGCTCCTGTACTGGACGTTTCGTCTGGTGACCGGCCGTGAAGGGCTGGGTTACGGCGATTTCAAGCTGCTGGCGGCACTGGGGGCCTGGTGCGGCTGGCAGGCGCTGCCCAGCGTAATATTACTGGCGTCGTTAACGGGCATTGCCGGGTATTGCCTCTTTATAAAATCGAACAACAAAGCAGCGTCCATTCCTTTTGGCCCCGCCCTGGCTGTTGCGGGTGTTATTACCTTTATTTTGCAAAGTTACTCGCTCACCCCCTTAATAATCTGTCAAATGATTTTTGATATTTTTTCGATAAGGGAATGACGTGAGTGATAATTCTTTTTCAAATACTCTTTAGGTTATGAACTGCATGCATTACTCATCTTTTTGTTGAGGTTAACTGAAAGTATTAAAAACATTTCAAGTGGCAATGTATTTAATTTTTTCAATGTATGCTGGTTTTATTTCATGTTTAAGGAAGACATGTTTTTAATTTCACAAATAAATTATCGGGAATGAAAATGAAATTTATGAAGCCTAAATATCTGGCGCTTTTTGTGGCGGCGGCGGTCAGCCCTGTATTTGCAGCCGTCCCAGGTGTGCCCTCATTGACCAGTGGCAATGATAAGTTTTCCATTGTTGAAGTGAGTCAATCAGCGCAGGACTATAACTCCCTGGTAACCGTTCACGATGGCGCAAATGTTAAAGTGGAGTGGAACGTCTGGAGCGGCGATGCACCGACGTCGGCGAAAGTGCTGCTGGATGGTAAAGAGGTCTGGTCTGGCGCGGGCGGCATGGCGGGTTCTGCAACCTTTAAGGTCAAGAAAGGCGGCCGTTACCAGGAGCAGGTACAGGTATGTAACAACAGCGGCTGTAGCACCAGCGCCAGCAAGTTAATCATTGTTGCGGATACGGATGGTAGCCACCTGCTGCCCCTGACCACCACGCTGCACGAGAATAACAAAGCCTTTGCTACGCATACCGATAAAGTGGTTGCGGCCTACTTCCCAGAGTGGGGTGTGTATGACCGTAACTTCAGCGTGGACAAAATCCCGGTTGCCAACCTCAACCACATCCTTTACGGCTTTATTCCAATCTGCGGCGGCGATGGTATCAACGACAGCGCCAAATCTACCGGTGCGCTGGAATCCCTGAAGCGTGCCTGCGCAGGTCGTCAGGATTACACCGTCGCTATCCATGACCCATGGGCTGCACTGCAAAAACCACAGCAGGGTGTGACCGGCTGGGACGAGCCGTACAAAGGCAACTACGGCCAGCTGATGGCGATGAAAAAAGCCAACCCGAACCTGAAAGTTCTGCCTTCCGTGGGCGGCTGGACCCTTTCCGATCCGTTCTATCATATGGACAACAAAGTCCTGCGTGACCGTTTCGTCGGTTCCGTTAAAGAGTTCCTGAAAACCTGGAAAGTATTCGATGGTGTTGATATCGACTGGGAATTCCCGGGCGGCGGCGGCGAGAATGCCACTCTGGGCAATCCGCAGACCGATAAAGCCACGTATACCGCACTGATGCGAGAACTGCGCGCCATGCTTAACGAGCTGTCCGCTGAAACCGGCCGGACTTACGAGCTGACCAGCGCAATCGGCTCGGGCGTCGATAAGATTGAAGACGCTGACTACACCACCGTACAGCAATATGTCGACCATATCTTCCTGATGAGCTATGACTACTACGGCGGATGGAGCAACACCGACCTGGGCCATCAGACGGCGCTGTACGGCGCTTCCTGGAAACCGGATACCAACTACACCACCGATAACGCGGTTAAAGCGATGCTCGCCCAGAATGTCCAGCCGGGCAAAATCGTCGTGGGCGCGGCAATGTATGGTCGCGGCTGGACTGGCGTCCATGGTTACACGGGCGACAATCCATTTACCGGTACTGCCACCGGCAAAATTCCTGGAACCTGGGAACCCGGGATCGTTGATTACCGCGCGATTGCCAACCAGATGAAAGGCAAGCCAGGCTGGGAGTACAAATACGACGCCGCAGCTGAAGCGCCTTATCTGTTCAACAAAACCACCGGTGAACTGCTGAGCTATGACGATGCACGTTCCGTTCATGCGAAAGGTAAGTATGTTCTGGACAAAAATCTGGGTGGTCTGTTCGCCTGGTCTATTGAAGCGGATAACGGCGACATTCTGAACGCGATGAACGAAAGCCTGTTGGGCAGCGGAACGCCTTCCGATGATGAGCCTGTTATCACCAACCATGCTCCGGTAGCGACGGCGTCTGACCAGGCTGTGACAGGTCCGGTTACCGTTATGCTGGATGGTTCTGCCTCTTCCGATCCGGATGGCGACGCCCTGACTTACCGGTGGACGCAGACGGCGGGTGCGACGGTGGCTCTCGCCAACAGCACTTCAGCCAAAGCGACCTTTAACGCACCGGCAGTATCCGCTAACCAGACACTGGCATTCCGTCTGACCGTGACCGATGCAAAAGGTCTTAGCAGCACCGCTGACGTACAGGTTGTGAATAAGGCGCCAAAAGCGAACCAGGCACCTGTTGTCAATCCGCTGGAGGCCGTCACTCTCGAGTCTGGTCAGACCCAGTCTCTGCACGTGCAGGCAAACGATCCGGATGGCGATGCGCTGACCTACAGCTGGAACGTACCGGCAAATATGAACGCGACCGGCACTGATACTGCCAACGTTCGTATTACCGCACCGGACGTGACTTCTGAGACAAGCTCAACCCTGAGCGTGACCGTCAGCGATGGCAAGACCAGCGTGCTGTCTAACGTCCAGGTGATTGTTACTCCGAAAGCGCCAGACGATGTTACGCCGCCTGATGAAGGCGACAGCAAGGGTAGCTGTGATGCACCAGTGGATGCTAACGCCAGCAAATATGCGGCGTGGGAAGCCAGCAAAGTCTACAACACTGGCGATACCGTCAGCTTCGACCACCTGGTCTGGAAAGCGAAGTACTGGACTCAGGGTAATCAGCCTGCCTTAGGTGAAGGCGCCTGGGAACTGGTCAGCAATGTGAAGTTCAACTGGCGTGCTGAGATGGTTTATAACGGCGGCGACACCACCACCTATGAAGGTTTTGTTTACCGTGCGAAATGGTGGACCCGTGGTGACAACCCAGCCCACAGCGATGTATGGGTGAAAGAGGGCGCAGCAACAGACTGTCAGTAATCTTCTTCATCGCGTATTGCGGGCGTGATATTCGCCCGCAATAACTGACCGTCAACCACTGCGGGGGCGGTCAGTGCTTTCAAATAGACAGGAGGGCAAGAAGAACAAGTAAATACCTGCATGGGTGAAGAAATGAAACGCTTTATTTTGCTGTTACTGTTATTAAGTCAAAGCGCATGGGCAAATTGTTGGGACAGGGCCGCACACAATTATCACATTGACCCGTATTTATTATTTTCAATTGCACAAGTTGAGTCCGGGCTTAATCCCTACGCGATAGGCCGTAACGACGATGGTTCACGCGATGTAGGTTTAATGCAGATTAATAGCTCCCACTTCCCTGAGCTGGCACGCAAAGGCATTGATGAGTACCGATTAATAACCCAGCCCTGCACCTCGATTATGGTGGGTGCATCAATCCTCGCCGACATGATCAAAGTGTATGGCTATAACTGGGAAGCGGTAGGCGCTTATAACGCTGGATTGAAAAAAGAAAACTCCCCGCAGCGCAGGTTATATGCCCGCAAAGTCTGGGTTAAATATCAGCACTATCAGCGGATGAAATATCAGTAACGAGATCCTTACTTTTTTTTGAAGCATACCAGGCTGGTGTGCTTCACAAAATAAAAAGGAAACATCGCCGGATTTATTTATTAAAGGATCAATATATAAATCGGGATGGAATTTGTTATATGGTTTACAACAGGAAAAATTGAGATGAATAAAAGGACATTACTGAGCGTTCTCATTGCTGCAGCATGCATGGCGCCCGTTATGGCGCAGGCAGCTATGTTGCAAGCGGACAGCACCGAACCTTACACCATGAAGGCCAGCGACCTTGCGAAGAAAGAGCAAGAGTTGACTAACTTCCCGCTGATGCAGTCGGTGAAGGCAACGATCCGCACCCTCGATAACAGTCAGGTTGAGCTAATTGAACCTGGCCGGGCGGCAAACCCTGCTAACGTGAAGCGTGTAGAAGGCATTGTTAAAGCCAGTGACTGGGAATATCTTTTCCCACTGCGCGCCAAGGACTACAGCTACAGCAACTTCCTGAAAGCCGTGGGTAAATTCCCGGCGCTGTGCGACACCTATAATGACGGTCGCAATAGTGAGTCTATCTGCCGTAAAGAACTGGCCACGATGTTTGCCCACTTCGCCCAGGAAACCGGGGGGCATGAAAGCTGGCGCCCTGAAGCGGAATGGCGTCAGGCGCTGGTTTACGTGCGTGAAATGGGCTGGACCGAAGGCCAGAAAGGCGGCTACAACGGCGAATGTAACCCGGATATCTGGCAGGGGCAGACCTGGCCGTGCGGTAAAGACAAAGACGGTGATTTCCTGAGCTACTTTGGTCGCGGTGCAAAACAGCTCTCTTACAACTATAACTACGGTCCGTTCTCGGAAGCGATGTTTGGCGATGTCCGCACGCTGCTGGATAAACCGGAACTGGTGGCTGACACCTGGCTGAACCTGGCGAGTGCGATCTTCTTCTTCGCCTACCCGCAACCGCCTAAGCCGAGCATGCTGCAGGTTATCGACGGTACCTGGCAGCCGAACGATCACGATAAAGCGAACGGACTGGTCCCGGGCTTTGGTGTAACCACCCAGATCATCAATGGTGGCGTCGAGTGCGGCGGCCCGACGGAAATCGCCCAGTCTCAGAACCGTATCAAGTACTACAAAGAGCTCGCCAACTACCTGAAGGTACCCGTTCCGGAAGATGAAGTACTGGGCTGCGCGAACATGAAGCAGTTCGATGAAGGCGGCGCTGGTGCACTGAAAATCTACTGGGAACAGGACTGGGGATGGAGCGCGGATACGCCAGACGGCAAAACTTACTCCTGCCAGCTGGTGGGCTACCAGACGCCGTTCAGCGCGTTCAAAGAAGGTGACTACACGAAGTGCGTGCAGAAGTTCTATAACGTCAACATCGTGAACGATGATGGTTCCAGCATCACCCCAACGGACGACACCACCCCACCGGACGACACCACGCCACCGGATGATGTCACACCGCCAGTCGCTAACCATGCGCCAGTTGCGCATATCGCGGGCCCGATCGGTGCAGTAGACGCTGGCGCGAAGGTTTCCCTGAGTGCGGAAGGCTCTACCGATGAAGACGGCAATAAACTGACCTACACCTGGCGTTCTCAGGATGGCCAGACTGTCAGCGGCGAAGATAAAGCGGTGGTGACTTTCGACGCGCCGGAAGCAGCTACAGCCAGGCAGTATGAATTAAGCCTGACCGTCAGCGATGGCGAGCTGAGCGACACCACCACTTACCTGCTGAACGTGAATGCGAAAGCGGCATCTCCGGACGAAGAGACGTCTGGCAGCTACCCTGCATGGAGCGCTACCAGCAAGTTTAACGCCGGTGACATCGTGAATAACCACGGCAAGCTGTTCCAGTGTAAACCGTTCCCGTACAGTGGATGGTGTAACAGTGCAGCGGCATACTATGAACCGGGCGTAGGCCTGGCATGGGCAGACGCCTGGACCGCGCTGTAAAAGCAAAACGGCAACCTTCGGGTTGCCGTTTTAGTTTGTTAGCGGTGTAACTTACCGTGATCCCGCAGCCAGGCGGCGGTGCGCTCAATGCCTTCATCCAGCGTCACCAGGGGTGTATAGCCGAGTTCACTCTCGGCGCGTCGCGTATCAAGGGTAAAATCAAAGTTCAGTTTCGACACCCCGTAGTGGGTCAGCGCGGGCTCTTTGGCCGCCTTGTTACCCAGCCTCTCCATGCTGCGGGCAATGATATCCAGCATCGGGTAGGGCACCGAGCGGATCCGGCAGTGAATGTTCAGCTCGTCAATCAGCTTCTGCACAATGCTGCGCAGCGAGCGCGGTTCGCCGTTGGTGATGTTGTACGCTCGTCCGGACGGCAGACTGTCGCACTGGCTCTGGCTGGCGAGCCACATGGCGTGAATGGCGTTATCGAAGTAGGTCATGTCCACCAGCGCATCACCCCCGCGCGGCAGCAGGACGCTGCCGTAGTGGTGCATCATCTGCGCCAGGCGCGGAATAAACACCTTATCGTGCGGGCCAAACAGGCTTTGCGGGCGCAGTACCGTAAAACGGGTATGCGGGTTCGACTGAGCCAGTAGATCGATAACCTCTTCGCTGGCGGCTTTGCTGCGGGCAAACTCGCAGGCGAAGCGCGTCGGGCGGAAGTCTTCCTGAATACCGCGATGGTGGTGGTAGTCAAAATAGAGCGACGGGGAGGAGATATGCACGAAGTGACGCACCCCCCAGGCTACGGCCCACTCGCCCAGACGGCGGGTGGCGCGCACGTTAGCCAGATCGAAGGCCTGCTGCGTCCCCCACGGAGAGGTAAAGCTGGAGCAGTGCCACAGGGTATCGATACCGGCCAGCATCACTTTTGCCTGCGAAGAGACCAGTTCCGTCAGGTCGGCATGGACAAATTCTGCGCCCATTTTTTGCAGCAAGGTGCCCATCGCTTCGTTGCGGCCGGTGGCCCGCACGCTGATGCCTTTATTGCGCAAAAACTCGACCGCGTTTCGGCCTAAGCCGCTGGTGGCGCCGGTAACCAGTACCTTCATATCGATCCACTGTGTAGAAAAGAATTTCGTGCGCATTCTTCCGTGAATTACGCCTGTATGCAATGGGAAACGTGAAAGATTCGGCGTTTTAATCAGACTTTTTCTGGGTACTGTTCTGCGCGTTGCGTAATACGCCGCGCCATCCCCCGGAAGATAAACAGGTGCGCCGGGATCATCAGCAGCCAGTAAAACAGCCCCGGCATGCCGTGGGGGTGCCACCATGCGCGCACGTCCAGCTCCCGATGCGTACCTTTGTCCTTCAGCGTAAAGCACAGCCGCCCGAGCCCGGGCGCTTTCATGCCAAACAGCATCGCCAGCTGCTTCTCCGGCTCGACGATAATCACCTTCCAGCTATCGACCGTATCGCCGGTTTGCAGCCAGGGCGCCGCCGGACGGCCTTTTGCCAGCTTATGCCCGACCAGCAGATCCATCATCGCCCGGGTCTGCCACAGGGCGTTGCCAAAGAAGTAGCCCTCTTTGCCGCCAATCTGATTCACCACCTGCCACAGGGCGCTCAGGCTGGCGGACGTTTTTACCGTACAGCCCGCCTGCTTCGGGTAATAGCCGTACTCTGGCCGCCAGCGGGCAAAGGCCTGGGCGTCGTAACCCCAGTCGCTGGAGTTCACCAGCTTCTCTTCTTCTTTTAGCGTGTTGCGGACCGCGTCGTCGAAGCGGATCAACTGCTGTGGGATCAGCGCCCGCAGCGCGCGATCGTCCGCCAGCAGGTCATGCTTCAGCCCCTGAATTAACGCTTTAGCGGTGGTCGGCGGCACCGAGGTGATGACGTTTAAAAACCACACCGAGATCCAACGGGTCGGGAAGGGGATGGGGATCAGCCAGCGGCGGCGTCCGCTCACCTGCATAAAGTGTTCGAACTGCTGCTGATAGCTCAGTACTTCGGGCCCGGCGGCCTCCAGCACCCGGTGCTCCGTGGCCGGATGGTCCAGCAGTTCCACCAGATAGTGAAGCAGGTTCTCCAGCGCAATCGGCGTGGTGCGGGATCGTACCCAGCGCGGCGGGGTCAGCACCGGCAGGTTATAGACCATATCGCGCATCACTTCGAAGGCGGCAGAGCCTGCGCCGACGATGATCCCGGCCCGCAACTCGGTCAGGGGAATACCGGCGCTGCGCAGCGTCTCGGCGGTCAGTTGGCGGGCGCGGAGATGGTCGGATTGTTCATGCTCGGGGGCCTGCAGGGAGCTGAGGAAAATCACCTGTTTAACCGGGGTCTCCAGCAGCACGTCGCGCACGTTCATCGCCACCTGGCGCTCGTGGGCAATAAAATCGCCCCCTTCGCCCATGCTGTGGACCAGATAATAGAGCGTCTCGACGCCCTCCAGCAGGGCAGCCAGATCCTGCGGCCAGTTGAGATCGATGGCATGGCAGGTGACGTTGGGCAGGTTCTGCTTCTGCAAGCGTTCAACGTTGCGTGCCGCCGCCCGTACATGATGCCCGCGCTGACTCAGCGCCGTCACCAGATGCTGACCGATATACCCGCTGGCACCCAGCACCAGAATACGTTGCGGCACGTTTAGCTCCTTAGCGCTGTAAAAATGCCTGCCAGTGGGCAACCACATCGGCAAGCTGGTCACGGTTGACGTCCAGATGCATCACCAGGCGCACCACCGGGGAGGCGTTGATCAGCACACCACGGGCCTGCATAAACTCGCCCAGCGCAGCGGCGTTGTCGTCGCCGACGCGGATAAACAGCATGTTGGTATCGTGACGCATCACATCGGCACCGATCTCGCGCAGCTGGGTAGCCATCCATGCGGCATTGTCGTGATCGTCTTTCAGACGGGCGACGTTGTTTTTCAGAGCATAAAGGCCCGCCGCAGCGAGGATCCCGGCCTGGCGCATGCCGCCGCCGGTCATTTTACGCCAGCGATTGGCGCGCTTGATGTAGTCGGCATCGCCCACCAGCAGGGAGCCGACCGGTGTACCCAGTCCCTTGGAGAGGCAGATGGTGAACGAGTCGCAGTACTGGGTAATCTCTTTCAGCTCGCAGCCATACTCCACCACGGCGTTAAAGATACGCGCGCCGTCGACGTGCAGTCCCAGCTTGCGCTCGCGGGTAAACTCCCACGCCGCTTTCAGGTACTCGCGCGGCAGCACTTTGCCGTTATGGGTATTTTCCAGACTCAGTAATTTAGTGCGGGCGAAGTGGATATCGTCGGCTTTGATTTTAGCGGCCACTTTGTCCAGCGGCAGAGAGCCGTCCGGGGCCGCATCGATAGGCTGGGGCTGAATACTGCCGAGCACCGCCGCGCCGCCGGCTTCGTACAGGTAGTTATGCGCCCCCTGGCCGACGATGTACTCTTCGCCGCGCTCGCAGTGGCTGAGCAGTGCCACCAGGTTGGCCTGAGTCCCGGTCGGCAGGAACAGCGCCGCCTCTTTGCCGCTCAGTTCGGCAGCATAGCGCTGGAGTTCATTAACGGTTGGGTCGTCGCCGTAAACGTCATCCCCGACCGGCGCGGCCATCATTTCATTGAGCATGGCCTGCGTCGGGCGGGTAACGGTATCGCTGCGTAAATCAATCATGGCATTTCCTTATTATTTTAAAGGCGATGCCGATTGTTTTACCTGAGCCAGTTGGTTTTTGCCAGTTCCAAAACTTCGTCACCGCGTCCGCTGATAATGGCGCGCAGCATATACAGGCTAAAACCCTTCGCCTGTTCGAGCTTGATCTGCGGCGGAATGGCTAATTCATCTTTGGCGACCACCACGTCCACCAGCACCGGGCCGTCGGTGGCAAAGGCCCGCTGCAGCGCGTCATCTACCTCGGACGCTTTCTCGACCCGAATGCCGGTGATGCCGCAGGCTTCGGCGATGCGGGCGAAGTTTGTGTCGTGCAGATCGGTGCCGTCGGTCAGGTAGCCCCCGGCCTTCATCTCCATCGCTACAAAGCCCAGCACGCTGTTATTGAAGACGATAATTTTGACAGGCAACTTCATCTGCACCACCGACAGGAAATCGCCCATCAGCATGCTGAAACCGCCGTCGCCGCACATCGCCACCACCTGCCTGTCCGGCGCGGTGGCTTTTGCCCCCAGCGCCTGCGGCATGGCATTGGCCATCGAACCGTGGTTGAACGAGCCGAGCAGGCGGCGCTTGCCGTTCATTTTCAGGTAGCGGGCGGCCCAGACGGTGGGGGTGCCCACGTCGCAGGTGAAGATGGCATCTTCGTCGGCGTAGTGGCTGATCTGCTGCGCCAGGTACTGCGGATGCAGGGCTTTGTCGCCCGGCTTCGCCAGGTCGTCCAGCCCTTTACGCGCATCGCGATAGTCGCTGAGCGCTTTATCGAGAAACTTACGCTCGGTTTTCTCCTCAAGCAGCGGTAGCAGGGCACTCAGCGTAGCCTTGATGTCGCCCACCAGCGCCATGTCCACTTTGCTGTGTGCGCCGATGCTGGCGGGGTTGATGTCGATCTGAATGATTTTGGCGTCAGAGGGGTAGAAGGCGCGATACGGGAATTGGGTGCCGAGCAGCACCAGCGTGTCGGCGTTCATCATGGTGTGGAACCCGGACGAGAAGCCGATCAGCCCGGTCATCCCCACATCAAAGGGGTTGTCGTATTCCACGTGCTCTTTGCCGCGCAGAGCGTGAACAATTGGCGCTTTCAGGGTGCTGGCAAATTCCAGCAGCTCCTCATGGGCTCCCGCACAGCCGCTGCCGCACAGCAGGGCGATATTGCTGGAGTAGCGCAGCAGCTGCGCCAGTTTCTTCAGCTCGGCGTGAGCAGGAATGACGACCGGCGGCGGGGCCGGGTACCAGTGGCTGCTGGCGCTTTCCGGTGCAGCCTGCAGGGCGACGTCGCCGGGCAGCACGATTACCGACACGCCGCGGTTCAGAATAGCGTTGCGCAGGGCCAGGGCCAGCACCTGCGGGATCTGCTCCGGCGTCGACACCAGCTCGCAATAGTGGCTGCATTCACGGAACAGCTCCTGAGGATGCGTCTCCTGAAAATAGCCGCTGCCAATTTCGCTCGACGGAATATGGGCCGCAATCGCCAGCACCGGGACGTGGTTGCGATGGCAGTCAAACAGGCCGTTAATCAGATGCAGGTTGCCCGGTCCGCAGGAGCCTGCGCAGACCGCCAGCTCGCCGGTTAACTGTGCTTCTGCCCCGGCGGCAAAGGCGGCGACCTCTTCATGGCGGGTGGGCATCCAGTCGATGGTGCCCATCCGGTTCAGGCTGTCGCTCAGGCCGTTGAGCGAATCGCCGGTCACCCCCCAGATCCGCTTTACACCGACCTGTTCAAGCATTTTCGCAATGTAGCTTGCCACGGTTTGTTTCATGGTTGTCCGTCTCCTGATTGTGATCACGCTAACAAGCTTAGATGAAACTCACCGCCATGCCCGGTAAAGGCGTCCCCCTCATTAATAGCTGCTTTCATTGAGCGACATTTCGTCATATTGTGGCGCGACACAGAATAAAAACAGGAATCAATTCAAATGGTTAAATCATTGTTAATCGCTGTTAATAAAACGCTAACACACGACGATTTCGGTAAGCTGTTGTTACGTCTGGCGGTAGGGGGATTGATGCTGTTTCATGGCATGCATAAAGCCATCGATGGGGTCGGTGGTATTGCCGGGATGCTGGCGGCGAAGGGGCTCCCGGGCTTTATTGCCTACGGGGTGCTGGTGGGGGAAGTGCTGGCCCCGATCCTGATTATCCTCGGTATTCTGACCCGTCCGTCGGCGCTGGTGCTGGCCCTTACCATGGTGGTGGCGTGGCTGATGGTCGGAACCGGTAAAACCTTCGCGCTGGATGCGGTAGGGGCCTGGGCAATTGAGAGCCTGGTCTACTTCTTCGTGGGCGCGCTGGCGGTGGCGTTCTTAGGGGCAGGTCGCTATTCAGTGGTGAGCGATCCGGCGTGGAAATAAAAAAATCCCCGACAGGATTGCGGGGATTTCAGTTCCAGGCCCGGTCAGCGTGACCGGGCTTTTTTATCAGGCCAGAACCAGATCGCCCTGCGGATGACAGGAGCACGCCAGCACGTAACCTTCGGCAATCTCGGCATCCGTCAGCGTCATGGTGCTGCTGACCGTATAGTTCCCGTCGACCACTTTCGTTTTGCAGCAACCGCACACGCCTGCACGACAGGCGGCGACTACAGGTACGTTATTGCTCTCCAGCGCGTCCAGCAGGGTGCTGCCGACGCGGCCAAAGAAGGTCTTCGCCGGCTGCAGCTTGGTGAACTTTAGCCCGCTGGTTGCCGCTTCCGCCACGGGCGTAAAGAACTGCTCTTTGAAGAAGCGGCTCACGCCCAGGGCTTTCACCTCTTCTTCAACGATGTCCATATAGGGTGCCGGACCACAGGTCATCACGGTGCGCGCGGCGATATCCGGCACGCGCTGCAGCAGGTCACGGTTCAGGCGACCGGGCACAAAGCCGTCGGTGGCGTTGTTTTCGGCCACCAGCGTGACCGGGTAGTGACGCCATTCGTCAGCAAAAATCACATCCTCTGGCGAACGCACGCTGAAGATCACTTCTACGTCGGCCTGCGGACGGTTTTTTGCCAGCCAGCGACGCATCGACATGACCGGCGTTACGCCGCAGCCGGCAGCCAGCAGCAGGAATTTATCCTCGGCTTTATCGTCACAGGTGAAATCACCCTGCGCGTCGGAGAGCCAGATGTAATCCCCACGCTTCACGTCACCGGTCAGCCACTGGGAGCCTGCCCCCTCATCAATGCGACGGATGGTCAGCGTAATGTATTCGCTGATGCCCGGCGTTGAAGAGATCGTGTACGCCCGCAGCGTCTCGGCTGAATTACGCACGCTGACCAGCGCATACTGCCCGGCACGGTAAGGATAATAGTCGTGGCACAGCAACGAAATTGTCCAGACATCCGGCGTTTCCTGATGGATGTGATGAACCTGCATCCGCCACGGGCACTGATGGGTTGGCATTGTCATTCTTAAACTCCTTACGCGCTCAGCAGTTGCTTCATGTCTTCTTCAACGGTGGTCACGGAACGCAGACCAAATTTGTCGTTGAGGATGGCCAGCAGATCCGGCGTAAAGAAGCCAGGTGCCGTTGGACCGGTGACGATGTTTTTCACGCCCAGCGACAGCAGGGTCAGCAGGATCACAATCGCTTTCTGTTCGAACCAGGAGAGCACCAGCGACAGCGGCAGGTCGTTCACGCCACAGCCCAGTTTCTCTGCCAGGGTGACCGCCAAAATGATGGCCGAGTAAGCGTCGTTACACTGACCGGCATCCACCAGACGCGGCAGGCCTTCGATATCGCCGAAATCGAGTTTGTTGAAACGGTATTTACCGCAGGCCAGGGTCAGGATCAGGCAGTCGTCCGGCACGCTGGTGGCGAAATCGGTGAAGTAGTTACGTTCGCCGCGTGCACCGTCACAGCCACCGATCAGGAAGATGTGACGCAGTTTTTCGCGGCTCACCAGGTCAATCAGGGAATCCGCCGCGCCCAGCAGAGTCTGACGGCCAAAACCCACGGTGATCAGGTGTGGGATTTCGCTGTACGGGAAGCCCGCCATCTGTTGTGCCTGCGCAATCACCGGCGCGAAGTCGTCGCCTTCAAGGTGGCTTACGTCCGGCCAGCCGACGATGCTGCGGGTCCAGATGCGGTCATCGTATGCGCCCACGGTAGGGTCGATGATGCAGTTAGAGGTCATCACGATTGGGCCAGGGAAGCGGGCAAACTCCACCTGCTGGTTCTGCCAGCCGCTGCCGTAGTTACCGATCAGGTGTTTGAATTTACGCAGCTCCGGGTAGCCGTGGGCTGGCAGCATTTCGCCGTGGGTATAGACGTTAACGCCGGTACCTTCGGTCTGAACCAGCAGGTTGTACAGGTCTTTCAGATCGTGGCCGGAGATCAGGATGCACTTACCTTCAGTGGCTTTCACGTTAACCTGGGTCGGGGTCGGGTGGCCGTATTTGGTGGTTTCACCGGCGTCCAGAATGCTCATCACTTTGAAGTTCATCTGGCCGATTTCCATGGAACACTCCAGCAGAGCGTTCATATCGGACGGCCAGGTGCCCAGCCACGCCATAATTTTGTGGTACTGCGCGTAGATGTCGTTGTCGTACTGATCCAGAACGTGGGCGTGCTCCATATAGGCCGCCGCACCTTTCAGACCGTACAGGCACAGCAGGCGCAGGCCAAGGATGTTCTCGCCAATCGCGGCTTTGTCTTTGTTCGGGGTAAAATCTGCTGCCTGACGTTGCAGGTCGCCCAGATCGTCGCTGACCAACTGCAGGTCGCCCATTGGGTTATCGACGGTGGCGTGAGCATCCATGTTCAGGGACTGTGCTTTAAGCGCTTCACGCAGAGCGATAGCTTCGCGCGCGTAGCCGACGATACGCGGGGAATCGAAGTTAACGTTAGTCAGGGTGGAGAAAAACGCGCGTGGCGCGAAATTGTCTACGTAGTGGTCGACAATGCCGTATTCACGGGCTTTTACCGCCCAGGCAGATAAACCCTGCAGGGAGGCGATCAGCAGATCCTGCAGATCGGAGGTTTCGGCGGTTTTACCGCACATCCCCTGCGCGTAAGAGCAGCCGTTGCCGACTGGGGTACGGATAGTTTGTTCACATTGCACACAAAACATAATCACACCTGTTAAAGTTATATTTTAGATACATGTTTAAGATTATGCTGGTGAAGAAAGGGAGGAAAGGTCTTTCTGCTACAAAATAGAGGGAGATTGATTTAGCGCAATTTTGGCGGTAGCAGGCTACCGCCAAAGCAGTATCAGGCCGAGAAGAACGCCATCATTACCGGAACCAGCAGGCTTAAAATAAAGCCGTGGACGATAGCGGCAGGCACCATTTCCAGCCCACCTGAACGCTGCAGCACCGGCAGGGTAAAGTCCATCGAGGTGGCCCCGCACAGGCCCAGCGCCGTGGAGCGGCTGCGGCGTACGAGGCCTGGGATCAGCATAATGGCGATCAGCTCGCGTCCCAGGTCATTAAAGAAGGCGGCGCTGCCAATCACCGGACCAAAGGATTCGGTTAACAGAATGCCGGACAGGGAATACCAGCCAAAACCGGAGGCCATCGCCAGCGCGGTATTGAGCGGCAGGTCGAGAATAAAGGCATTGATCACTCCGCCCACCATCGAGCTACCCACCACGACCACGGCGACCATCATTCCCCGACGGTTGAGCACGATCTGTTTTAAGGTCATGCCGTTATTGCGCAGCTGAATACCAATCAGGAACAGCAGGAAGATCAGGGTGTATTCGCTGGCCTCGGTGGCGTGCTGTAAAAAATCTAGCCCGCTGAGCCCCAGCAGAAAGCCAATCACCACCACGCCGCACAGTTTTAATGACTCCAGCGCCATTGCAATCCGTGAAGGTAATTTTTCCTGCTGGTGATAGTTACGCCACGGAATAGTGCGCTCCAGCCAGAACAGGGCCGCAATATTACACAGCAAAATAACCACAATTGTAATAATGGAATAATGCAGAATGGAGAGCAGATTGGCGGCCAGATTATCGAGGAAGGCGAGGCTGATCCCCATAAAGAACAGAATGACGTAGACAATCCAGCTCAGAAAACGGTTGATCAGTTTTAAAGCCGATACCTGGCGAAGAGGAATAAGATAGCCCACGACAAGCGGGATCAAGATGATTAAGAGTCCTGAAAACATGAACAACCGGGTCCTTTATATGAGTGGCGCAGAGACACTACCCAATTCAGGCTGTTCAGTAAAGGTGCAAAAAAATAAAGCCGGGCGGCGCTCACGCGTGCCCGGCCTGGAGTGAGTACGAACTATTTTGTCGGTTGGGTAAACTAAGCGTTATCCGACACCACGTCATTCGCACTGGCAGTCGATTTTTTTTCCAGCAGAGTGCGGTACAGCACGCCGCCAAGAATACCGCCCACAATTGGCATCACCCAGAACAGCCACAGCTGCTCCAGCGCCCAGCCACCCTGGAAAATAGCAACCGCGGTGCTGCGCGCCGGGTTAACCGAGGTGTTGGTAACCGGAATGCTGATCAAGTGGATGAGGGTCAGCGCCAGGCCAATGGCAATAGGGGCGAAACCGGCCGGGGCGTGTTTGTCGGTTGCGCCGTGGATCACCAGCAGGAAGCCCGCCGTCAGCACAATTTCAATCACGATAGCAGACAGCATCGAGAACCCGCCCGGGGAGTGTTCGCCAAAGCCATTCGACGCAAAGCCGCTGGCCGCCGCGTCAAAGCCGGCCTTACCGCTGGCAATCACGTACAGAATCGCGGCAGCGATAATGCCGCCGATCACCTGGGCGATGATATAGCCAATCACGTCTTTTGCCGGGAAACGCCCGCCCGCCCACAGGCCGAGGGTCACGGCCGGGTTGAAGTGCCCGCCGGAGATATGGCCCACGGCATAGGCCATAGTTAATACGGTTAAACCAAATGCCAGTGACACACCGACAAAGCCAATCCCTAATTCTGGAAAGCCTGCCGCCAGAACCGCGCTACCGCAGCCACCAAATACTAACCAGAACGTACCAAAACATTCAGCTGCTAACTTTCTGAACATAACCACCTCAATAAAATAGCGCTTACCTGCGCAAGAAACGTTTATCGCCAAAAAAAGGGCGACGATATTTGAAGCGTCACTATTCTAAAAATGCGGCACCTCCCTCACCAGCTAAATAAATAAGGTAAGTTTGATTTAGGGCAATGAGTTGCTGATCCCTTTATAAAAGCCAGCCGAAAAAGCATAGTGCATTTTCTCCAGCTTTGACATTTACCTGCTTTTAATTTTTTCAAGTCAAAACGTGTTGTTAAAATCTTAATTTTCGCGAGGGGTCGTTCACTATTCTAAAAGGCATCGTGTGTCGCATGCGCGTGCTGGCGTTATACTCCGGATAATTTAAAAGGAAAAAGTGGATCTCTCCCGGAGGGCACATGCTACTTGAACGTGTGGAAATCGTGGGGTTTCGCGGCATCAATCGTCTGTCGCTGATGCTCGAGCAAAACAACGTCCTGATTGGCGAAAACGCCTGGGGCAAGTCCAGCCTGCTGGATGCCCTGACTCTGCTGCTGTCGCCGGAATCTGACCTCTATCATTTTGTGCGCGACGACTTCTGGTTCCCACCCGGCGACGTGCTGGGGCGCGAACACCATCTGCATATCCTGTTGACCTTTTGCGAATCGGAGCCGGGTCGCCATCATGTCCGGCGCTTTCGCCCGCTCGCCGACTGCTGGGTGAAATGCCCGGACAACCACCACCGCGTTTTTTATCGCCTGGAGGGCTCGCTGGCCGATGATGACAGCGTCTTAACCTTGCGTGAGTTTCTCGACGCCCAGGGCAACCCGCTGCCACTTGACGAGATTGACGACCTGGCGCGCCATCTGGTGCGGCTGATGCCGGTCCTGCGATTGCGCGATGCCCGCTTTATGCGGCGGATCCGCAACGGCACGGTGCCACATATGCCTGACGTGGAGGTCACCGCCCGCGAGCTGGACTATCTGGCCCGCGAGCTGGTGGCCCGGCCGCAAAACTTGACCGACGGGCAGATCCGCCAGGGGCTGTCGGCGATGGTGCAGCTTCTGGAACACTACTTTTCCGAGCAGGGCACCTCACCGGTCCGTAATCGGCTGATGCGACGCCGATCGCACGACGAGCAGCGCAGCTGGCGCTATCTCGACATCATCAACCGGATGATCGACAGGCCCGGCGGCCGTTCGCACCGGGTGATCCTGCTGGGGCTGTTCTCCACCCTGCTGCAGGCGAAAGGAGCCGTCCGGCTGGACCGCGACGCCCGCCCGCTGCTGCTGGTGGAAGATCCCGAGACCCGCCTGCATCCCATCATGCTGTCGGTGGCATGGCACCTGCTTAACCTGCTGCCTCTGCAGCGCATCACCACCACCAACTCCGGGGAACTGCTGTCGTTAACCCCGGTTGAGCACGTCTGCAGGCTGGTGCGTGAATCGTCGCGCGTTACCGCATACCGCCTCGGGCCGGGGGGGATGAGCGCCGAAGATGGTCGGCGGATCGCTTTTCATATTCGCTTCAACCGCGCATCGTCGCTGTTTGCCCGCTGCTGGCTGCTGGTGGAAGGGGAGACCGAAACCTGGGTCATCAACGAACTGGCCCGCCAGTGTGGCCATCACTTCGACGCCGAGGGCATTAAGGTGATTGAGTTCGCCCAGTCTGGCTTAAAGCCGCTGGTGAAATTTGCCCGGCGGATGGGCATCGAGTGGCATGTGCTGGTGGACGGCGACGAGGCGGGCAAGAAATATGCTGCCACCGTGCGTGGGCTGCTTAACAATGATCGGGAAGAAGAGCGTGAACATCTGACGATGCTGCCCGCCATGGACATGGAACATTTCATGTACCGGCAGGGGTTTTCCGACGTGTTCCACCGGGTGGCGATGCTGCCGGAAAATATTCCGATGAACATCCGGCGGGTGATCACCAAAGCGATCCACCGCTCGTCTAAACCGGATCTGGCAATAGAGGTGGCCATGGAGGCCGGGCGCAGAGGGGTGGAATCTGTGCCCACCCTGCTGCGCAAAATGTTCTCCCGCGTGCTGTGGCTGGCGCGCGGCAGAGCGGATTAACGAAACAGCCCGGACATGTGCGCCGGGATCGCATCCAGCAGTTGATGACGGCGGCGATACTCCGCGCGTTTTTTGCTGGCGATCTCGGCCTCGCTTTTACGCGCGACGGTGCCGGGAATATGAAAATAGCCGTTGGCATCGCACTCGCCGCCGACGGTCTCCCAGAAGCCGCTGTAGTCGGCGTGGATCTTGTCCTTTTTATCGCGATAGCGCAGGCTGCGATAGATATGCGTTTCGTTGCTCACCGCCAGAATCTGCGTCACCTCGAAGCGGGCGGCAAACTGGCAAATCGCCTCCATCACCAGACGTTTCGGGAACAGCCCGTGACAGGCTTTGGTCGCCTTCTGGATCTCCTCATGCGGTAACTCGCGCTTGCCGCCCTGCAAACCGCCGATAAACAACGTCGGTTGATTCTGGTACTGGCAGAGCGTGAAGGTCATTTCCGCCAGCGTTTCACCCTCGTCGTTTCGCATCAGGATCGTGCTTTCCCCTTCTTTATCCAGGGTAATCATCATGGTGAGCTCGAGGGTGTACTGTTCGCCGTTTTTACCCTCCAGCTGAGCCAGCACCAGCCCGTTGCCCTGCAGATAGTCGCGCAGTTCTGCCGGTGTCAGCGTGGCGTACAGCCGGGCGTAGTGGTAGCGGATGGCCTCCAGCAGCTGCTTACGGTCGAGATTGACGGCCAGATAGGGGCGATGCAGGCGCACGGGCAGGCGCGGCTGGCGGGTCAACAGCTCAACCAGATCCGGAAAATGTGCCAGTGCGTTCATCCATTCCAGGCTTAAGCGGGGCATCAGCAATGAGCGCAGCAGGAACTTAAGCCGGAAGCTGCGGCGGTGCCAGAACTGACCCGGACGCCATTTACCGCTAAACAGATTGAAGAACAATCCCAGACGGGTCATGGAGCGAGACGGGGCAAAAGTGTGTTCGGTAAGCTGCGACATGGTGAAACCATCCAGTAGAATTGATGTATTTATTTCACCATCCGTATACTTAACCAAATATCAATAAGTCTGATACTCTCATCACCTTTCAAATTTTGTTTAACCGCTGTTGAAGTTATCCTTCTCATTTTGATGGATCACACGAAGGACTCAGGATCGCTATGAATATCAGGAGAAAGCTTAAAAAACGGTACGTGATAGCCGCGCTTATCATTATCGTTGCGCTGATTACCGCCTGGAGAACGCTTAACGCGCCGGTGCCGCACTATACGACGCTGATTGTCCGTCCGGGCGAGCTGCAGCAGAACGTGCTGGCGACCGGCAAGCTGGATGCGCTACGTAAAGTTGACGTGGGCGCGCAGGTGAGCGGGCAGCTGAAAACGCTGTCGGTAGAGATCGGCGATAAGGTCAAAAAAGGACAGCTGCTGGGGGTGATTGATCCGGAGCAGGCTGAAAACCAGATCAAAGAGGTCGAAGCGACCCTGATGGAGCTGCGTGCGCAGCGCAGCCAGGCCGATGCTGAACGCAAGCTGGCGCAGGTGACGCTGAATCGTCAACGCCAGCTGGCCACCACCCAGGCGATTTCGCAGCAGGAACTGGACACCGCCGCGACCGAACTGGCGGTGAAACAGGCGCAGATTGGCACCATTGATGCGCAGATCAAACGCAATCAGGCCACGCTGGATAGCGCCAAAACCAACTTCGATTACACCCGCATTGTGGCCCCGATGGGCGGAGAAGTGACGCAAATCACTACCCTGCAGGGCCAGACGGTGATTGCTGCCCAGCAGGCGCCAAACATTCTGACCCTGGCGGACATGAGCACCATGCTGGTGAAGGCCCAGGTGTCCGAGGCGGACGTTATCCACCTTAAGCCGGGGCAAAAAGCCTGGTTTACGGTGTTGGGCGATCCGCAGACCCGCTACGAAGGTGTGCTGAAAGACATTCTGCCGACGCCGGAGAAGGTCAACGACGCCATTTTTTACCATGCCCGTTTTGAAGTGCCTAACCCGCAAGGGGTGCTGCGCCTTGAGATGACCGCACAGGTGCATATTCAGCTGACCGGGGTGAAGAACGTGCTGACCATTCCGCTGGCGGCGCTGGGCGAGTCGGCAGGTGACAACCGCTATAAAGTGAAAGTGCTGCGTAACGGGGAGACCCGCGAGCGTGAAGTCAGTCTCGGCGCACGCAACGACACCGACGTGGTGGTGGTGAAAGGGCTGGAAGGGGGTGAAGAAGTCGTCATTAGCGAGACCCTGCCAGGGGCGGCGCAATGACCGCACTGCTTGAGCTGAATGACATTCGCCGCAGCTATCCCTCCGGGGATGGGCCGGTGGAGGTACTGAAAGGCATCACCCTGCGGGTGGAAGCGGGGGAGATGGTGGCGATTATCGGTGCCTCGGGTTCCGGTAAATCGACGCTGATGAATATCCTCGGCTGCCTGGATAAACCCACCAGCGGCACCTATCGCGTGGCCGGAACCGATATCGCCACGCTGGATGGCGACGCGCTGGCGAAATTGCGCCGGGAGCACTTCGGCTTTATCTTCCAGCGCTACCATCTGCTGTCGCATCTTAGCGCCGTGCAAAACGTGGAAGTGCCTGCAGTTTATGCGGGCGTGGAGCGCAAAAAACGCCTTGAGCGGGCCCAGGCGCTGTTAACCCGGCTGGGGCTGGGCGAGCGGGTGGATTATCAGCCCTCGCAGCTGTCTGGTGGGCAGCAGCAGCGGGTGAGTATCGCCCGTGCGCTAATGAACGGCGGGCAGGTGATCCTGGCCGATGAACCGACCGGGGCGCTGGACAGCCACTCCGGGGAGGAGGTGATGGCGATCCTCCACCAGCTGCGGGATCAGGGGCATACGGTGATCATCGTGACCCACGATCCGCAGGTCGCGGCGCAGGCCGGGCGGATCGTCGAGATCCACGACGGCGAGTTAGTCAGCAATCCCCCGCCCAATAGCAATGGCTCCCGGCGACAGGAAGTGGCCCTGCCGCCTCCATCCGGCTGGCGACAGTTTGCCAGCAGCTTTCGCGAGGCGCTGACCATGGCGTGGCTGGCGATGGCCGCCAATAAGATGCGTACTTTGCTGACGATGCTCGGGATCATCATCGGCATCGCTTCGGTGGTGTCGATTGTGGTGGTGGGCGATGCCGCTAAACAGCTGGTGTTGGCAGACATTCGCGCCATCGGCACCAATACCATCGACGTCTATCCAGGCAAAGATTTTGGCGATGACGAGCCGCAGTATCAACAAGCGCTGAAATATGACGATCTCGCCGCCATCCAGAAGCAGCCGTGGGTTAACTCCGCCACGCCTGCGGTGTCCCAGAGCCTGCGGCTGCGCTACGGGAACATTGACGTAGCGGCCAGCGCCAACGGCGTCAGCGGTGACTATTTTAACGTCTACGGCATGACCTTCAGCGAAGGGACCACCTTTAACGCCGAGCAGCTCTCGGGCAGGGCGCAGGTGGTGGTGCTGGACGCCAACTCCCGGCGGCAGCTGTTCCCTAACAAAGCCAGCGTGGTGGGAGAGATTATCCTGGTAGGCAATATGCCTGCGACGGTGATTGGGGTGGCGCAAGAGAAGCAGTCGATGTTTGGTAGCAGCAAAATTTTGCGCGTCTGGCTGCCGTATTCCACCATTTCCGGGCGCATTATGGGCCAGTCGTGGCTCAACTCGATCACCGTGCGGGTGAAAGAGGGTTACGACAGCACGCTGGCGGAACAGCAGCTTGAACGGATGCTGCTGCTGCGCCACGGCAAGAAAGATTTCTTCACCTGGAACATGGACGGTCTCTTGAAAACGGCTGAAAAGACCACACGTACTTTACAGCTCTTTCTCACGCTGGTGGCGATCATCTCCCTGCTGGTGGGGGGCATTGGGGTGATGAATATCATGCTGGTGTCGGTGACTGAGCGCACGCGTGAAATCGGTATCCGGATGGCGGTCGGTGCCCGGGCCAGCGATGTGCTGCAACAATTTTTGATCGAAGCGGTGCTGGTTTGTCTGGTGGGCGGCGCGCTGGGAATTTCGCTGTCACTGATGATCGCTTTTACGCTGCAGCTGTTTTTACCCGGCTGGGAAATTGGCTTCTCGCCGATGGCGTTACTGACCGCGTTCCTCTGTTCAACCTTTACCGGGGTGCTATTCGGCTGGCTACCGGCGCGTAATGCAGCGCGACTGGATCCGGTGGACGCGTTGGCCCGGGAGTAAGTTTTTTGTCGGACAAGACGCAAATAAAAATGCCAGCCGATCGGGCTGGCATTTTGAGTGCGGGGTGTACACAATAAAACAGAGAGCTACGCCACCGCTTCTGCTTCGACAGGCACAATGACGCTGGCATGATTGCCTTTCGGCCCCAGGTGTACATCGAACCGGACGGCCTGCCCGGCTTTTAACGTTCTGTAACCATCCATCTGAATGGTTGAGTAATGGGCGAATATGTCTTCGCCACCGCCTTCAGGGCAAATGAAACCAAACCCTTTGGCGTTGTTGAACCACTTAACAGTACCCGTTTCCATGCTTCGACATCCTTCGAAATCTTATTAGTAAGATGTATTGAACCGGTGGTGGAGCGGGGGCTGGTTAAAACCTCGCCAACTCACGCCTGTACAATTTAGATAAACCAAAGAGATCGTCAAGCATTTGCCGGGGTTATGGGGTGAAAAATGAATCAAAATTTGAAGCAGTTAACGCTATTGACGGGTATTGTGACAGATATCGCGGATGGCAATAATAGATGTGAGTTATCTGACATCTGAGGTAGATTCAAGGTATGTATAGCCTTCGGCCTGCGTCAGAACACGTGACCGGAGACCATAAAACGATGATGACGACTGACAATGGGTAAGACGAACGACTGGCTGGATTTTGACAAGTTGGCGGAAGATAAAGTGCGCGACGCGCTAAAACCGCCATCTATGTATAAAGTTATGTTAATGAACGATGATTACACGCCGATGGAATTTGTTATTGACGTGCTACAAAAGTTCTTTTCTTATGATGTAGAACGTGCAACGCAACTGATGCTTACGGTTCACTATCATGGCAAAGCGATCTGCGGCGTGTTTACGGCAGAAGTCGCCGAAACCAAAGTGGCGATGGTGAACGAGTACGCGAGGGAGAATGAGCATCCGTTGCTGTGTACGCTGGAAAAAGCCTGAATAAGGCAATGAAAATTGGGGGAGGTGCCTATGCTCAATCAAGAACTGGAACTCAGTTTAAACATGGCTTTCGCCAGAGCGCGTGAGCACCGACATGAATTTATGACGGTCGAGCACTTGCTGCTTGCACTGCTTAGCAATCCATCCGCCCGTGAAGCGCTGGAAGCGTGCTCCGTGGATCTGGTCGCACTGCGCCAGGAGCTCGAAGCCTTCATCGAACAAACCACACCGGTGCTGCCCGTCAGCGAAGAGGAGCGCGACACGCAGCCGACGCTCAGCTTCCAGCGCGTTCTGCAGCGCGCGGTATTCCACGTCCAGTCCTCCGGACGTAGCGAAGTTACCGGCGCCAACGTGCTGGTTGCCATCTTCAGCGAGCAGGAGTCGCAGGCTGCGTATCTTCTGCGTAAGCACGAAGTCAGCCGCCTCGACGTGGTGAACTTCATCTCTCATGGAACGCGCAAAGACGAGCCGAATCAGGCATCGGATTCCAGCAATCAGGTTAACAGCGAAGAGCAAGCAGGCGGGGAGGAACGTATGGAAAACTTCACCACCAATCTTAACCAGCTTGCTCGCGTTGGCGGTATCGACCCGCTGATCGGCCGCGATAAAGAGCTGGAACGAGCAATTCAGGTCCTGTGCCGTCGTCGCAAGAACAACCCGCTGCTGGTGGGGGAGTCGGGCGTGGGTAAAACCGCCATCGCCGAAGGGCTGGCCTGGCGTATCGTGCAGGGCGACGTACCGGAAGTGATCGCCGATTGCACTATTTACTCGCTCGATATTGGCTCTCTGCTGGCCGGAACCAAGTACCGCGGTGATTTTGAAAAACGTTTCAAAGCGCTGCTCAAGCAGCTGGAGCAGGATACCAGCAGCATCCTGTTTATTGATGAAATCCATACCATCATTGGTGCCGGTGCGGCATCGGGTGGCCAGGTGGATGCGGCTAACCTGATAAAACCGCTGCTCTCCAGCGGCAAGATTCGTGTGATGGGCTCGACCACCTATCAGGAGTTCAGCAACATTTTCGAAAAAGACCGTGCTCTGGCGCGTCGCTTCCAGAAAATCGACATCACTGAGCCTTCTGTTGAAGAGACTGTACAGATAATCAACGGCCTGAAACCGAAGTACGAAGCGCACCACGACGTGCGTTATACCGCGAAAGCGGTGCGTGCGGCGGTGGAGCTGGCGGTGAAATATATCAACGACCGTCATCTACCGGATAAAGCGATTGATGTGATCGACGAAGCGGGTGCGCGTGCGCGTCTGATGCCGGTCAGCAAGCGGAAGAAAACGGTTAACGTGGCGGATATCGAATCCGTAGTCGCACGCATCGCGCGTATCCCTGAGAAGAGCGTTTCTCAGAGCGACCGCGACACGCTGAAAAACCTCAGCGATCGTCTGAAAATGCTGGTCTTTGGGCAGGGTAAAGCCATTGAGGCGTTAACCGAAGCCATTAAGATGGCCCGCGCCGGACTGGGGCACGACCATAAGCCAGTGGGTTCTTTCCTGTTCGCCGGTCCGACCGGGGTAGGGAAAACCGAGGTCACGGTTCAGCTCTCCAAAGCGCTGGGCATTGAGCTGCTTCGTTTTGATATGTCCGAGTATATGGAGCGTCACACCGTCAGTCGTCTGATCGGTGCGCCTCCGGGATATGTGGGCTTTGACCAGGGCGGCCTGCTTACCGATGCGGTGATTAAGCATCCGCACGCGGTTCTGCTGCTCGATGAAATCGAGAAAGCGCACCCGGACGTCTTTAACCTGCTGCTGCAGGTCATGGACAACGGCACGCTGACCGACAACAACGGGCGCAAGGCGGACTTCCGCAACGTGGTGATGGTGATGACCACCAACGCCGGGGTGCGTGAAACCGAGCGTAAATCCATTGGCCTGATCCACCAGGATAACAGCACCGATGCGATGGAAGAGATCAAGAAGGTCTTTACGCCGGAGTTCCGTAACCGTCTGGACAATATTATCTGGTTCGATCACCTGTCGACCGAGGTGATCCATCAGGTGGTGGACAAGTTCATCGTCGAGCTGCAGGTTCAGCTGGATCAGAAAGGCGTGTCGCTGGAAGTCAGTCAGGAGGCGCGCGACTGGCTGGCCGAGAAAGGCTACGACCGTGCAATGGGTGCCCGTCCAATGGCGCGTGTGATTCAGGACAACCTGAAGAAACCGCTGGCCAACGAGCTGCTGTTTGGCTCACTGGTGGACGGCGGCCAGGTGACGGTGGCGCTGGACCAGGAGAAGGGCGAGCTGACGTACGATTTCCAGAGTGCGCAGAAGCATAAGCCGGAAGCGGCACACTAAGATTTTGTACTGATGATAAAAACCGGGCGAAAGCCCGGTTTTTTTATGCCTGAATAAAATCAGCAAGTTGTGGGGATCCCATTGCCATGGCTACATCAAACTTTGCGAGGCGCTATCCAGAATTGAAACAAGATTATTGCTGGATAAAACCACAGTAATAAAATGGCGGCGCACCTGCAAAATCAGGTGTCAGGATTGGCGTCCTGAGAGTGTGCACAATGAAAATTACCCGTGCATAAAGGATGATTTATGCTTAATGAAAATACTATTTCCCAACTATACAGCGAACTCGAACTCAACACCCCCGATCTCGCCACCCTCGCAGCGCGCTGCAACCTGCTGACTGAAATCCTGGTGGATTGCGACTCGCTACCGCAAACGCAGCCCATCGCTCGCTGCCTTGCCGCTTATCTTGAGGCATTCAACGCTGAGCTCGAAAAATCGATGACTGATTTTCGCGTGCTTGATGACGATGAGTTACAACCTGCGCAGAGAAAAGAGTGGCTGCTGGACAGCACCGAAACCCAGTGCGACTACTGCCGCGCGCTAAACCATGTCCTGCTGGTGTCGCATTTCGATCGCGATCAGCTCCCGCATCTCACCGGGCTGCTACACGATATTACACATAGCATGCTGGCAGATATGACGGTGGTGAGCATTCACTGATGCCAATCCTGCGCCTGAGACATTCAGGCGCACTAGCCGCAAATTTCAACCCGTCGGCGCTCTTCACTTGGCGTAATCGAAAAGACTTTTTTATACAGGGTGCTGAAATGGCTGCTGTTGGCAAAACCGCACAGGAAGGCGATTTCGGTAATGGTCATGTCGGTTTCACGGACTTTGACCCGAGCCGATACCAGCCTCAGGTGCTTAACATAATTTTCTGGCGTCATGCCTGTTGCGGCTTTGATATGCCGAAACGCGGTTCTTGGGGTTAAATGAAACTGCTTTGCGAGGTCATTCCAGTCATACTCTTCAAAACAGTTTTCCTGTAAGTGGTTCAGCAGCTTATGCAATTTATAACGGGTGTTGTTATGGTTAACCTCCGACTGCGCCTGCAGCAGCGTATTGACCAGCTGGAAAAAAAGCGACTCCCGCTGCTCAGCCCGGAGCGGCTGGGAACTGAAGATTTTATCAATTAGCGAATTACACTGCATTCGCGCATCCGGTGCCAGCCATGTATAGCAGCGCGCATCCCGCACTGAGAATCGTTGCAGCAGGGATTCTGTTTGCTGTAAGAAAACAAAATTAGCCACGGGATTGATAAGGATATTAATCAGCTTCAACGTCCCCAGTTCATCATAAAAGTGAGAGTCGCCGCGCTGCACATAAAAAATATCCCCTTGCTGGATATAAAGTGGCTTTCCGTTAATAACGTGCAGACCATGTCCTTGCTCAACAATAACCAGTTCATCAAATTCATGGCAATGCTCGCAGCTATTATCTTCCGGGTCGCTTCTATAAAGCGCGAGTTTGTCGTGGATGGAACTGAAATAATGCTCAACGGTTAAGGTGTTCATAAATTATCCTGCGGCAAGGAAAGCTGCGAGCACCATAATAGATTTACCCACCCGACAGAAGCCCTCTTTTACAAAGTGTGAACATTCTCAGGTCGACCTCACTCGCAGTGCCAACCTTCGCAGGGGGTTGGCACTATCAGAGTGGCTGGGTTCCCGGATGAACTTTATTCTGCCTGAAATCTTACAGAGGACGCAGTATGTCTCAGGCAATCCAGCAGCACCATAATCTCACTATGCTTCGCGATGAGCAGTTCCTTGCCAACGCCAGCGCATTAATGCCAACACTCCATTCTCAGGCTATTTCGCCGGTCAGCGTCATCAACCCGGTTGTCGATAATTCCGCATTGCTCGGCTGGCGCGCCGAAAAGGTAGCCGATGCCAGTACATGGCTAACAAAAAGCTTCTCGCCGGGCGATACCTTTATTCTGGATTTTGGCACTCACGGTGTCGGCTGGTTAAATTTTAGCTGTGAAGCCGCAGGCAGCCCGCCGGATGCACCCGCCCATCTGGAGTTTATTTTTGGCGAAACGCTGTGCGAAATGGCCGAGCCGTTCAGCGATTATCAAGGATGGTTAAGCAGCAGCTGGTTACAACAACATCATGAATATCTTGATATCCTGCCGGCAGATATTACGCTGGCACGCCGCTACTGCTTCCGTTATCTGAAAATTCGCGTCGTGGCGCTGTCGCCAAAATATCAGCTGCGCTTTAAGCAGATCACCTTAAATAGCGTCAGCTCCGCCCCACTGGAATATCCAGCCTGTGAATCTACCGATCCACAGCTGCGAAAAATAGATGAAGTGGCGGTCAGAACCCTGCGCAATTGCATGCAGGAGGTGTTCGAAGACGGGCCGAAGCGCGATCGTCGTTTATGGCTGGGGGATCTGCGCTTACAGGCGCTGGTAAATGACGTTACCTTCGCGAATCACGACCTTGTTCGCCGCTGCCTGTATCTGTTTGCCGGTCATCGCCGCGCAGACGGGATGGTGTCTGCCAATATCTTTGTTCGTCCTGATGTGGTGGCTGACGATACGTTTCTGTTTGATTATTCACTCTTTTTTGTCGACACCCTCTACAACTATCTGCAGGCGACCGACGACAGACACACCGCCGATGCCCTGTGGCCTGTCGCCCTTCGTCAGGTCGAACTGGCGCTGGCGCGTTGCCATGACGGGCTGGTCATCGATGGTGACGACTGGTGGTCGTTTATCGACTGGCACGATCGGCTTAATAAGCAGGCCGCATCCCAGGGAGTGCTCATCTACTGCATCGAAAAAGCCGTTCGGCTGGCAGAGATTTGCGACCCTGCCCAGGGGGAAATGCTGAACGACAAGCTGGCACAGGTGAAACGCGCTGCCCATCAGCTGTGGGATAAGACAGCAGGATTTTATGTCAGCGGCGCTCAGCGCCAGATCAGCGCCGCCTCGCAAATCTGGCTGGTGCTGGCCGACGTGGGCGATGTGGCGCATCAGCAAAAAGTTCTCAGCAATTTGATTCAGTCTCCCCCATCAGTGGGAATGAACACCCCCTATCTACGCCATCACTTTATTGCCGCGCTGTTGAAATGCGGGCTGCGTGAACGTGCCGTGGCCGAGATTAAAGCCTACTGGGGGGCGATGGTGGACGACGGGGCGGATACCTTCTGGGAATTATTTGATCCAGAAAGACCCGATTTCTCTCCTTATGGCAGTAAGCTCATTAACAGTTACTGCCATGCGTGGAGCTGTACCCCGGCCTGGTTTATCCGCCAGTTCGGTCTCTGATAAACAACTATAAAGTGGACAAAATGGCTAAATCATTCTTAATGCTATGGCGGCAACGGTTAGGCTACGGGATCGCCGATCTCTCCTGTAACCTGGTCTGGCAGCTGATTTCCCTGTATCTGATGTTCTTTTATACCGATGTGATGAACTTACCGGCTTACTGGGTCGGGATCATGTTCCTCGTGACGCGGCTGGTCGATGGCGTGGCGGATGTGTTGATGGGGCTGATGATCGACAATACCACCACCCGCTGGGGGCGCTGCCGCCCGTGGCTGCTGATTGGCGCGGTACCCTTTGGTTTGATGTGTATTCTGGCATTTTACGTTCCTGATTTCGGTACCACCGGGAAGCTGATCTATGCCTTTATCACCTATCTCTGCCTGTCATTCCTGTACACAATCGTCAATATTCCCTTCTGCGCGATGCTGCCGTTCCTGACTGCGGATTCACAGGAGCGCACCACCTTATCGGCTGTGCGTATTCTGTTGGGCTCGCTGGGCTCCACCATTGTGGCGGTTGCCACGCTGCCGCTGGTCGGCGCATTGGGGCAGGGCAATCAGGCGCAGGGTTTTTTGTACACCGCCATTGTGTTTGGCGTGATTGCGACCTTCTTCCTGCTGATCAGTTTCCGCAACGTTGAGGAGAAGATCACGATCACCCAGGAGCGCATGACGCTTAAACGTGCCTGGACGGGCCTGAAATCCAACACGCCGTGGAAAGTGTTCGCGCTGAACATCTTCCTGATGTGGGGCGCGTTCTTCTTCCAGACCGGGGCGCTGGTCTATTTCTTCCACTACTACGTCGGCAGCAGTGAACTGACCGCCATCGTGGCCGGGATCGCCTCCTTTGTGCCGTTGCTCGGTACGCTGACGGTGCCGTTCCTCGCGGGCAAAATGAAAAAACGCCATGTCTACCTGGTGGCCAGTACCATTAACCTTATCGGCATGGGCATCATGATCGTCGCCGGGGTGAACTACTGGGGATTAATTATTGGTGCCATCGTCCTGTCGCTTGGCGCAGGCCAGCGTACAGCAATCTACTTCTCAATGCAGGCCGACCCGGTGGATTACGGCGTCTGGAAAACGGGTATCAATACCGCGGGTATTTTGACCTCCATCAACGGTTTTCTCGGCAAGGTGGCGATGGCAGGGGCAGGGGCGATCACCGGTTTTCTGCTCTCTTCTGGCGGCTATATTGCGAACAGCGTGCAATCCCCGGACGCGCTGTTTGCTATCAAAGCCTGCTATCTGTGGATCCCCGCCGGGCTGATTGTGGCGTCGATGTTCTGGATCGGTCGTTTCTACCGGCTCGACGACAGCTTCGAGGCGATCCGGGCCGATCTGGATGCCGGGATTTTCGCGAAAGACGACGAACCTAAACTTAAAAAATCTGCCGTTATTTAAACTGACCCCTTTCTGATAACAGGACATCTATGCGCATCTCTGTGATGAGCGCAGCGGTTTGCTGCGCCCTTTTTTCACCGTCGTATGTGTTTGCCGACGGACAAAGTGTCGAACAACGTCTGGCGCAGCTGGAGCAGCGTCTGAGCATGGCGGAACAACGCACCGCCGAGGCAGAAAAGCGCGCGGTTAAAGCAGAAGAGCAGGTCGCGACTCTGAGCCAGCAGGCCCAGGCCACCGATAAAAAAGTGGAAACCGTCAGCCAAAAGCAGCAGAAAAACGCGCTCGCGGACGGGTTTGAATTTAATGCCTACGCTCGCTCTGGATTGCTGATCAATAACCACGGTAAAGGCGGACGCGGCGGGCCGGGCGTGTCGCCGGCCAGTTCCCTGAACGGTGACGCGCACGTCGGGCGACTGGGCAACGAAGAAGACAATTACATCGAGCTCAGTTTCGGGAAGCGCATGACCTTTGATGACGGCTCGTGGGCGCATTTTAAAACCATGATTGCCGATGGCGCCACCAACCCCGATCCCTGGGTACAGGATAACGACAGCCACCACATCAACGTGCGACAGATGTACGTTGAGATGGGCAACTTCCCGGAGTTTTCCGGGCCGGTACAGAATGCTTACCTCTGGGCCGGGAAGCGTTTTGACAGGGACAACTTTGATATTCACTTCACCGACAGCGATATCATGTTCCTCGGCGGCACCGGAGCCGGGATCTACGACGTGCAGTGGACCAACAATCTGAAAGGTGACTACTCCCTGTATGGACGCAACTTCGGCGATCTGGGCAGTTCACATTATGAAGACAACGACATTCAGAACCTGATGCTCACGGCTAACCACTTCTACGGTAACTGGCAGCTAATGCTCACCGGCATGACGGCGCAGGGGAATGACGAACTTAAAGACAATACCTCCACGACGGGAAGTTATGCCCTGCGTAGCGACAACATCGCACAAAACGGGTACTACGCGATGCTGGCGTACCATGATAAACAGCAGTTTTACGGGCTGACCAAAGGGGTATCCGAAACCGCCCTGCAGTTTGGCGGGGGACTGGGGGCAGAAGCGCGTCAGCCGGGCAGCGACGGCGATCTGACGGATAATGCCATCTCGTTACGTTTCGCCTCGTATGGCATTCTGCCGGTGGCGAAAAACTGGGAAATTGCGCCGTCGGTTATTGCCCAGCACAGTGAAGATCGCTACCGCGACGGGGACCGTTACGACTGGGCAAGCTTCAACGTGCGTGCGTCTCAGGCCTTAAGTCCGCACTTTGCGCTGCTCTATGAAGCATCCTGGCAATATATGGATTTGGATCCCAACGGACGAACCTACCGTTCAGACGGCGAGGTGAATCAGTATCAGGCAGTGAAGGGGGATTTTTACAAGCTGACGTTTGCGCCGACGTTTAAAGTGGGCAACGTATTTGATATTAAGGCGCGACCGGAAATTCGCCTTTTTGCGACCTGGATGAACTGGGATAAAGAGCTGGATCGCTACGCCATCAACGATGACTTTGGCAGTAAGGGCTTTACCGCAGGCGGGACGTGGAACTTTGGCGTGCAGACTGAAATCTGGTTCTGACACCCTCTGAGCAACGCAAAACAAAAGGCCGGGATATCCCGGCCTTTATTATTCTCTGTACGCCATCACCGGCGAAAACTCTTAGCGACTACGGAAGACAATGCGGCCTTTGCTCAGGTCGTACGGGGTCAGCTCAACAGTCACTTTGTCGCCCGTCAGAATACGGATATAGTTTTTACGCATTTTACCGGAGATATGCGCGGTAACGACGTGACCGTTTTCCAGTTCTACGCGAAACATGGTGTTAGGTAACGTATCAAGTACGGTACCCTGCATTTCAATATTGTCTTCTTTGGCCATCTAATCCTCTGGGGTATCACTACCAAGTTTTGAACCGGCAAGATAATGCCGAAATTCATCAATTAAGTAAAGATTTGTGCGGTTAAAACGCAACAAAGCAGTTTCAGCGTATTACCCGGACGTCACGGTTCGACCGTACGAAAAGCGCATACGTAAAGGGGAGGTGGCAGGATAAACGGTAGGGCGTTATCGGATGCGAACTATTCCCAAACGGCGGCGGGGCAACAGGCAGAACCTACTCTGCGGCACAATTATAGCATCATAGGGAAAAATATGCGGAAAACATTTACCCCTGCGGCGTAAATAACGTCGCGGGCACCCAGAAGTTTTGCGGTAATTTCTGCATCCGCAGGGCATCCAGATGCTCAAGATATTCGCGTCGCGAGATCTCCACCGCCCCCAGCGAGGCGGTATGTTCGTTCAGGACCTGGCAATCAATCAGCTTGCCACCGCTCTGAGCGAAGCGGTTGCAGAAGACCAGCAGTGCCGTTTTAGATGCATTCACGGCGCGGCTGAACATCGATTCTCCGCAAAACAGGGCTCCTTGAGCAACCCCGTACATGCCACCAACCAGCTGATTGTTCTGCCACACTTCTATCGAGTGCGCATACCCCAGCTCATGTAGCCGGTGATAGGCGGCAATCACGTCGGGCGTGACCCAGGTGCCTTCTGAACGGTCGCTGGCGCACCCTTCGATCACCTGTCCAAAGGCGTGATTGAGGGTCACGCGATATGGGGAACGGGCATGAAAGCGCTTCATGCTGCGGCTGAGATGAAATTGCGTGGGCCACAGGATGGCGCGGGGATCGGGCGACCACCATAAAATCGGGTCGCCGGGAGAAAACCACGGAAAAATACCGTGCTGATAAGCCATCAGTAATCGCGATGGACTCAGGTCGCCGCCCAGGGCCAGCAAACCATTAGGTTCACGCAGCGCCCCTTCCGGAGAAGGGAACGCCAGAGAATGACGAGAAAGCTGGACCAGGCGCATGACAACGAAACTCCAGTACGCGAAGCAGGGATCGGTTCAAATATAGACTACAGACGTTGTTTAAACTGGTAGTAGCGGCCCTGTTTCGCCAACAGCTCTGCATGACTACCTTGCTCAATAATTTTTCCGTTGTCCATCACAATAATTTGATCGAAATCTGCCAGTCCGCGCAGACGGTGCGTCACCATCAGCAGCGTTTTGTCCTGCATCTCTTTCGCCAGTAAATCAAGGATCTGACGCTCGGTCGTGGCATCCAGACCTTCTGTGGGTTCATCGAGCAGCATCAGCGGTGCATCATGCAGAAGTGCGCGCGCAATCGCCAGTCGGCGCAGTTCGCCACCGGAAAGCTGACGTCCGCCTTCGCCGAGCCAGCTGTTCAGCCCCTCGTCTTCCAGCAGCTTGTGCAAGCCCACTTTTGCCAGCATCGCGCTTAATACATCGTCTGCTGCGCCGGGGGCGGCTAACAGCAGGTTTTCGCGCAGGGTCGCGCTGAAAAGATGCACGCGCTGCGGTACTACACTCACTGATTGACGCAACGCCTTTTCACCGATCTGCATCAGCGGCGTGTCGTTGAACTGAATCTGGCCCTGCGCCGGGTCCCAGGCGCGGGTCAACAGCTGTAACAGCGTCGATTTGCCGCAGCCGGTACGTCCGAGCACCGCAACGTGTGCGCCTGCGGGGATCGTCAGGTTAACGTTGTCCAGCGCCGGCTGCGCCTGGCCTTCATAGGCAAAGCTCACATCCGTCAGGCGCAGAGCCAGCCGTTCAGGCACATCGGAGGAGGCGGTGCTGAACTGCACTTCGGGCTGCTGGCTGGTGATTTGGGTGATGCGCAGCGCAGACGCCACCACCTGACCCAGATGTTGAAACGCCCCGGTAACGGGCGCGAGGGCTTCAAACGCGGCCAGCGCGCAGAAGACAAACAGCGCGATCAGGGCGCCAGGTTGCGTATTGCCGCCCACGCCGCCGGAGGCCATCCACAGCATGGCAATCACCGCAAAACCGCCAATCAGCAGCATCAATGCCTGGGATAAGGCCGTCAGTTCCGACTGCTTGCGCTGGGCTTCGTGCCAGCTCATCTCGGTATTTTCCATCTGCGCACGATAGCGGCGGCTGGCACCGAAAATCGTCAGCTCCGCCTGACCCTGCAGCCAGGAGGTGAGCTGTTGGCGGTATTCGCCGCGCAGACGGGTCAGATTCTCGCCGGTCGATTTCCCGGCGCGATAGAACAGCGGCGGCAGTAAAAACAGGGTCAGCAGCATAATCCCGCCGAGGGCCAGCGCGATAGTGCCATCCAGCAGGCTGAGCCCCAGCGTGACCACGACAATCACCACGAACGCGCCCACCAACGGGGAGATAACGCGCAGGTAAAGGTGATCGAGCGTATCCACATCTGCGACGACGCGGTTCAGCAGTTCGCCCTGGCGATAGCGCGCCAACCCGGCAGGGGAGAGGGGCAGCAGCTTGCTGAACGTGGTGATCCGCAGATGTTGCAGCACCCGGAATGTCGCGTCATGGCTGACCACACGCTCGAAATAACGTCCGGCGGTTCGGGCGATTGCCGTACCGCGCACGCCTGCAGCAGGCAGCATATAGTTGAAGCTGTAAAGCCCGGCAAAACCGGCCACTGCTGAAGCCGACAGGAACCAGCCGGAGAGCGTCAGCAGGCCGATACTTGCCAACAGCGTGAGGATTGCCAGCACGATGCCAAGAGTGAGCATCCATTTGTGGCGCATATAAAGCGCCAGGTAAGGCAGTAAGGCACGCATCAGATGTCCTCCTGACGGTTAGCCAGCAGGGCAGCAAAAGGTCCCTGAGCCGCAGCGAGCGTCGCGTAATCACCCTGTTCGACAAGGTGACCATTTTCCATTACCCAGATCTGATCCCAGTGGGCAATACCTTCCAACTGGTGGGTCACCATCAGCGTCGTTTGCTGCCGGGAAGCCTCATCCAGCGCCAGCATCACACGCTGTTCGCTGTGCGCATCCAGGCTGGCGGCGGGCTCGTCCAGCAGCAACAGCTGACACGGATTAAGCAGGGCGCGGGCGAGGGCGATACGCTGCGCCTGGCCGACTGAAAGCCCGGCAGCCTGATCGCCCACGACCGTATCGACACCGTTCGGCAGCAGCGGCAGAAATTCGCTGACCCAGGCGCGATCGAGAACGGAATGCAGTTCATCTTCGCGCGCATCCGGGCGCGCCAGCAGCACGTTTTCGCGCAGCGTTGCCGCCGGAAGCTGCGGGTTCTGACCGACCCAGCTCAGGTGCTTACGCCATTCATCGGGATCCAGAGCCGAGAGTTCAGTCTGATTAATCCGTAACGAGCCGCTGTAGGCCATAAAGCCGGATAGCGCATTCAGCAGGGAGCTTTTGCCCGACCCGCTGGTGCCGACCAGCACCACCCGTTGACCCGCAGAGAGGGTAAAATTCAGCGGCCCGGCCAGTATTTTGCCTTCCGGTGACAGGACACAGAAATCGTCTGCTTCAACGCTGACCGGACTGCTGGTATTCAGCGTCACGTCGCCGCGCTGCGGATGGGCGAGAGGCGTTTCAAGGAAGGTTTTCAGGCTATCCGCCGCGCCGACTGCTTGCGCTTTGGCATGGTAAAAGGTGCCTAAATCGCGCAGCGGCTGGAAAAACTCCGGCGCAAGGATCAGCGCCAGGAACCCGGCTGAAAGCGTGACTGCCGTGCCGTAGTGACCAAAATCAAACGCGCCCAGATAGGAGAAGCCGAAATAGACCGCCACCAGCGCAATGCACAGCGAGGTAAAGAACTCCAGCACCCCGGAAGATAAGAAGGCCAGACGCAGCACTTCCATGGTGCGCTGACGAAAATCCTGCGACGCCTGACGGATGTTTTCGGTTTCGGCTTCACCGCGACCAAAGATGCGCAGCGTGTCCATTCCGCGCAGGCGGTCGAGGAAGTGGCCGCTGAGTCGGCCCAGCGCCAGAAAATTGCGGCGGTTAGCATCTGCAGCACCCATTCCAACCATCGCCATAAACATCGGGATCAGCGGGGCGGTGCCGAGCAGGATCAGCGCGGCAATCCAGTTGTAAGGCAGGATGGCGAGGACGATCAGTACCGGCACAAACACGGCCAGCGCCATCTGCGGCAGATAGCGGGCATAGTAATCATGCATATCGTCGATTTGCTCAAGGACGAGCGTGGCCCAGCTACCGGCAGGTTTGCCCTGAATCCAGGCGGGACCGGCCTCATGCAGCCTGTCGAGAACCTGACGGCGAATTTCGTAGCGGATATTCTGCCCGGCGTGAAAACCCACGCGCTCACGCAGCCAGACCACCCACGCACGCAGGATAAACACCAGGATCAGCACGATAAACGGCAGAAGCAACGCTTCCCGTGGAATATTTTCCATGATCATGTGATTAAGAATGCGAGCCAGAAGCCAGGCCTGACCGACAATCAACAGGCCGCTGATAAACCCCAAAAGTCGGGAGATATTCAGCCAGCGGCGCGAAAGTACACTTTGCTGCTTGAGCCAGCGAGTCAGCTCTTGTTGACGGGTTTTTTCCATTGCGTGATTTGCAGGTGCTGTTATTGGGTATTGGGCCCGGCAATGTTACAACGCAGAGACAATAAAGGCGACTTATCGCCGCCTTTTTTACGTTTGTAGCTGACTTGTAAAGATTATTTACGTTGGTCGGCTAATCCGTCGAGATAACGTTCTGCATCCAGCGCCGCCATACAGCCGGTGCCCGCAGAGGTGATTGCCTGACGGTAAATATGGTCCATCACATCGCCTGCGGCGAATACGCCAGGGATGCTGGTCTGGGTGGCATTACCGTGGATCCCGGACTGTACTTTGATGTAGCCGTTCTCCAGCGCCAGTTGACCGTCAAAAATCGCGGTGTTCGGGCTGTGGCCGATGGCGACAAACAGACCGGCAACGTCCAGCGTCTCGACGTTGTCCGTGTTCTGGGTATCACGAATGCGCAGACCCGCTACACCCATCTGATCGCCGGTCACCTCTTCCAGGGTGCGGTGGGTGTGCAGCACGATGTTGCCGCTGGCCACTTTATCCATCAGACGTTTGATCAGGATTTTTTCCGCGCGGAAGGTATCGCGGCGGTGGATCAGGTGCACTTCAGAGGCGATGTTCGCCAGATACAGCGCTTCTTCAACGGCGGTGTTGCCTCCGCCAATGACTGCCACTTTCTGGTTGCGGTAGAAGAAACCGTCGCAGGTGGCGCAGGCGGACACGCCGCGGCCTTTGAACGCCTCTTCGGACGGCAGACCCAGGTAGCGAGCAGAGGCCCCGGTGGCAATGATCAGCGCGTCGCAGGTGTATTCGGCGTTGTCGCCGATCAGGCGGAACGGACGGTTCTGCAGATCGACTTTGTTGATGTGGTCAAAAATGATTTCGGTATCAAATTTGGCGGCGTGCTCGTGCATACGCTCCATCAGCAGTGGCCCAGTCAGGCCTTCAGGATCGCCTGGCCAGTTTTCTACTTCGGTGGTGGTGGTCAGCTGACCGCCTTTTTCCATGCCCGTAATCAGTACCGGTTGCAGGTTAGCGCGTGCAGCATAGACCGCTGCGGTATATCCCGCAGGTCCAGAACCAAGGATTAGCAGTTTACTGTGTTTGGCCGTGCCCATGAGATCCCCATTGTTGTTAGCAGATATTTTCACGGATTGTAGGGAATTTGTTGCCGTAAAAAAAGGGCGCAGCGATTTTGTTAACGATAGCTGCAATAGAAGAGGGCGATGAACGGTGGTACCGCGGTGCTGATTATATCGCCAGCAGACCTGGGCGATTGGTCGAAACTGCGGCGATAAGTTGAGGATTAATCGCCGGTCGCAATGAATATCCGGCATGTTGTACTAAATTTCGATGTTTTGCTTTGACAATCCCCTGCGCTTTTGCGAAAACATTGAAGGAAGAAAAAAAAACGGCCTTTGTGTAACGCATAGTCATGCACAAAATCACCATTTTTACCGGGTCAGCGAAATCTACGCATGGTGTGGACAGATGCCATACGTGATGTTGATGGCCGCCTTTGGGCACGGTCTTCTTACCACATAACCCCAATCGACATCGCGCAAACTAAAATACAGGTGATGCGATTACTCACGGGGAAAGACTCTGAACAGTGAAGTGCACAGGGTCCTGGCAGGAGTTAGGGAAGGAATACAGAGAGACAATAATAATGGTAGATAGTAAGAAGCGCCCTGGCAAAGATCTCGACCGCATCGATCGTAACATTCTTAATGAGTTGCAAAAGGATGGGCGTATTTCCAACGTCGAGCTTTCAAAACGTGTGGGACTTTCCCCGACGCCGTGCCTTGAGCGTGTGCGCCGACTGGAAAGACAGGGTTTTATTCAGGGCTATACGGCTCTGCTGAACCCGCATTATCTGGATGCCTCACTTCTGGTATTTGTTGAGATTACTCTGAATCGTGGTGCCCCGGATGTGTTTGAGCAATTTAACTCCGCTGTGCAAAAACTGGAAGAAATTCAAGAGTGTCATTTGGTTTCCGGCGATTTCGACTACCTGTTGAAAACCCGTGTACCTGATATGTCCGCTTACCGTAAGCTGCTGGGTGAAACCCTGCTGCGACTGCCTGGCGTGAACGACACCCGTACCTATGTGGTAATGGAAGAAGTCAAACAGAGCAATCGTCTGGTTATTAAGACGCGCTAACACGGAACAGGTGCAATATGAGCGTACTTTGATTACACTCCTGTTAATCCATACAGCAACAGTGTCGGGATCCCGGCACTGTTGTCCGTTTTAGCACTCAGGCCGGAAATGCCTGATACCTGGAGAGCCTTTCTTGAGCCAGGAATACACCGAAGACAAAGAAGTCAATTTAACCAAACTGAGCAGTGGACGCCGACTCCTTGAGGCGTTATTGCTGCTCGTTGCCCTGTTTGCCGTCTGGCTGATGGCGGCCTTACTCAGTTTCAATCCTTCCGATCCCAGCTGGTCACAAACCGCATGGCATGAGCCTATCCATAATTTGGGTGGCGTTCCCGGTGCCTGGCTTGCCGATACGCTGTTCTTTATTTTTGGCGTGATGGCCTACACCCTGCCGGTGATCATTATCGGTGGCTGTTGGTTTGCCTGGCGCCATCGTCAGAACGATGACTATATCGACTATTTTGCCGTCTCGCTGCGCCTGATTGGCGCGCTGGCATTGCTTCTGACGTCCTGCGGTCTGGCGGCGATTAACGCCGATGACATCTGGTATTTTGCCTCCGGCGGCGTGATTGGCAGCCTGCTCAGCACCGCGCTGCAGCCGATGCTGCACAGTAGCGGCGGGACTATTGCGCTGCTTTGCGTCTGGGGCGCAGGGCTGACGCTGTTTACCGGCTGGTCCTGGGTCAGCATTGCCGAAAAGATCGGCAGCGTGATCCTCAATATTCTGACCTTCGCCAGCAACCGCACCCGTCGGGATGACACCTGGGTGAATGACGAAGAGTATGAAGATGACTACGATGAAGATGAACCGGTCGTTGAACGCCGCGAATCGCGTCGGGCCCGCATTCTGCGTGGCGCTGCTTTGCGTCGTAAGCGCGTGGCCGAGAAATTCTCTAATCCCTTAGGCCGCAAAACGGATGCCGCGCTGTTCTCCGGGAAACGGATGGACGACGACGAAGTGGCGTACAGCACCCGTGGCGTCGCGGCCGATCCGGATGATGTGCTATTTTCCGGCAACCGCGCGCTACCGTCTGACTATGATGAGTACGACCCGCTTCTGAATGGCCACTCCGTCGCTGAGCCGATCGCGGCGGCCGCTGCCGCAACGGCGGCCACCCAGGCCTATGCTGCACCGGTTGAACCGGTAATCTCTGCGCCTTCTGTTCCTGAGACCTCTCTGCAACAGCCGGTGGTTGAATGGCAAACCGTCCCTGGCGTGCCGGTTTCCGAAGCCGTTATTGCCCCCGAGCCGGAACAGTATGTCCAGCAGCAGTGGCAGCCGCCTCAGCAGCCTGAGACGCCTTACCAGCCTGAGCCGCAGTATGAACCGCAGCAGCCAGAACTCCAGCCGGAGCCGGTTATTGCTCCACCGACGGTGGAAGCGTCGCCTGTCGAAGAGGTGAAAGCCACCCGTCCGCCGCTCTACTATTTTGAAGAAGTGGAAGAGAAGCGCGCCCGCGAGCGTGAACAGCTGGCGGCCTGGTATCAGCCCGTTCCTGAACCAGTGCAAGAGGCTGCTCCGGTTAAACCGGTAGAAATTCCCTCTGTTCCGGTACCGGCTTTTGATCCGGTATCGGCCACTGCTGCAGTCGCACCTGTAGCTGCAGGCGTGCAGCAGGCGACCGCCGCAGCAAGTGCCGCGGCGCCTTTATTCAGCCTCGCGTCAAGCGGCGCACCACGTCCGCAGGTCAAAGAGGGCATTGGCCCGCAGCTGCCGCGTCCTAACCGTGTGCGCGTCCCGACTCGCCGCGAACTGGCCTCTTTTGGCATCAAGCTGCCTTCTCAGCGCATGGCTGAAGAAGAGAAAGCGCGTGAGGTCGGGCGTCAGCAGTACGACGACGACCAGTACAGTGATGATACTGATGAGATGCAGCAGGATGAGCTGGCGCGTCAGTTTGCCGCAACGCAGCAGCAGCGTTATGGCGAAGAGTATCAGCCTGAGCCTCAGCATTATCAGCAGCAAGAAGACGACGATGCCGCAGAGCAGGAGCTGGCGCGTCAGTTCGCCGCGACGCAGCAGCAGCGTTACGCCGGTGAACAGCCCAAGGGGGCGAGTCCGTTCTCGCTGGCAGACTTCGAATTCTCACCGATGAAAGATCTGGTGGATGATACGCCGAGTGAACCCCTGTTCACCCCGGGCGTGATGCCAGATGCAGAACCGCCGCGCGAAGCGTATACGCCGCCGCAGCCTGCCGTGGCCCCGGCACCGGTGCAGCAACCACAGCACTATGCGCAGCCGCAACAGGTTGCACAACCGCAGCAATTCGCTCAGCCGCAGCCGCAGGTTCAGGCACCGCAGCCTCCGGTTCAGCCGCAGCAGAGCCTGATCCATCCGCTGTTGATGCGTAACGGTGATAGCCGTCCGCTCCAGAGACCGACGACGCCGCTTCCGTCGTTTGATCTGCTCACGCCGCCACCAACGGAAGTTGAACCGATAGATACCTTTGCTCTGGATCAGATGGCGCGTCTGGTTGAGCTACGTCTGGCCGACTTCCGCATTAAAGCAGATGTGGTGAACTACTCTCCGGGTCCGGTAATTACCCGCTTTGAGCTGAACCTGGCACCGGGCGTAAAAGCTGCACGTATTTCGAACCTCTCCCGTGATCTGGCGCGTTCGCTGTCGACCGTTGCCGTGCGCGTGGTCGAGGTCATTCCTGGCAAACCGTATGTCGGCCTGGAATTACCGAATAAAAAGCGTCAGACCGTTTACCTGCGTGAAGTACTCGACAACGCTAAATTCCGTGATAACCCGTCGCCGCTGAGCGTGGTGCTGGGTAAAGACATTGCCGGTGAGCCGGTGATTGCCGATCTGGCAAAAATGCCGCACCTACTGGTGGCAGGTACGACGGGCTCCGGTAAGTCAGTCGGCGTTAACGCCATGATCCTCAGCATCCTGTATAAAGCCCAGCCGGAAGATGTGCGTTTCATCATGATCGACCCGAAAATGCTGGAACTGTCGGTTTATGAAGGGATCCCGCATCTGTTGACCGAAGTGGTCACCGATATGAAAGATGCCGCCAACGCCCTGCGCTGGAGCGTCAACGAGATGGAACGCCGCTACAAGCTGATGTCGGCGCTCGGGGTGCGTAACCTCGCGGGCTACAACGACATCATCGCGGAAGCAGCCAAAATGGGGCGCCCAATCCCGGATCCGTACTGGAAGCCGGGTGACAGCATGGATGCCCAACATCCGGTGCTGGAAAAACTGCCGTATATTGTGGTGCTGGTGGATGAATTTGCCGACCTGATGATGACCGTCGGCAAGAAAGTTGAAGAGCTGATTGCCCGCCTGGCGCAAAAGGCGCGTGCGGCGGGGATCCATCTGGTGCTGGCGACGCAGCGACCGTCGGTGGACGTGATCACGGGCCTGATTAAAGCCAATATCCCGACCCGTATTGCCTTTACCGTGTCGAGCAAAATCGACTCCCGTACTATCCTCGATCAGGCGGGTGCGGAATCACTGCTCGGCATGGGGGATATGCTCTATTCCGGGCCGAATTCCACCTCGCCGGTGCGTGTTCATGGCGCGTTCGTCCGTGACCAGGAAGTCCATGCCGTGGTCCAGGACTGGAAGGCGCGTGGTCGTCCCCAGTACGTTGAAGGCATCACCTCTGACAGCGAGAGCGAAGGTGGCGGTGGCGGCGGTGTTGACGGCGGTGAAGATCTCGATCCGTTGTTCGACCAGGCCGTTAACTTCGTCACCGAAAAACGCAAAGCGTCGATCTCCGGGGTACAGCGTCAGTTCCGCATCGGTTACAACCGCGCGGCGCGTATCATCGAGCAGATGGAAGCGCAGGGGATCGTCAGCGAACAGGGCCATAACGGTAACCGTGAAGTGCTGGCACCCCCGCCGTTTGAGTGATTCACCCGCGATTGCAAAGATGGGTAAATCAGCAAAATTTAAGCATTTTCTTCTGTCGCCTGCCTGCGGGCAGGTCCAGAATAGTTGACAGAAAGCTCCCATTTCGGGATGACGTATTGTAAGGAATAACAATGAAAAAAATCGCTATCACCTGTGCATTACTGACCAGCTTTGTGGCAAGCAGCGTCTGGGCTGATGCCGCCAGCGATCTGAAAAGCCGCCTGGATAAAGTGAGCAGCTTCCACGCCAGCTTCACCCAGAAAGTGACTGACGGCAGCGGTAATGCGGTGCAGGAAGGTCAGGGCGATCTGTGGGTTAAGCGTCCGAATCTTTTCAACTGGCATATGACGCAGCCGGATGAAAGCATCCTCGTCTCTGACGGACAAACACTGTGGTTCTTTAACCCGTTTGTTGAGCAGGCGACGGCGACCTGGCTGAAAGATGCCACCAGCAACACCCCGTTTATGCTGATCGCCCGTAACCAGACCAGCGACTGGCAGCAGTACAACATTAAACAGAACGGCGATGACTTTGTCCTGACGCCAAAAGGCAGCAACGGCAACCTGAAGCAGTTCACCATCAACGTTAGCGCGAATGGCACTATCAATCAGTTCAGCGCCGTTGAGCAGGACGAACAGCGCAGCAGTTATCAGCTGAAATCACAGCAAAACGGCGCTATTGAGGCATCGAAATTCACCTTTACCCCGCCGAAGGGCGTAACGGTGGATGACCAACGTAACAAGTAAGAGGCGTGAGTGGGCAACCTGTCGCTCGATTTTTCAGATAATGCGTTTCAACCTCTGGCCGCCCGTATGCGGCCAGAAAATTTAGCGCAATACATCGGCCAGCAGCACCTGCTGGCTGCGGGTAAGCCCTTGCCGCGCGCCATTGAGGCCGGGCATCTGCATTCGATGATCCTGTGGGGACCGCCAGGCACCGGCAAGACCACGCTGGCCGAAGTCATCGGCCGCTATGCGGATGCAGACGTTGAACGTATTTCTGCCGTCACCTCCGGGGTGAAAGAGATCCGTGAAGCAATTGAACGTGCGCGCCAGAGTCGCAATGCCGGTCGCCGCACGATCCTGTTTGTCGACGAAGTCCACCGCTTCAACAAGAGCCAGCAGGATGCGTTCCTGCCGCACATCGAAGATGGCACCATTACGTTTATCGGCGCCACCACCGAAAATCCCTCGTTCGAACTGAACTCGGCGCTGTTGTCCCGGGCCCGCGTCTATCTGCTGAAGTCGTTAACCACCGAAGACATTGAACAGGTGCTGACCCAGGCAATGGACGATAAAGCGCGCGGCTACGGCGGGCAGGACATTGTTCTGCCTGACGAAACCCGCCGCGCCATTGCGGAGCTGGTCAACGGCGATGCACGCCGGGCGCTGAACACGCTGGAGATGATGGCCGACATGGCCGAGTCTGATACCCGCGGCAAGCGGGTGTTGCAACCCGCTTTGCTCACTGAAATCGCCGGGGAGCGCAGCGCGCGTTTTGATAATAAGGGCGACCGTTTCTACGACCTGATCTCCGCGCTGCATAAATCGGTACGCGGCAGTTCACCTGATGCTGCCCTGTACTGGTATGCACGCATTATTACCGCCGGGGGCGATCCGCTGTATGTGGCGCGCCGCTGTCTGGCTATTGCCTCGGAAGATGTCGGTAACGCCGATCCGCGCGCCATGCAGGTGGCACTATCCGCCTGGGACTGCTTTACCCGGGTTGGGCCCGCGGAAGGTGAACGCGCCATTGCGCAGGCGATTGTTTATCTGGCCTGCGCGCCGAAGAGTAATGCCGTCTACACCGCATTTAAGGCGGCCATGTCCGACGCCCGTGAGCGGCCTGACTATGACGTGCCAGTCCACCTGCGCAATGCCCCGACCAAACTGATGAAAGAGATGGGGTACGGTCAGGAGTATCGCTACGCGCACGATGAACCCAATGCCTATGCTGCCGGAGAAGCCTATTTTCCGCAGGAAATGGCACAAACGCGTTATTATCATCCGACAAACAGGGGCCTTGAGGGTAAGATTGGCGAAAAGCTCGCCTGGTTGGCCGGACAGGATCAAAATAGCCCTATAAAACGCTACCGTTAGGCCTATCGTTGCGGTAATGTTGGTAACGTATCTGATGATCGCAGGCTGCGGTCATTTCCTCCTATTTTTTAATTCGATAAGCACAGGATAAGCATGCTCGATCCCAATCTGTTGCGTAACGAGCCAGACGCAGTCGCTGAAAAACTGGCACGCCGGGGCTTTAAGCTGGATGTAGATAAGCTGGGCGCTCTCGAAGAGCGTCGTAAAGTTTTGCAGGTACAAACCGAAAACTTGCAGGCAGAGCGTAACTCTCGATCGAAATCCATCGGCCAGGCGAAAGCGCGCGGGGAAGACATTGAGCCATTGCGTCTGGAAGTGAACAAACTCGGTGAAGAGCTGGATCAGGCGAAGGCTGAGCTGGAAGAGCTGCTCGCAGAAATTCGCAATATCGCGCTGGCTATCCCGAATACCCCAGACGACAGCGTCCCTGTCGGCAAAGACGAAAATGACAACGTTGAAGTGAAACGCTGGGGCACGCCTCGCGAATTCGATTTTGACGTGCGCGACCATGTCACCCTCGGTGAAATGCACGCGGGCCTCGATTTTGCCGCTGCCGTTAAGCTGACCGGTTCCCGCTTTGTGGTGATGAAAGGGCAGATTGCCCACCTGCACCGCGCGCTGGCCCAGTTCATGCTGGATCTGCACACGGAACAGCACGGCTACAGCGAAACCTACGTCCCGTATCTGGTGAACCACGATACGCTGTACGGCACAGGTCAGCTGCCGAAGTTTGCCGGCGATCTGTTCCACACCCGTCCGCTGGATGAAGAAGCCGACAGCAGCAATTATGCACTGATCCCAACCGCAGAAGTGCCGCTGACCAACCTCGTTCGCGACGAGATCATCGACGAAGACGATCTGCCGATCAAACTGACCGCGCACTCGCCGTGCTTCCGTTCTGAAGCGGGTTCCTACGGGCGTGATACCCGTGGTCTGATCCGTATGCACCAGTTCGACAAAGTCGAAATGGTACAGATCGTGCGTCCGGAAGAGTCCATGGCCGCGCTGGAAGAGATGACCGGTCATGCAGAAAAAGTGCTGGAGCTGTTGGGCCTGCCGTACCGCCGTATGGCGCTGTGTACCGGTGACATGGGCTTTGGTGCCTGCAAAACCTTCGACCTGGAAGTATGGGTTCCGGCGCAGGGCACCTACCGTGAAATCTCCTCCTGCTCTAACGTCGGAGATTTCCAGGCTCGCCGTATGCAGGCGCGCTGCCGTACTAAGTCTGACAAGAAAACCCGTCTGGTTCACACCCTGAACGGCTCGGGTCTGGCTGTAGGACGTACGCTCGTTGCCGTGCTGGAAAACTACCAGCAGGCTGACGGTCGCATTGAAATTCCTGAAGTGCTGCGCCCGTACATGAAAGGCCAACAGTTCATCGGCTAATCTATCTGCCTTAACAAAAAAGCGCCTGCGGGCGCTTTTTTTATGCCCCGCTTTTGACATCAGGCAATACCTCTTACCTCCAAAGTAGTAATACTTCCCCACAGATGGTTAGCATAAACATCGGCTAACACATCCATCCTTTATATAAATAACTATATAGCGGTTATTGCCGCAAATTTTATCATTGTGAGCAATCAAAGTGAGAGTCTATGAAAATGAAAACGCCGGATGCGTTGCTTGCTGCTGAGGTGAGTCGTCGTGGGTTGATGAAAACCACGGCGATTGGCGGCCTGGCGGTTGCCAGTAGCGCATTAACATTGCCTTTTTCACGCCTGGTCTCGGCTGCAGAAGCCCCGGCTGCGGTAAAGCCTGATGAGAAAGTGGTCTGGAGCGCCTGCACAGTAAACTGCGGCAGTCGCTGCCCGCTACGCATGCACGTTATCGACGGTGAAATCAAATATGTCGAGACGGACAACACGGGTGATGATAACTACGATGGATTACACCAGGTTCGGGCCTGTTTGCGTGGACGCTCAATGCGTCGTCGCGTCTACAACCCTGACCGCCTGAAATACCCGATGAAGCGCGTCGGCAAACGTGGCGAAGGTAAGTTCGAGCGTATCAGCTGGGAAGAGGCCTTTGATACCATCGCCAGCAATATGCAGCGTTTGATTAAAGATTACGGCAATGAGTCAGTCTATCTGAACTACGGTACCGGGACCCTGGGCGGGACCATGACCCGCTCATGGCCACCCGGTAAAACACTGATTGCCCGTCTGATGAACTGCTGCGGCGGTTACCTCAATCATTACGGCGACTACTCCACCGCGCAAATTGCTGCAGGCCTGAGCTATACCTACGGCGGCTGGGCGGATGGTAACAGCCCGTCGGATATAGAAAACAGCCAGCTAGTCGTCCTGTTCGGTAATAACCCCGGTGAAACGCGCATGAGCGGCGGTGGGGTAACGTACTACATTGAACAGGCACGGCAGAAATCCAACGCCCGGATGATCGTGATTGACCCACGCTATACCGACACCGGAGCAGGGCGTGAAGATGAGTGGATCCCGATCCGTCCCGGTACTGATGCAGCGCTGATCTCCGCGCTGGCATGGGTGATGATCCGCGAGAATCTCGTCGATCAGCCGTTCCTCGATAAATACTGCGTCGGCTTCGACGAAAAAACGCTGCCGGAAGGTGCGCCCGCGAACGGCCACTATAAAGCCTATATTCTCGGTCAGGGTAATGACGGTATCGCCAAAACCCCCGCATGGGCGGCGGCGATCACCGGTATTCCCGAAGCGCGGATTGTGCAGCTGGCGCGGGAAATTGCCGGAGCCAAACCGGCCTTTATTTCACAAGGATGGGGCCCGCAGCGTCATGCCAACGGTGAACTGGTGTCCCGCGCAATCTCCATGCTGGCGATTTTGACCGGTAATGTGGGGATCAACGGCGGTAACAGCGGCGCGCGCGAAGGCTCGTATTCTCTGCCGTTTGTCCGCATGCCCACGCTGGAAAACCCGGTTCAGACCAGCATCTCCATGTTTATGTGGACCGATGCTATTGAGCGTGGTCCGGAGATGACCGCCACCCGCGACGGCGTGCGCGGTAAAGACAAGCTCGATGTGCCGATCAAGATGATCTGGAACTACGCCGGTAACTGTCTCATCAACCAGCACTCTCAGATCAACCGCACCCATGACATCCTGCAGGATGACAAAAAATGCGAGCTGATTGTGGTGGTGGATTGCCATATGACCTCGTCGGCGAAGTATGCCGATATCCTGCTGCCGGACTGCACCGCCTCTGAACAGATGGACTTCGCGCTGGATGCCTCCTGCGGCAACATGGCATACGTCATTTTTGCCGACCAGGCGATCAAACCCCGTTTCGAATGCAAAACCATCTATGAGATGACTTCCGAACTGGCAAAACGGATGGGTGTTGAGCAGCAGTTCACCGAAGGCCGCACCCAGGAAGGGTGGATGCGCCATCTGTATGAGCAGTCACGTACCGCAATTCCTGAGCTGCTGTCGTTTGATGAGTTTCGTCAGCATGGCATGTTCAAGCAACGCGATCCTGAAGGGCATCACGTGGCCTATAAAGCGTTCCGCGCCGATCCTGTCGCTAACCCGCTGACCACGCCATCCGGCAAAATCGAGATCTACTCCGCGCAGCTGGCGCAAATTGCTGCTAGCTGGGAGCTGGATAAGGACGATGTGATCGATCCGCTACCGGTTTATAGCCCTGGCTTTGAAAACTACGACGATCCGCAGAGCAAAGATTATCCGCTGCAGATGACCGGTTTCCACTACAAAGCGCGTACCCACTCAACCTACGGCAACGTGGACGTACTGCAGGCGGCCTGCCGTCAGGAGATCTGGATCAATCCGCTGGATGCGCAAAAGCGCGGGATTAAAAACGGCGAACGGGTGCGGATCTTCAATGGCCGTGGCGAAGTGCATATCGAAGCTAAAGTAACGCCGCGTATTCTGCCGGGTGTTGTCGCCTTAGGCGAAGGGGCCTGGTACAACCCGGACGCCAGCCGTGTCGATCAGGCTGGCTGCATTAACGTGCTGACCACCCAACGCCCGTCGCCGCTGGCGAAAGGCAACCCGTCCCACAGTAACCTGGTTCAGGTTGAAAAGGCGTAAGGAGTAGCTCATGACCACTCAGTATGGATTTTTTATTGATTCCAGCCGCTGCACCGGGTGTAAAACCTGCGAGCTGGCGTGCAAGGATTACAAGGACCTGACTCCGGACGTCAGCTTCCGCCGCATCTACGAGTACGCAGGCGGCGACTGGCAGGAGGATAACGGCGTCTGGCACCAGAACGTCTTTGCCTATTACCTGTCGATTGCCTGCAACCACTGCGAAGATCCGGCCTGCACCAAAGTCTGCCCCAGCGGGGCGATGCACAAACGTGACGACGGTTTTGTGGTGGTAAACGAAGAGGTCTGTATCGGCTGTCGTTACTGCCACATGGCCTGCCCGTACGGCGCGCCGCAGTACAACTCTGCCAAAGGCCATATGACCAAGTGCGACGGCTGCCATGACCGGGTGGCAGAGGGCAACAAGCCGATTTGCGTCGAGTCCTGCCCGCTGCGGGCGCTGGACTTCGGCCCGATTGACGCGCTGCGCAAAAAGCACGGTCAGCTCGCCGCCGTGGCCCCGCTGCCGTCGGCGCACTTCACCAAGCCGAGTATCGTGATTAAACCCAATGCCAACAGCCGACCGACGGGTGACACCACCGGCTATCTGGCCAATCCAAAGGAGGTGTGAGATGGGAAGTGGATGGCATGAATGGCCGTTGATGATTTTCACGGTCTTTGGGCAGTGCGTCGTGGGGGGCTTTATCGTGCTCGCCTTCGCACTGTTCAAAGGGGAACTGTCGCGCTATAAGCAGCAGCGCCTGCTGATGAATATGCTGGTGCTGTGGGGGCTAATGGGGGTGGGCTTTGTCGCCTCCACGCTGCACCTCGGCTCGCCGCTGCGCGCCTTTAACTCGCTTAATCGGGTTGGTGCGTCCGCGCTCAGCAATGAAATTGCCAGCGGGGCGTTGTTCTTCGCCGTTGGTGGGCTGGGCTGGCTGCTGGCAATCGTCGGAAAACTGCCTACGGGTTTACGTGCTCTGTGGCTGATAGTCACGATGGTGCTGGGCGTTGTCTTCGTCTGGATGATGGTGCGGGTCTATAACACTATCGACACCGTGCCGACCTGGTACAGCATCTGGACGCCGCTGAGCTTCTTCCTGACCATGTTTATTGGCGGGCCACTGCTCGGCTATCTGCTGCTGCGCGTGGCGGGCGTTGAGGGCTGGGCGATGCGTCTGTTGCCCGTAGTGATGCTGCTGGCGTTGACCGCTAGCGTGGTGGTTGCGCTGATGCAGGGGGCGGAGCTGGCGACGATTTCCAGCTCTCTCCAGCAAGCGTCCGCGCTGGTGCCGGATTACGGTTCGTTAATGGCCTGGCGCATGGTGTTGCTGGTGGCTGCGCTGGCATGCTGGGTCGTGCCGCAGCTGAAGGGCGATCGCCCGGCGTTGCCGCTGCTGTCGCTGGCGTTCATCCTGGTGCTGGCGGGCGAACTGATCGGTCGCGGCGTCTTTTACGGGCTGCATATGACGGTGGGTGTGGCCGTGGCCAGCTAAGCGAGCATTGAGTTATAACCAGCCGGGACAACGTGCCCGGCTTTTCTTTTACCGATCATGAAATTTTTCAACTGAACATCTGGCACTGATTTAATTTTATTTAAACAAAAACAATCAGATAATAAATGTTCGCCGTGCCGGTAAGCGAAGCAGGATAAGTTTTTCAAATCGATAGCCTGCAAATCGTGCGAGCGGCCTAAGTGGATGGATTGACTTTGTTTTTGCCAGTGGCATGATGCGCACGAAATCTGAACATCCTCACGGTTTTTAATCCATGTCTACCTATTCCCGCCCGGTGCAGCTGTTGCTCTGTGGCCTGCTTTTGCTGACCCTGGCGATCGCGGTGTTAAACACCCTCGTTCCGCTTTGGCTCGCCCATGAAAACATGCCTACCTGGCAGGTTGGCATGATTGGCTCGTCCTATTTTACCGGTAACCTGCTGGGCACGGTGATCGCCGGCAAGATGATCAAGCGCCTGGGCTTTAACCGCTGCTATTACCTGGCGTCGCTAATTTTCGCCGTCGGCTGTGTTGGGCTGGGGCTGATGATGGGCTTCTGGAGTTGGATGAGCATGCGCTTTGTGGCCGGGGTCGGCTGCGCAATGATCTGGGTAGTCGTTGAGAGCGCCCTGATGTGCAGTGGGACGTCGCGTAATCGCGGACGCCTGTTGGCCGCCTATATGATGGTGTATTACGTGGGTACCGTACTGGGTCAGGTAATGGTCAGCAAACTGCCTACTGACCTGATGAGCGTGCTGCCGTGGGTGACCGGTCTGGTGTTGGCTGCGATCCTGCCGCTGCTGTTCACCCGCATTCTGCATCAGCAGGATGCGCATCAGGAACCGGCCCGCGTCTGGCCGATGTTCCGCCTGCGTCAGGCCCGTCTGGGCGTAAACGGCTGCATTATTTCCGGGATTGTGCTCGGTTCACTGTACGGCCTGATGCCGCTCTATCTCAACCACCAGGGTGTCAGCGATGCCGGGATTGGCTTCTGGATGGCGGTGATGGTCAGCGCCGGGATCGTCGGGCAATGGCCGATTGGTCGTCTTGCCGACAAGTTTGGCCGCCTGCTGGTGCTACGTGTTCAGGTGTTTGTGGTGATCATGGGCTGTATGGCGATGCTCGGTAACGCGTCGATGGCACCCGCGCTGTTTATCCTCGGGGCGGCGGGCTTTACGCTTTATCCGGTGGCAATGGCCTGGGCCTGCGAAAAAGTCGAACAGCATCAGCTGGTGGCGATGAACCAGGCTCTGCTACTGAGCTATACCATCGGCAGTCTGCTGGGGCCGACGCTGACGGCGATGCTGATGCAGAACTATTCCGACAATCTGCTGTTTGTCATGATTGCCAGCGTGTCGTTTATCTACCTGTTAATGCTGCTGCGTAAAGCGGGGGAGCATCCTACCTCTGTGGCGCATGCCTGAGGCTAAAAAAATACCCGGCTGATTAGCCGGGTATTTTTTAGTACATCACTTTGTGACCGTACTGCTCCAGAATGCTTTTCACACGTTCCATGGTCTCTTTCTTCGGCGGCTTCACGCCATCGAGCTTGTACTCTTCGCCCATCGCTACCCACTTGTGTTTGCCCAGCTCGTGATACGGCAGCAGCTCGATTTTTTCAACGTTGCCCATATCGCGGGTGAACTCGCCCAGGCGGTGCGCGGAGTCGTCATCGTCTGACCAGCCCGGTACGACAACGTAGCGGATCCAGGTTTTGATGCCTTTGCCGGAAATATACTTCGCGAACTCAAGGGTGCGGTGGTTCGACACGCCCACCAGATTCTGGTGGATTTCGTCGTTCATCTGCTTGAGATCCAGCATGACCAGATCGGTCACTTCCAGCAGCTCATCAATGACCGGATCGTAGCGACGGACAAAGCCATTGGTGTCCAGGCAGGTATGGATGCTCTCTTTACGGCAGGCGCGGAACCAGTCACGCACAAATTCGGCCTGCAGGATCGCTTCGCCGCCTGATGCGGTTACACCGCCGCCGGAAGCGTTCATAAAGTGGCGGTAGGTCACCACCTCTTTCATCAACTCTTCAACGGTGACCTCTTTGCCGCCGTGGGTATCCCAGGTATCGCGGTTATGGCAGTACAGGCAGCGCATCAGGCAGCCCTGGAAGAAGGTAATAAAGCGGATGCCTGGGCCATCGACGGTGCCACAGGACTCAAAGGAGTGAATGCGACCAATAGTTGACATTGCGGTGATATCTCCAGATTCGGCCCGTCCGGGGCCTGTTTATGTGCACAACTCAAACGGCTGTGTCGAGTCTGTTTTGGCTGTTATCCATTCAGTATAGATAGCGGACAAAAGAGACTGTGGGGCGGGGGGTGTTAAAAAGGCCCCACTTGTGTGGAGCCTTTATTGTACGCTTTTTACTGCGTGATTTCAGTCAAATCCAATTACATGGACTGAGTGAAAGTACGGGTAATAACGTCTTTCTGCTGTTCTTTCGTCAGCGAGTTGAAGCGTACTGCGTAGCCAGATACACGGATGGTCAGCTGCGGATATTTTTCCGGATGTTCCATCGCGTCGAGCAGCATTTCACGGTTCATGACGTTCACGTTCAGGTGCTGACCACCTTCGATGGACGCCTCGTGATGGAAGTAACCGTCCATCAGACCCGCGAGGTTGGTTTTACGCACTTCGTCGTCTTTACCCAGCGCGTTTGGCACGATAGAGAAGGTATAAGAGATACCATCTTTGGCGTAGGCAAACGGCAGTTTAGCAACGGAGGTCAGAGAGGCAACAGCACCTTTCTGGTCACGGCCGTGCATTGGGTTAGCACCTGGTCCGAATGGCGCGCCAGCACGACGACCGTCTGGGGTGTTACCGGTTTTCTTACCATACACAACGTTAGAGGTGATGGTCAGAACAGACTGAGTCGGGATAGCGTCACGGTAGGTGGTCAGTTTCTGAATTTTCTTCATGAAACGTTCAACCAGGTCAACTGCCATGTCATCAACGCGAGAGTCGTTGTTACCAAACTGCGGGTATTCGCCTTCGATTTCGAAGTCGATAGCCAGACCGTCTTCGTCACGAATCGGTTTAACTTTCGCATATTTGATAGCAGACAGGGAGTCAGCGGCAACGGACAGACCTGCGATACCACATGCCATGGTGCGAACCACGTCACGGTCGTGCAGAGCCATCAGAGAAGCTTCGTAGCTGTACTTGTCGTGCATGTAGTGGATGACGTTCAGTGCGGTGACGTACTGTTTAGCCAGCCAGTCCATGAAGTGATCCAGACGATCCATTACTTCGTTGAAGTCCAGAACGTCAGCTTTGATTGGTTCAGATTTAGGACCAACCTGGATTTTCAGTTTTTCATCAACGCCGCCGTTGATTGCGTACAGCATGGTTTTCGCGAGGTTAGCGCGAGCACCGAAGAACTGCATTTGCTTACCAACAATCATTGGGCTTACGCAGCAAGCGATAGCGTAATCATCGTTGTTGAAGTCAGGACGCATCAGATCATCATTCTCGTACTGCAGAGAAGAGGTATCGATGGACACTTTAGCGGCATATTTTTTGAAGTTCAGTGGCAGTTTTTCAGACCACAGAATGGTGATGTTCGGCTCCGGAGACGGCCCCATGGTGTACAGGGTGTTCAGGAAACGGAAGCTGCTTTTGGTCACCAGAGTACGGCCATCTACACCCATACCGGCGATAGATTCTGTTGCCCAGATTGGGTCACCAGAGAACAGCTCATCGTATTCTGGGGTACGCAGGAAGCGAACCATACGCAGTTTCATGACCAGGTGGTCAATCATTTCCTGTGCGTCGGTTTCGGTGATTTTGCCAGCTTTCAGGTCACGTTCGATGTATGCATCCAGGAAGGTGGATACGCGACCGAAGGACATTGCTGCGCCATTCTGAGACTTCACAGCGGCCAGGTAGCCGAAGTAGGTCCACTGAATAGCTTCCTGTGCGTTAGTCGCTGGAGCAGAGATATCACAGCCGTATTTAGCCGCCATTTCTTTGATCTGACCCAGGGCACGGTACTGCTCGGAGATCTCTTCGCGCAGACGGATGGTCGCTTCCAGGTTTACGCCATTTTCCATGTCAGACTGCAGAGACAGGAACTGTGCGTATTTGTCTTTCATCAGGAAGTCGATACCGTACAGCGCAACGCGACGGTAGTCACCGATGATACGGCCACGGCCATACGCATCCGGCAGACCGGTCAGCACGCCAGATTTACGGCAGTTCAGGATGTCTTTGGTGTAAACATCAAACACGCCCTGGTTGTGCGTTTTGCGGTATTCGCTGAAGATTTTTTTCAGCATTGGGTCCAGTTCGCGATCGTACGCTTTGCACGAACCTTCAACCATTTTGATGCCACCGAACGGAATAATGGCGCGTTTCAGTGGCGCTTCAGTCTGCAGACCAACGATCTTCTCGAGAGACTTCTGGATATAACCCGCGTCGTGAGAAGTGATGGTAGAGGCAATGGAGGTGTCGAAATCAACAGGCGCGTGAGTGCGGTTTTCCTGTTTAACGCCTTCCATAACGCTGTCCCACAGAGTGGTGGTTGCGTCGGTTGCACCGGCCAGGAAGGATTCGTCACCTTCATATGGAGTGTAGTTTTTCTGGATGAAGTCACGGACGTTGACTTCGTTCTGCCAATCACCTTTGGCAAAACCTTCCCAGGCTGTGGCTAACTTTTCATTAAGCTCGGACATGTGATACCTACCTTCTTAAGTGGATTTTTTATTTACTGCCTGAGATAACCATTAATGATGGTTATCGCCACGCAGGTAAATGACCCAGTATGTCAACCCAACCAGCAGACCCCCGCCGATAATGTTCCCGATTGTGACAGGGATCAGATTATCAGTGATGAAGTTCATAACGGTTAAGTGAGAGAAATTTTCCGGGCTGGAACCAACTGCGGTCCAGAACTCCGGGCTAGCGAAGTCGCGAATTACGATACCGAAAGGAATCATAAACATGTTAGCAATACTGTGCTCAAAGCCGCTGGCAACGAACATGGCGACAGGCAGAACCATAATCATGGCTTTGTCCATCAGGCTGCGTCCGGAGTAGCTCATCCAGACGGCCAGGCAGACCATCAGGTTTGCGAGGATACCCAGCGCGACGGCTTCGATAAAGGTATGGTGTACTTTATGGTCAGCGGTTTGCAGGACGTTCAGTCCCCAGGCGCCGTTGGCGGTCATGTATTCACCCGACAACCACATCAGCAGAACAAACAGCAGGCAGCCAATCAGGTTTCCAACGTAAACGTTGAGCCAGTTTTTTGCCAGTTGGCCCCAGGTAATCCTACCGCTGGCTTTCGCCACCACGATAAGCACCGTCGAGGTAAAGAGATCGGCGCCGCAAATGACGCACAAAATCAAACCCAGCGAGAAACAGATGCCGCCAATCAGCTTAGCGATGCCGAAGGGCATCCCGGCAGTCCCGGTGGTGGCGGTGATGTAGAACACAAACGCAATGGAGATGAACACACCGGCGGTGATCGCCAGGAAGAACGTCGTCAGCGGTTGTTTCGTAGCTTTATAGACACCCGCTTCTTCGGCCACTTTGGCCATTGCAGCTGGGAGTAAAAGATCAAAAGGGTTGTCAGCTTTCACACTAACTCTCTCTTTATTAAGTCGGCGACGAGATACTAACAAAGCATTATAGAAGAGAAATTGATGTAGATCATATCTCGCCTGGCTTATAGGCCCGCAAAGTGCGTGGTTTTCCAGCAGGAGCAGGGTAAGTATTTGATTATCCGTATAAAAATAAATTTTAAAAGTTACAAAATGATTTGATTTTTTTCTCCCGACTCCCTCCATGGCAGTTAATTATAATGGAGTATTTAACATAAAAAGTAACAATAAGCCTCAGGTCGCGATTATTATAGTTACGCTTGTTTAACTTTATTAATACATTTGAGTTTTATTGCCCAAGAAATAAAAAAACGGGGCAATTAAATTGCCCCGTAATATAACGTAGGTGATTGTATAAGCCTACAGTTTGTAATGCTAATCGCCGCTATTTTGCCCAGTAAGCGCTTTTCGCTTTCTGCAATTTCTCATAGGCTTTCAGCAGTGACTGATGAGCAGGGAAGGCCTTAAGATCGCTATCCACAGCCTGCAGGCCGTGGAAAGGCGCTTCGCCGCTCAGGGCCGCGCTGGCGGTGTCTACCGCTTCTGCACCGTACATACGCACAAACGCGTTGAGATACTGCAGCGGCTGACGATCTTCTTCCTGCGCCAGTAACAGCAGCGTCTGCAGGCAGCGGTAGTAGTTAGCGCGTTCTGCACTGAAGATAGAGGCGTTAAATTCGATGGTCCACTCGGTCCAGATCAGCGCCTGTTCCAGATCGCCACCCGCCAGCGCCAGCATCGCCTTCAGCTCGCCAATGCGCAGGGTGTACCAGCCGTTATCTTTGCCCGTTGCCAGCCCCAGCAGCTCGCGCACGCGGGTAAAGTCGTCGTGGCCTTCATCGTCCAACTGGGTGATCAGGTTCAGGTAGTCCTCTTTCTCCCAGCTGCTCGCCGGCAGGGCCAGCAGCGTTTCGCGCAGATGGCTGCCCATGCTGTTGTTGGCCAGCCACAGATCTTCAACCGGATAGATGTCGGACATGCCCGGCACCAGAATACGGCACGCGTACACGCTCAGATGTTCGTAATCGGCGATGTACACTTCCTGATCTTCTGCCGCGAAAATTGCCATCAGCGTCGCGAACTCTTCTTCTGTAGTGCCCGCGAAGCTCCAGTCAACAAACGGATAATCCGCGTCCTGCTTGAACATATCCCAGGAGATGGAACCGCTGGAGTCGATGAAGTGAGTTTCCAGGTTGGCATGCTCACCCACTTCTTCGTCATCGAAGGTCGGCGGGGTAAAGACGTCGAGATCTTTCAGGCTGCGGCCCTGCAGCAGCTCGGTAACGGTACGTTCCAGCGCCACGCCAAAGTCCGGGTGCGCGCCAAACGAGGCGAAGCAGGTGCCGTTAGCCGGGTTGAACAGGACGACGCAGATAACCGGATAGTTGCCGCCCAACGAGCCGTCGTAAGCAAAGATTGGGAAGCCTTCTGCTTCGAGCTTCGCAATGGACTCCACCACGCCCGGGTAACGCGCCAGCACGTCGGCTGGGATTTCCGGCAGGCTGATGGATTCCGCGATAATGCGGTTTTTGATGTGGCGTTCGAAGACTTCAGACAGGCCCTGAACACGCGCTTCGTTGCGGGTGTTACCTGCGGACATGCCGTTAGAGACATACAGGTTACCGATGATGTTCATCGGGATATACACCGTCTGCTCATCGGACTGACGGGTAAACGGCAGGGCGCAAATACCCCGATCGTCGTTTCCTGACTGCAGATCCACCAGCATGCCGGCGGTCAGCTGGTTGTCCAGATCGTAAAATGCACGCAGACGATCGTCGAGAATACCTTCCGGCAGCTCGTCATCTTCGGTCAGCGGGAACCATTTTTCATTCGGATAGTGAACAAACGGGCCATTTGCCACGGTGTCGCCCAGCCAGAAATCAGCAAAGAAATAGTTGGTGGACAGACGTTCAAAATACTCACCCAGCGCAGAGGCCAGCGCCGCTTTTTTGGTGGCGCCTTTACCGTTGGTAAAGCACAGCGCGCACTCTTTATCGCGGATATGCACCGACCAGACGTGAGGGACCGGGTTGAGCCAGGAGGCTTCTTCGATGTTAAAGCCCAGGTCGGTCAGTTTTTGCTGGAAACGAGCGATGGAATCTTCCAGGGCGGCGTCTTTGCCGGGGATAAACGTTTGAGTCATGGCATTCACTTATATCGTACGGAAAGCGCGCAATGATACGGGTTTTGCATGACAGGCGCTATCCTCCCGACGGTTTCAACGAAAATAAAAGGCTGAACTATGCTTACTGACAGTAACCTACTGTTAAGGCATAAAAAAATGAAAACGTTCGATTTGCAACGAATGGCGTTTGACAAGGTTCCACCGGACTTTTTATGGGAAGTGGCGCTGCGCAGCCTGTATACCTTCGTTTTAGTCTTTCTGTTCCTTAAAATCACCGGCCGTCGCGGCGTTCGGCAGATGTCGCTGTTTGAGGTGCTGATTATTCTGACGCTGGGCTCGGCGGCCGGGGACGTCGCCTTTTACGATGACGTGCCGATGCTCCCGGTACTGATTGTGTTCGTCACCCTCGGTCTGCTGTATCGGCTGGTGATGTGGCTGATGTCGAAAAGCGAAAAGCTGGAAGATCTGTTTGAAGGCAAACCCGTGGTCATTGTGAAAGAGGGGCAACTTGCCTGGGAGGAGCTGAACAGGGCCAATATGACGGAGTTCGAGTTCTTTATGGAACTTCGCATCAGCAGCGTCGAACAGCTGGGGCAGGTGCGGCTGGCGATTCTGGAGACTAACGGGCAAATCAGCGTCTATTACTATCATGACGACGATGTGAAGCCGGGGCTGTGCATTTTGCCGGACAAATGTATTGAACGCTTTATACGTGTGCCGGATGAGGGGGAGTATGTCTGCATCCGCTGTAGCCACATTCTGACCCTGTCCGCCGGGGAACAACGTTTATGTCCGCGCTGCAAACATCCGGAATGGACGAAGGCCAGCCGGGCGAAACGCATTACCTGATAGCCATTATGTCGGTTTTGTTACCGATGCACGGTGGAATGTGTTGTGTGAAGCAGCGCACATTTTACCGCTCGTCAGTTTTAGTCATTGCGGCGCGTGTGACTGAATGATAAAACCGATATCCACAGTTATAACTTATGGCTTTTAGCGTGGTGAGGGGAAATGACTCAGGTCTTTAATTTTAGTTCAGGTCCGGCAATGTTACCGGCGGAAGTGCTCAAACAAGCTCAACAAGAGCTGTGTGACTGGAACGGTCTGGGCACGTCGGTGATGGAAGTCAGCCACCGTGGTAAAGAGTTTATTCAGGTGGCGGAAGAGGCAGAAAAGGATTTTCGTTTCCTGCTGAATATCCCCTCAAACTACAAAGTTTTGTTCTGCCACGGCGGCGGTCGCGGCCAGTTCGCAGGACTCCCGCTGAACCTGCTGGGCGATAAAACCACCGCAGACTATGTGGATGCCGGTTACTGGGCCGCAAGCGCAGTGAAAGAAGCCCATAAATACTGCACCGCAAATGTCATTGACGCCAAAACCACGGTTGATGGTTTACGTGCCGTGAAGCCAATGAGCGAGTGGCAGCTGTCCCGCGATGCGGCGTATCTGCACTACTGCCCGAATGAAACCATCGACGGTATTGCGATCCACGAAACACCAGACTTTGGCGACGACGTGGTGGTAGCCGCCGACTTCTCCTCGACGATCCTCTCCGGCCCGCTCGATGTCAGCCGCTTCGGCGTGATTTACGCCGGTGCGCAGAAAAATATCGGCCCCGCTGGCCTGACGCTGGTGATTGTGCGCGAAGACCTGCTGGGTAAAGCGCATAAGGCGTGCCCGTCGATTCTGGATTACAGCGTCCTGAACGATAACGATTCAATGTTCAATACCCCACCGACGTTTGCCTGGTATCTCTCAGGTCTGGTCTTTAAATGGCTGCGTAACAATGGTGGTGTGGCGCAGATGGACAAGATCAATCAGCAGAAAGCGGAACTGCTGTACGGCGTGATCGACGCCAGCGACTTCTATCGCAACGACGTGGCTCAGGCTAACCGTTCGCGCATGAACGTGCCGTTCCAGCTGGCAGACAGCAATCTGGATAAGCTGTTCCTTGAAGAGTCGTTTGCTGCTGGCCTGCATGCGCTGAAAGGCCACCGCGTTGTGGGCGGCATGCGTGCCTCTATTTATAACGCGATGCCGCTCGAAGGCGTTCAGGCCCTGACCGCCTTCATGACTGACTTCGAACGTCGCCACGGTTAATCCCGCCAGTATTCACCCCCGTAGCCTGGCTGCGGGGTTTTTTATTATGTTGAGTTGAGAGTTAAGCTTCATGGAATCCCTGACGTTACAACCTATTGCGCGGGTAGATGGCACCATTAATCTGCCTGGTTCAAAAAGTGTCTCGAACCGCGCCTTGCTGCTGGCAGCGCTGGCAAACGGCACCACTGTCCTGACCAATCTGCTGGACAGCGATGACGTTCGCCATATGCTCAATGCGCTGAAAGCGTTGGGCGTTCAGTTTACGCTGTCTGCCGACCGGACCCGTTGTGAAGTGACCGGCAATGCCGGTGCGCTGCAGTCAGCCGATGCGCTGGAGCTGTTCCTCGGTAATGCCGGTACGGCGATGCGCCCGCTGGCGGCGGCACTGTGTCTGGGCAGCAATAATATCGTCCTGACCGGCGAGCCACGCATGAAAGAGCGTCCAATCGGCCATCTGGTGGATGCTCTGCGTCAGGGCGGCGCACAGGTCGATTATCTGGAACAAGAAAACTATCCGCCGCTGCGCCTGCGTGGGGGCTTTACCGGTGGCGACGTGGCGGTGGACGGTAGCGTCTCCAGCCAGTTCCTGACCGCGCTGTTAATGACAGCGCCGTTGGCTCCGCAGGATACGGTCATTATTATCAAAGGTGAACTGGTATCAAAACCTTATATCGATATCACCCTGCACCTGATGAAAACCTTCGGCGTCGACGTTGAAAACCAGAATTACCAGCGTTTTGTGGTGCGCGGTGCGCAGCAGTATCAGACGCCGGGCAACTATCTGGTAGAAGGCGATGCCTCATCGGCGTCCTATTTCCTCGCGGCGGGTGCTATTAAAGGTGGCACCGTTAAAGTGACCGGTATCGGTCGCAACAGCGTGCAGGGCGATATTCGTTTTGCCGACGTGCTGGAAAAGATGGGCGCGGTTGTCACCTGGGGCGATGACTTCATCTCCTGTACTCACGGTGAGCTGAATGCCATCGATATGGACATGAACCATATCCCGGATGCGGCAATGACCATTGCCACGGCGGCGCTGTTTGCCAAAGGCACCACCACCCTGCGCAACATCTATAACTGGCGTGTGAAGGAGACCGACCGCCTGTTCGCGATGGCGACGGAGCTGCGAAAAGTGGGTGCAGAAGTTGAAGAGGGCGAGGATTACATTCGCGTGACGCCACCTGCCCAACTGCAGGTTGCTGAAATCGGCACCTACAACGATCACCGTATGGCGATGTGCTTCTCGCTGGTGGCGTTGTCGGATACCCCGGTCACTATCCTCGATCCGAAATGTACCGCGAAAACCTTCCCGGACTATTTCGAACAGCTGGCGCGCATCAGTACGCTTGCCTGATGAACCTGTGCCGCATCGCCCGATGCGGCATTTCCTTACGCTTCCTGACGTTGTCATCGGCCATTTCTTCTACACTCAGCTTCAATCATTCTGCAATTTGCACGCAAAGGTAACAGTTGTGCGGCCAGGCGCGTATAATGCGCGGCGTTCATACATCGGTATGCCTATATTAAGGAGAAAAAGATGACGGCAATTGCCCCGGTAATTACCATTGACGGGCCGAGTGGTGCAGGTAAAGGCACGCTGTGCAAAGCGATGGCGGAAGCATTGCAATGGCATCTTTTAGATTCAGGCGCAATCTATCGCGTGCTGGCGCTGGCCGCGTTGCACCATCATGTGGATGTGGCGTCGGAAGAGGCCCTGGTGCCGCTGGCCGCCCATCTGGATGTGCGCTTTGTCTCCACCAATGGCAATCTGGAAGTGATCCTCGAAGGCGAAGACGTGAGCGGTGAAATCCGTACCCAGGACGTGGCCAGTGCGGCCTCGCAGGTCGCCGCATTCCCGCGCGTTCGCGAGGCGCTGTTACGCCGCCAGCGTGCGTTCCGCGATGCGCCAGGCCTGATCGCCGACGGCCGTGATATGGGGACAGTTGTTTTTCCTGATGCGCCGGTCAAAATCTTCCTTGACGCCTCTTCGGAAGAGCGTGCGCAACGCCGCATGCTACAGTTGCAGGAAAAGGGCTTTGATGTTAACTTTGAACGTCTTTTGTCCGAGATAAAAGAGCGTGACGATCGCGACCGTAATCGCGCCGTTGCACCGCTTGTTCCTGCAGATGATGCATTAGTTCTGGATTCTACCAGTTTAACTATTGAGCAAGTGATTGAAAAAGCGCTACAATACGCGCGCCAAAAACTGGCAATCGCGTAACCGCGACAGATTTGAAGTACCCCGCTGCAATGGATTGTCGGCGGGTATGTGAAACAACCCCATCCGGCATGGAGCTGCGTGGACGTTATATTAACCTGAAGATTAAACATGACTGAATCTTTTGCTCAACTATTTGAAGAATCCTTAAAAACAATCGAAACCCGTCCGGGTTCCATCGTTCGTGGTGTTGTTGTTGCTATCGACAAAGATATCGTACTGGTTGACGCCGGTCTGAAATCTGAGTCTGCCATTCCGGCAGAGCAGTTCAAAAACGCCCAGGGCGAGCTGGAAATCCAGGTTGGTGACGAAGTTGACGTTGCTCTGGATGCAGTAGAAGACGGCTTCGGTGAAACCCTGCTGTCCCGTGAAAAAGCTAAACGTCACGAAGCTTGGATCACGCTGGAAAAAGCTTACGAAGAAGCTGAAACTGTAGTCGGTGTTATCAACGGCAAAGTTAAAGGTGGCTTCACTGTTGAGCTGAATGGTATTCGCGCGTTCCTGCCAGGTTCACTGGTAGACGTTCGTCCAGTCCGTGACACCCTGCACCTCGAAGGCAAAGAGCTTGAGTTCAAAGTCATCAAGCTTGACCAGAAGCGTAACAACGTTGTTGTTTCTCGTCGTGCTGTTATCGAATCCGAAAACAGTGCAGAACGCGATCAGCTGCTGGAAAACCTGCAGGAAGGCATGGAAGTCAAAGGTATCGTTAAGAACCTCACTGACTACGGCGCATTCGTTGACCTGGGTGGCGTTGATGGCCTGCTGCACATCACCGACATGGCGTGGAAACGCGTTAAGCACCCAAGCGAAATCGTGAACGTTGGCGACGAAATCACTGTTAAAGTGCTGAAGTTCGACCGCGAGCGTACCCGTGTGTCCCTGGGCCTGAAACAGCTGGGCGAAGATCCATGGGTCGCTATCGCTAAGCGTTACCCAGAAGGTACCAAACTGACTGGCCGCGTGACCAACCTGACCGACTACGGCTGCTTCGTTGAAATCGAAGAAGGCGTTGAAGGCCTGGTACACGTTTCCGAAATGGACTGGACCAACAAAAACATCCACCCATCCAAAGTTGTTAACGTTGGTGACGTAGTGGAAGTTATGGTTCTGGATATCGACGAAGAACGTCGTCGTATCTCCCTGGGTCTGAAGCAGTGCAAAAACAACCCATGGCAGCAGTTCGCGGAAACCCACAACAAGGGCGACCGTGTTGAAGGTAAAATCAAGTCTATCACTGACTTCGGTATCTTCATCGGCCTGGACGGCGGCATCGACGGCCTGGTTCACCTGTCTGACATCTCCTGGAACGTTGCAGGCGAAGAAGCAGTACGTGAATACAAAAAAGGCGACGAAATCGCAGCAGTTGTTCTGCAGGTTGACGCAGAGCGTGAGCGTATCTCTCTGGGCGTTAAACAGCTCGCAGAAGATCCGTTCAACAACTGGGTTGCAGTGAACAAGAAAGGCGCAATCGTAAACGGTAAAGTCACTGCAGTTGACGCTAAAGGCGCAACCGTAGAACTGGCTGACGGCGTTGAAGGTTACCTGCGCGCTTCTGAAGCTTCACGTGACCGCGTTGAAGATGCAACTCTGGTTCTGAGCGTAGGCGACGACGTTGAAGCTAAATTCACCGGCGTTGATCGTAAGAACCGTGCAATCAGCCTGTCTGTTCGTGCTAAAGACGAAGCTGATGAGAAAGATGCAATCGCAACTGTTAACAAACAGGAAGATGTAGGTTTCTCCAACAACGCAATGGCTGAAGCTTTCAAAGCTGCTAAAGGCGAGTAAGTTACTCTCTGAGTGACTTGACAGATTGCAGGATTCGTCCTGTAATCAATAACAAAGGGCGGCTACGGCCGCCCTTGTTTAAGCTGTTTAGCTCATTTGTTGAAGGAACCGGAGGAATCATGACCAAGTCAGAATTGATTGAAAGACTTGCCAGTCAGCAATCGCATATCCCTGCTAAAGCAGTGGAAGATGCGGTCAAAGAGATGTTGGAGCATATGGCCACCACTCTTGCCCAGGGCGAGCGCATTGAAATCCGCGGTTTCGGTAGTTTTTCTCTGCACTATCGTGCTCCACGAACCGGGCGTAACCCGAAGACTGGCGATAAAGTCGAGCTGGAAGGTAAATACGTTCCACACTTTAAGCCGGGTAAAGAACTGCGCGATCGCGCCAATATTTACGAAGACTGAGTTTTCCCTACGGGTAAAACTGAGTTGTCAAAAGAAAGCACCTGCGGGTGCTTTTTTTGTGGGTATTTTCAACATCCTGACGTTGCCCCGCAATTCCTGCCGAGAGTTGCTGCAAACCAATAATCACCCGCCAGCCTTCCTCGTAACCTTTCATTTTCCAGCCTGACACACCGACCCCGAAGCCGCACACTGGCCCGAAACAGGGAGGTGTGAATGAGTTTGTCTGCCTTAGCGGCATGTCTGATCCTGGCCATTTCGCCGCTGCTGTGGTTGCCCGTGCTGCCCGAACTGCCCGAACTGCCCGTCATCCACGCCACACTGGTGGTCGGTGTGGCGCTGGCCTTAACGCGCGTTAAAGCCGCCCACTATGCCGGATTCTGGCTGCTCTTTTTTGCGTGGGGAGGACTGGCGGCGCTGAGTGCCGTCTGGCCGATGCAGCATCTGACAACCGGGCCGCAGAAGGCAGAGGTGGAAATCATCGCCAGCGATGGTGCCACGGTACATCAGGGGCGCATCGTTCGGCTCAACGGCAGACGGATGCTACCCGCGGTGGGCATCACCCTGTATGGCAATGCTCTGCCGCAGACCGGTTGTGCCGGGCAACGCTGGAATATGACCTTATCGTTACGCGCCGTTCACGGGCAGCTCAACGAAGGGGGATTCGATTCTCAGCGCTATGCCCTGGCGCAACATCAGCCGTTGACCGGACGCTTTACCCATGCCGAGGTGAAGGAGAGTCGCTGCAGCCTGCGCGCACGTTATCTGACGTCGCTAACGACAACGCTATCCCCTTACGCCTGGGGGCCGGTCCTGCTTGGGCTGGGTATGGGGGAACGTCTGGCGGTGACGCCGGAGATTAAAAATCTGATGCGCGAAACAGGTACCGCCCACCTGATGGCAATCTCCGGCTTGCATATCGCGCTGGCCGCCTCGGTCATCTGGCTGCTGGCGCGCGGCATCCAGTTTTTTATCCCCGGTCGTTGGGTGTGCTGGCGCGCGCCGCTGGTGGCAGGCTTTTGCTTTGCCGCCTTTTACGCCTGGCTAACTGGCATGCAGCCCCCGGCGCTGCGCACGGTGGTCTCTTTGGCGGTGTATCTTGCCCTGCGGCTGAGCGGTCGCCGCTGGTCATCGTGGCAGGTCTGGCTGGTTTGCGTGGCGGCGATTTTACTGGTCGAACCGCTGGCGGTGCTCTCATACAGCCTTTTGCTTTCAGCTTTTGCGGTGGCGGCGCTGATTTTCTGGTATCAGTGGATACCAAACCCACGTTGGTCGTTGCCATGGCCCCTGCGCGCAGGCGTGAATCTGCTGCATCTGCAGCTCGGGATGTTGCTGCTGTTGCTGCCGGTGCAGGTGGTGGTCTTTCATGGGTTTAGTCTCTCATCGCTGGTGGCAAACCTGATTGCAGTCCCGCTGGTGACCTTTATCTCAGTGCCGCTCATTCTGCTGGGGATGTGGCTGCATCTTTGGCCATTCCCTGGTGCGGAAAACGCAGTCTGGCTGCTGGCGGATCGATCTTTGTCGCTGCTGTTTGGTTTTTTAACCACGCTGCCAGACGGCTGGATAACGGTCGATAAACGCTGGCTGTGGCTGACCTTATTGCCCTGGGGCGCGATCATTGCCTGGCGAATGCGCGGGTTTCGGGTCTACCCGATAGTCTGTCTTTCGGCTCTGATACTGCTCACCTTTCCGTTATGGCGGAACAGCACAACAGACGGGTGGTCCGTGCATATGCTGGATGTCGGTCAGGGGCTGGCGATGGTTATCGAGCGTCGGGGTAGGGTGATTCTGTATGATACCGGCCCGGCATGGCCAGGTGGCGATAGCGCTCAGCAGCTGATTATCCCCTGGCTGCGCTGGCATCACTTACACCCCGAAGGCGTGATTGTAAGCCACGAGCATCTGGACCATATCGGTGGGCTGGAGTCATTACGCAATGCGTGGCCGGAAATGTGGATACGAAGTCCGCTGGGCTGGCCTGGTCATGGGGCATGCTTTCGCGGGCAGCGCTGGCAGTGGCAGGGACTGACGTTCACCGCCCACTGGCCCCTCTCTGCCTCAGCGCAGCGCGGCAACAACGGCTCCTGCGTCGTCAAAATTGAGGATGGCGTTCATAGCCTGTTGTTAACTGGCGACATTGAAGCGCAGGGCGAAAAAGCGCTGCTCAGCCGTCACTGGCAATATCTTGCGTCTACACTTATCCAGGTGCCGCACCATGGCAGCAATACCTCGTCGTCACTGCCGCTGGTGCAGCGCGCGGGCGGGCAGATTGCGCTGGTGTCGGCCTCCCGCTATAACGCCTGGCGGCTGCCTTCTGTCAAAGTGGCCCGACGTTACAAAAATGAGGGGTATCTGTGGCTCACAACCCCCCGATATGGACAAATAACGGTGACGTTTTCACAACAAGGCTGGCAAATCCGGCGCTTACGGGAGCAAATTTTACCTCGTTGGTATCATCAGTGGTTTGGCGCGCCCGGAGATAACGGGTAGAATATGCGGCTATTTCAACAAATGCTGGTTTTTTGAATGCATAACGACAAAGATCTTTCCACGTGGCAGACCTTCCGCCGACTCTGGCCGGTGATTGCTCCTTTCAGAACGGGGCTTATCGTGGCAGGCGTAGCGTTAGTCCTTAACGCAGCCAGCGATACCTTTATGTTATCGCTCCTCAAACCGTTACTGGACGACGGTTTTGGTAAAACGGATCGCTCAGTGTTGCTATGGATGCCTCTGGTGGTTATTGGTCTGATGGTCGTTCGCGGCATCACCAGCTACGTTTCCAGCTATTGCCTCTCCTGGGTATCAGGCAAAGTGGTGATGACCATTCGTCGCCGTCTGTTCAGCCATATGATGGGTATGCCTGTTGCGTTCTTCGATAAGCAGTCAACCGGGACCTTGCTATCGCGCATTACCTACGATTCTGAGCAGGTGGCTGCGTCGTCATCCAATGCGCTGATTACCGTGGTGCGTGAAGGCGCCTCGATCATTGGCCTGTTTATTCTGATGTTCTATTACAGCTGGCAGTTGTCGCTGATCCTTATCGTGCTGGCGCCGATTGTGTCGATTGCGATTCGCGTGGTCTCTAAGCGTTTTCGTAATATCAGTAAGAACATGCAGAATACGATGGGGCAGGTGACCACCAGCGCCGAACAGATGCTGAAAGGGCACAAAGAAGTGCTGATTTTTGGTGGCCAGGACGTCGAAACCCAGCGCTTCGATAAGGTCAGCAACAAGATGCGTCTGCAGGGCATGAAGCTGGTTTCAGCCTCTTCTATTTCTGACCCGATCATTCAGCTTATTGCCTCTCTGGCATTGGCATTTGTGCTGTATGCCGCCAGCTTCCCAAGCGTGATGGAAACCTTAACCGCCGGTACCATTACCGTGGTCTTCTCTTCTATGATCGCGTTGATGCGTCCGCTGAAATCACTGACCAACGTGAATGCCCAGTTCCAGCGCGGAATGGCAGCCTGCCAGACGCTGTTCGCGATCCTCGATTCCGAGCAGGAAAAAGATGACGGTAAACGCGTGATTGAGCGCTCAACCGGCGATATTGAATTCCGCAACGTGACCTTTACCTACCCAGGGCGCGACACACCTGCGCTGCGTAACATCAACCTGACCATTCCAGCAGGGAAAACCGTCGCGCTGGTGGGACGTTCGGGTTCGGGTAAATCCACTATCGCCAGCCTGATCACCCGCTTTTACGACATCGATGAAGGCCAGATCCTGATCGATGGGCACGACCTGCGCGAGTATACCCTGCGGTCGCTGCGTAATCAGGTCGCGCTGGTCTCCCAGAATGTCCATCTGTTCAACGATACGGTCGCCAATAATATCGCTTACGCCCGTAATGAAGAGTACAGCCGCGAGCAGATTGAAAATGCCGCGCGGATGGCCTATGCCATGGACTTTATCAGCAAGATGGATAATGGCCTGGACACGGTGGTGGGCGAGAATGGCGTACTGCTTTCCGGCGGCCAGCGTCAACGTATCGCCATTGCGCGCGCGCTGCTGCGTGACAGCCCAATCCTGATCCTTGATGAGGCTACCTCTGCGCTGGATACCGAATCCGAACGTGCGATCCAGTCTGCGCTGGACGAACTGCAGAAGAACCGCACCTCGCTGGTGATTGCGCACCGCCTGTCGACGATCGAAAAGGCCGACGAAATCGTGGTGGTGGAAGATGGCTACATCGTCGAGCGGGGTAGCCATGCGGATCTGCTGGCTCATCGCGGCGTGTATGCACAGCTTCATAAGATGCAGTTTGGCGAATGATTGCCCGCATCTGGTCCGGTGAATCTCCGCTCTGGCTGCTGCTGTTGCCGCTCTCCTGGCTGTACGGCCTGGTCAGCGGCCTGATCCGCCTGAGCTATAAAGTGGGGCTTAAGCGGGCCTGGCGTGCGCCGGTGCCGGTGGTGGTGGTGGGTAACCTCACCGCAGGGGGTAACGGCAAAACGCCGGTGGTGATCTGGCTGGTAGAGCAGTTGCAAAAACGCGGCATCCGCGTGGGGGTGGTCTCCCGCGGGTACGGCGGTAAGGCAGAGAAGTATCCGCTGCTGTTAACGGCAGAGACCACCACGGCAGAAGCAGGTGACGAACCGGTGCTCATATTTCAGCGCACCGGTGCGCCCGTCGCGGTCTCGCCGGTGCGCAGCGAAGCGGTGCAGGCGCTGCTGACCCAGGCGCAGGTGCAGATCGTTATTACCGATGACGGCCTGCAGCACTACGCGCTGGCGCGGGATAAAGAGATTGTGGTGATTGATGGCGTGCGTCGTTTCGGCAATGGCTGGTGGCTTCCCGCCGGGCCAATGCGCGAACGCGCTGCCCGTCTGCGCTCCGTCGATGCAGTTATCGTGAACGGTGGCACCGCGCAGCCGGGTGAAATCCCGATGCAGTTGCGGCCATCGCAGGCCGTCAATCTGCTCACAGGCGAACACCGGGACGTCGCGCAGCTGAATAATCTGGTGGCGATGGCCGGCATTGGCCACCCGCCGCGTTTTTTTAGCACCCTGCAAGCCTGTGGTGCCCGGCTAATCAACACCGTTGCGCTGGCCGATCATCAGGCGCTGAGTCTGGACCAGGTTTCGGCATTCGCTGAAGCGGGCCAGACGCTGATCATGACCGAAAAAGATGCGGTGAAATGTAGACCTTTTGCCCGCGAGAACTGGTGGTATCTGCCGGTTGATGCCCAACTGCAGGGCGATCAGCCTGAACGATTGCTCCAGGCGCTGATGGCGCTGGTGGAGCAGGTTGATGAGGTTTCACCCGCGCACTAATTGACAGGAACAGGCATGGCTTTACCGCAACTCACGCTCAGGTCCGCACGTCATCTTCATCTTGCCGCACAGGGGCTGTTAAAGAAGCCCCGTCGCCGCGCCCGGCCCGTCGATATCCTTCCCACTATCCAGCGCATGTCGCTGTTGCAAATTGACACCATCAACATTGTCGCCCGCAGTCCATATCTGGTGCTGTTCAGCCGCCTTGGCAGCTATCAGCCCGAGTGGCTGGATAACGCCCTTCGCCGCGGGGAATTAATGGAGTACTGGGCGCATGAAGCCTGCTTCCTGCCGCGCAGCGATTTTGCCCTGGTACGCCACAGAATGCTCTCCCCGGATAATATGGGCTGGAAATACCGCCAGGCGTGGATGCAGGAGCACGCAGTGGAGATTGACCAGCTGATCGCCCACATCCAGCATAATGGCCCGGTCCGTTCCGCTGATTTTGCCCATCCGCAAAAAGGGACCAGCGGCTGGTGGGAATGGAAACCGCATAAACGCCATCTTGAGGGGTTATTTACCGCCGGGAAGGTGATGGTTGTCGAACGGCGTAATTTCCAGCGCGTTTATGATCTCACGCACCGCGTCATGCCGGAATGGGATGACAGCCGGGATACACTGGTCCAGGCAGCGGCAGAAGAGATGATGCTGGAAAACAGCGCCCGCAGTCTGGGCATTTTTCGCCCGCAATGGCTAGCCGATTATTACCGCTTACGTCAGCCTGCGCTGGCATTGCTGCTTGAACGCTGGCAGACGCTGCAGCGGGTGGTTCGTGTAGAGGTCGAAACCCTGGGCGAGATGTGGCTGCACACCGATCTGCTGCCGCTGTTGAAAGAGGCACAGGAAGGTAAGCTCACCGCCACTTACAGCGCGGTGCTCTCGCCGTTTGATCCGGTGGTCTGGGATCGCAAGCGTGCGGAGCAACTGTTTAACTTCAGTTACCGGCTGGAGTGCTACACCCCGGCGCCGAAGCGCCAGTACGGCTATTTCGTTCTGCCGTTGCTGCATAAAGGCCAGCTGGTGGGGCGAATGGATGCCAAAATGCATCGCAAAACCGGCGAGCTGGAAATTATTTCCCTGTATCTGGAAGAGGGCGTGAAGGTCAGCGCCGGGCTGGAGAAAGGGCTCTTTACCGCGATAAGCGATTTTGCGGGCTGGCAGGGGGCAACGCGGATCCGTCTGGGGCATCTGCCTGATGCACTTTTCTCCACCTGCCGACAGGGCTGGGAAATAGGCGCGGCCTGAAAAAGGAATATGGTAAACTTTACAGATTATTTGTACGGAGGAACTATGGATCACCGTTTACTTGAAATCATTGCCTGCCCGGTGTGCAACGGCAAACTCTATTACAGCCAGGATAAGCAGGAACTGATCTGCAAACTGGACAGCCTGGCCTTTCCACTGCGTGACGGGATCCCCGTTCTGCTGGAAACTGAAGCCCGCTCGCTGGCGCCAGAAGAGAGCAAACCATGAGTTTTGTGGTCATTATTCCCGCGCGCTACGCGTCCACCCGCTTGCCGGGCAAACCGCTGGTGGATATCAACGGTAAGCCGATGATCGTGCACGTACTTGAACGTGCGCGTGAGTCAGGTGCCGATCGGGTGATTGTGGCAACCGATTATGAAGAGGTTGCTCGTGCGGTCGAGGCCGCTGGCGGCGAAGTGTGTATGACCCGCGCTGACCACCAGTCCGGTACCGAACGTCTGGCGGAAGTGGTGGAGAAATGTGGCTTCAGCGATGACACCGTGATTGTTAACGTGCAGGGCGATGAGCCGATGATCCCGGCGGTTATCATTCGCCAGGTGGCTGAAAACCTGGCCCAGCGTCAGATCGGCATGGCGACGCTGGCAGTGCCCATTCACAGTGCGGAAGAAGCCTTCAACCCTAATGCGGTAAAGGTGGTGCTGGACGCTGAAGGCTACGCGCTCTATTTCTCCCGCGCCACCATCCCGTGGGATCGCGATCGTTTTGCCGCGTCCCGGGAGAGCATCGGCGATAACATCCTGCGTCATCTGGGTATTTACGGCTACCGTGCCGGCTTTATTCGCCGTTACGTGACCTGGCAGCCAAGCCCGCTGGAAAATATCGAAATGCTCGAGCAGCTTCGCGTACTGTGGTATGGCGAGAAAATTCACGTCGCCGTGGCGCAGCAAGTGCCGGGTACGGGCGTCGATACGCCAGAAGATCTTGAGCGCGTGCGCGCCGAACTTCGTTAATCCCCACCATCCCCTCCTTTGAGGGGATTTTTTTGCCTGAATCATACAGATTCGTCTCATAAGAGTGACATCCGCTCGCCACACGCTCATTATAGAAGCAGTAGTCTTAGTGGGGGTAATGTCAAATGGAACAGCTGCGAGTCGAGCTCAGCCATCTGCTGGGCGAAAAACTGAGTCGTGTGGAATGTGTGAATGAAAAGGCAGATACCACGCTCTGGTCGTTATACGACAGTCAGGGAAACCCCATGCCGCTACTGGCGCGAAGCTTTTCTACCCCGGATGTCGCCCGGCAGCTGGCGTGGAAAATTTCGATGCTTGCCCGCAGCGGCACGGTAAGAATGCCGACCGTGTACGGTGTGATGACGCATGAGGAGCATCCCGGCCCTGACGTGTTACTCATTGAGCGCCTGCGCGGCGTCTCTGTTGAAGCCCCGGCGCGTACCCCGGATCGCTGGGAACAGCTAAAAGATCAGATAGTCGAGGCGCTGCTGGCCTGGCATCGGATGGATAGCGGCGGACTGGTGGGGGCGGTGGATAACACCCAGGAAAATCTCTGGCCACTCTGGTACCGCCAGCGGGTGGAAGTGCTGTGGGGAACGCTCAATCAATACCGCAACACCGGCCTGACCATGCAGGACAAACGGATCCTGTTTCGGACTCGCGAGTGCCTGCCCGCGCTGTTTGAGGGCTTCAACGATAACAGCGTGCTGATCCACGGCAGCTTCACCTTGCGCAGTATGCTCAAAGATCCGCGCAGCGATCAGCTGCTGGCGATGGTGGGACCAGGGGTGATGTTATGGGCCCCGCGTGAGTATGAACTGTTTCGCCTGAGCGAGAGCGGGCTGGCAGAAGATTTACTCTGGCACTATCTGCAGCGCGCGCCAGTTTCCGAATCATTCCTCTGGCGGCGCTGGCTGTATATGTTGTGGGATGAAGTGGCCCAACTGGTGAACACCGGGCGCTTTAGCCGGGCCAACTTCGATCTGGCGTCTAAATCACTGCTCCCCTGGCTCGCCTGAGGGGCCTTTCAGCCACTGCCAGACGCGTCCGAGCGTCTCATAGCCTACGCGATCGCTGTGCATCAGCCAGACCGGGGACGGAATAATCTTTTCCCAGGGGTTGAGCGGTGCGGTGATGGCCAACTGGTTGGCAGGCGCAGGCAGCGGGTGTAATCCCGCCTGTTCAAAGAAGATCATCGCCCGCGGCAGGTGCGAGGCCGACGTCACCAGCAGGAAGGGGGCATCACCAATGGCCTGCTTCACCGCCGCAGCTTCCTCTTCGGTGTCTTTCGGGCTGTCGAGAGTGATGATCGCCTCAGGTGGCACCCCCAGCGACTGGGCCACGCGCGCCCCGGCTTCGGCGGTACTCACCGGATTAGTTTTCGCCGCCGCGCCGGTAAAGATCATCTTCGATCCCGGATTGGCCAGCCACAGCCTGATGCCTTCATTAAGGCGCGGCAGGCTGTTGTTAATAAGGTTTGAGCTGGGTGCCCACTCGGGATCCCAGGTATAGCCCCCGCCGAGTACCACGATGTACGCCACCTTCTGATTTCCCTGCCAGGTCGGGTACTTTTCTTCCACCGGGCGCAACAGCCCGTCGGCGACCGGCTGCAGGCTCAGCAGCAGCAGAATCAGCCAGCCTGCGGTGGTGATGATTTTGCCGGTTTTCTGAAAGCGGCTGAACCACAGCAACCCCAGGCCCAGCGCGATACACAGCAGCAGGAGAGGGAGAGGCAGCATCATGCCGCCAATATATTTTTTTAGGGTAAAAAGCATCCTTTCTGGTTCCTTTTTTGAGCATACAGCAGACGATTGCCAGCGATATTACACCAGAGAGGTTCATTCTCCGCCCGGCTGTGACAAAATAGCGGTTTTGCCGTAAGTGGCTGGAGCTCTCCCAATGCGGGATCGCAATTTTGATGACATCGCGGAAAAGTTTTCCCGCAACATCTATGGCACGACCAAGGGGCAGCTGCGTCAGACGATCCTCTGGCAGGATCTGGATATCCTGCTCGCCCGCTTCGGCACGCAAAAACTGCGCGTCCTGGATGCCGGAGGCGGTGAAGGTCAGACGGCGATAAAAATGGCCCAGCTCGGCCATCATGTCATTCTGTGCGACCTGTCGGCAGAGATGATCGTCCGGGCAGAACAGGCTGCAGTTGAAAAAGGTGTGAGCGATAACATGCAATTTATACATTGCGCCGCTCAGGACATCGCCCAACATTTGGAAAGCCCGGTTGATCTGATATTGTCTCATGCGGTGCTGGAGTGGGTGGCCGAACCGCAGGCGCTGTTGCAGACCCTGTGGTCAATACTGTGCCCCGGCGGCGCGCTGTCGCTGATGTTCTACAATGCTAACGGCCTGCTGATGCGTAATGTGTTGGTGGGCAATTTTGGCTATGTGCAGCAGGGTATGTATAAAAAGAAACGGCGCACGCTTTCACCGGACTTTCCGCGCGATCCGCAGCAAGTCTATGGCTGGCTGGAAGCGATCGGCTGGCAGATTACCGGGAAAACCGGCATAAGGGTGTTTCATGATTATCTGCGTGATAAGCAAAAACAGCACGACTGTCTGGACGCCCTGACAGAAATAGAAACGCGGTATTGCCGCCAGGAGCCGTATATCAGCCTTGGCCGTTATATACACGTCACCGCGCAAAAGCCGCAAGGATAACCTATGAGTGAATTTTCCCAGACAGTCCCCGAACTGGTTGCCTGGGCCCGAAAAAACGATTTCTCCCTCTCGCTGCCGGTAGACAGACTCTCTTTTCTGCTGGCGGTTGCCACGCTGAACGGCGAACGGCTGGATGGAGAAATGAGCGAGGGCGAACTGGTGGATGCGTTCCGCCATGTCAGTGATGCGTTTGAGCAAACCAGCGAAACCATTAATGTGCGTGCCAACAACGCGATTAACGATATGGTGCGTCAACGTCTGCTGAACCGCTTTACCAGCGAGCTGGCGGAAGGGAATGCCATCTATCGCCTGACGCCGCTCGGTATCGGGATCACCGACTATTATATTCGCCAGCGTGAATTCTCGACGCTGCGCCTCTCAATGCAGCTCTCGATTGTGGCAGGCGAGCTGAAGCGTGCGGCCGATGCCGCAGATGAAGGCGGCGACGAATTCCACTGGCATCGCAACGTCTATGCGCCGCTGAAGTATTCGGTAGCCGAAATTTTCGACAGCATCGATTTGACTCAACGTATCATGGATGAGCAGCAACAGCTGGTGAAAGATGACATCGGCCAGCTGCTGAACAAAGACTGGCGCGCGGCCATTTCCAGCTGTGAAATGCTGTTATCAGAAACGTCCGGAACACTGCGTGAACTGCAGGATACGCTGGAAGCCGCGGGCGATAAGCTGCAGGCTAACCTGCTGCGTATTCAGGATGCGACCCTCAGCCATGACGATCTGCACTTTGTTGACCGTCTGGTGTTCGACCTGCAGAGCAAACTCGATCGCATTATTAGCTGGGGACAGCAGGCGATCGATCTGTGGATTGGTTACGACCGCCACGTACACAAGTTTATCCGTACCGCGATCGATATGGATAAGAACCGCGTGTTTGCGCAGCGTTTACGCCAGTCTGTCCAGACTTACTTCGATGCACCATGGGCGCTGACCTACGCCAGTGCCGACCGTCTGCTCGATATGCGTGACGAAGAGATGAGCCTGCGTGACGAAGAGGTGACTGGTGAACTGCCGGAAGACCTGGAATATGAAGAGTTTAACGAGATTCGGGAACAGCTCGCCGCGATGATCGAGGAGCAGCTGGCGGTCTACAAAGCCCGTCAGACGCCGCTGGATCTCGGCCTGGTGGTGCGCGACTACCTCGCGCAATACCCGCGCGCGCGACATTTCGATATCGCCCGCATTGTGGTCGATCAGGCGGTACGCCTGGGCGTCGCGCAAGCAGATTTCTCCGGCCTGCCGCCGAAATGGCAGCCGATTAACGATTACGGAGCCAAGGTACAGGCGCATGTCATTGACAAATATTGAACACGTGATGCCAGTTAAGCTGGCCCAGGCGCTGGCAAATCCGATCTTTCCGGCGCTGGACAGCCAGCTGCGTGCCGGTCGTCATGTGGGTCTCGACGAGCTGGATAATCACGCTTTTTTGATGGATTTTCAGGAATACCTGGAAGAGTTTTATGCCCGCTATAACGTGGAGCTGATCCGCGCCCCGGAAGGTTTCTTCTACCTGCGTCCGCGCTCCACCACGCTTATCCCGCGCTCGGTGCTTTCTGAACTGGATATGATGGTCGGCAAGATCCTCTGCTACCTCTATCTCAGCCCGGAACGTCTGGCTAATGAAGGCATCTTCACCCAGCAGGAGCTCTACGACGAGCTGCTGTCGCTGGCGGATGAAGGCAAACTGCTGAAGCTGGTGAACAACCGTTCCACCGGTTCAGACGTGGATCGCCAGAAGCTGCAGGAAAAAGTGCGCTCTTCCCTGAACCGCCTGCGCCGTCTGGGGATGGTCTGGTTTATGGGTCACGACAGCAGCAAATTCCGCATCACGGAATCGGTCTTCCGCTTCGGCGCTGATGTGCGCGTCGGAGATGACGCCCGTGAAGCCCAGCTGCGGATGATCCGCGATGGCGAAGCGATGCCGGTAGAAAACCATTTGCAGCTCAATGACGAGCATGAAGACCATCAGCCGGATAGCGGGGAGGAAGAATAATGATTGAACGCGGTAAATTTCGCTCACTGACGCTGATTAACTGGAACGGTTTCTTTGCCCGCACCTTTGATCTCGATGAGCTGGTCACTACGCTCTCGGGCGGTAACGGGGCAGGGAAATCCACCACCATGGCGGCGTTCGTCACGGCGCTGATCCCTGATTTGACGCTGCTGCATTTTCGTAATACCACCGAAGCGGGTGCCACAAGCGGTTCGCGCGACAAAGGCCTGCACGGCAAGCTGAAAGCCGGGGTCTGTTATTCCGTGCTGGACGTGATCAACTCCCGTCATCAGCGCGTGGTTGTTGGTGTGCGCTTGCAGCAGGTTGCCGGGCGCGACCGTAAAGTGGACATCAAACCGTTCGCCATTCAGGGGCTGCCAACCTCCGTGCAGCCTACGTCGCTGTTAACGGAAACCCTGAACGATCGTCAGGCACGCGTGTTGACCCTGCAAGAACTGAAAGACAAGCTGGAAGCCATCGAAGGCGTGCAGTTTAAGCAGTTCAACTCCATTACCGACTACCACTCGCTGATGTTCGATCTGGGCATTGTGGCACGTCGTCTGCGCTCCGCGTCGGATCGCAGTAAATACTATCGCCTGATTGAGGCCTCGCTGTATGGCGGGATCTCCAGCGCCATTACCCGCTCCCTGCGCGACTATCTGTTGCCGGAGAACAGTGGGGTGCGTAAGGCCTTCCAGGATATGGAAGCGGCGCTGCGCGAAAACCGCATGACGCTGGAAGCGATCCGCGTCACCCAGTCGGATCGCGATCTGTTCAAACACCTGATCAGCGAAGCGACCAACTACGTGGCGGCGGACTACATGCGCCACGCCAACGAACGACGGATTCATCTCGATCAGTCGCTGGAGTATCGCCGCGAGCTGTTTACCTCTCGTCAGCAGCTGTCGTCTGAGCAGTATAAGCACGTCGAAATGGCGCGTGAGCTGGGCGAGCAAAACGGTGCCGAGGGGGATCTGGAGGCCGATTATCAGGCCGCCAGCGATCACCTGAACCTGGTGCAAACCGCGCTGCGTCAGCAGGAAAAAATTGAGCGCTACGAAGCGGATCTCGATGAGCTGCAAATTCGTCTGGAAGAGCAGAACGAAGTGGTGGCCGAAGCCGCCGACAAGCAGGAAGAGAACGAGGCCCGCGCCGAAGCCGCAGAGCTGGAAGTGGATGAGCTGAAAAGCCAGCTTGCTGACTACCAGCAGGCGCTGGACGTTCAGCAAACCCGCGCCATTCAGTACAACCAGGCTCTGCAGGCGTTAAACCGTGCAAAAGCGCTGTGTCATCTGCCGGATTTAACCCCGGAAAGCGCCGACGAGTGGCTGGAAACCTTCCAGGCCAAAGAGCTGGAAGCCACCGAAAAACTGCTGAATCTCGACCAGAAAATGAGCGTGGCGCAAAGCGCGCATAGCCAGTTTGAACAGGCATACCAGCTGGTGGCGGCGATTAACGGCCCGCTGGCCCGCGCTGAAGCGTGGGGCGTGGCGCGCGAGCTGCTGCGTGACGGCGTTAACCAGCGCCATCAGGCAGAGCAGGTCCAGCCGCTGCGCATGCGTCTGAACGAGCTGGAACAGCGTCTGCGCGAACAGCAGGAAGCGGAACGTCTGTTGGCGGAGTTCTGTAAACGCCAGGGCAAACGGGTCGATATCGACGATCTGGAAGCCCTGCATCAGGAGCTTGAAGCGCGCATCGCCTCGCTCTCTGATGGCGTTTCCAGCGCCAGCGAACAACGCATGCAGCTGCGCCAGGAGCTGGAGCAACTGCAGTCGCGTATTCAGACCCTGATGCAGCGCGCGCCAGTCTGGCTGGCGGCGCAAAGCAGCCTGAGCCAGCTCAGCGACCAGTGCGGTGAAGCGTTTGAATCGGGCCAGGACGTCACTGAATATCTGCAGCAACTGCTGGAGCGCGAGCGCGAAGCCATTGTTGAACGTGATGAAGTGGGTGCCCGCAAGCGGGCAGTCGATGAAGAAATTGAACGCTTAAGCCAGCCGGGCGGGGCGGAAGACGCGCGTCTTAACACCCTGGCCGAACGCTTTGGCGGCGTGCTGCTGTCAGAAATTTATGACGACGTCAGCCTTGAAGATGCGCCGTACTACTCCGCGCTGTACGGTCCGTCGCGTCATGCGATCGTGGTTCCGGATCTGTCGCTGGTTGCCGATCAGCTTGCCGGGCTGGAAGATTGCCCGGAAGATCTCTACCTGATCGAAGGGGATCCGCAGTCGTTCGATGACAGCGTGTTCAGCGTCGATGAGCTGGAAAAAGCGGTGGTGGTGAAGGTCGCCGATCGTCAGTGGCGTTATTCACGTTTCCCGACGCTGCCGCTGTTTGGCCGCGCCGCGCGTGAAAGCCGCATTGAAAGCCTGCATACCGAGCGAGAATCCCTGTCTGAGCGCTTTGCCACGCTCTCGTTTGACGTGCAGAAAACCCAGCGTCTGCACCAGGCGTTCAGCCGTTTTATCGGCAGTCATCTGGCCGTGGCCTTTGATGCCGATCCGGAAGCCGAGATCCGCAAGCTCACCACTCGTCGCGGCGAGCTGGAACGCGCGATCTCGAATCACGAGAATGACAACCAGCAGAGCCGCGTGCAGTTTGAGCAGGCGAAAGAGGGCGTGGCGGCGCTTAACCGTATCCTGCCGCGCCTGAACCTGCTGGCGGATGATACGCTCGCCGATCGCGTCGATGAGATTCAGGAGCGTCTGGATGAAGCGCAGGAAGCCGCGCGCTTTGTTCAGCAGCACGGCAACCAGCTGGCGAAACTTGAGCCGCTGCTGTCGGTCCTGCAAAGCGACCCTGAGCAGTATGAACAGTTAAAAGAAGACTACGCCTGGTCGCAGCAGGTGCAGCGCGAAGCACGTCAGCAGGCGTTTGCCCTGACGGAAGTCGCTCAGCGTCGCGTGCACTTTAGCTATTCCGATTCGGCAGAAATGCTCAGCGGCAACAGCGATCTGAACGAAAAGCTGCGCCAGCGTCTGGAGCAGGCCGAGCTGGAACGTACCCGCGCCCGCGAAATGCTGCGCAGCCATGCCGCGCAGCTGGGTCAGTACAATCAGGTGCAGGCGTCGCTGAAGAGCTCGTATGACACCAAGAAAGAGCTGTTAACCGACCTGCATAAAGAGCTGCAGGATATCGGCGTCCGTGCCGACAGCGGGGCAGAAGAGCGGGCGCGCATTCGTCGTGACGAACTGCATGCCCAGCTCAGTAACAACCGTGCGCGCCGCAATCAGCTGGAAAAAGCGCTGACCTTCTGCGAAGCGGAGATGGATAACCTGACCCGCCACCTGCGCAAGCTGGAACGTGATTACCACGAGAAGCGCGAGCAGGTCGTCACCGCCAAAGCGGGCTGGTGTGCGGTGATGCGAATGGTGAAAGAAAACGGCGTTGAGCGTCGTCTGCACCGTCGTGAGCTGGCCTACCTATCCGGGGATGAACTGCGTTCGATGTCGGATAAGGCGCTGGGTGCGCTGCGTCTGGCGGTGGCGGATAACGAACATCTGCGCGATGTTCTGCGCATGTCGGAAGATCCCAAGCGTCCTGAGCGCAAAATTCAGTTCTTCGTGGCGGTGTATCAGCATCTGCGTGAACGTATTCGTCAGGATATTATTCGCACCGACGATCCGGTCGAAGCCATCGAGCAGATGGAGATCGAGCTGGGCCGTCTGACGGAAGAGTTGACCTCCCGTGAACAGAAGCTGGCGATCAGCTCCCGCAGCGTGGCCAATATCATCCGTAAGACCATTCAGCGCGAACAGAACCGTATCCGCCAGCTCAACCAGGGCTTGCAAAACGTGTCATTCGGCCAGGTCAACAGCGTGCGCTTAAACGTCAACGTACGTGAAGCCCACGCCACGCTGCTGGACGTGCTGGCTGAGCAGCACGAACAACATCAGGATCTGTTCAACAGTAACCGCCTGACCTTCTCGGAAGCGCTGGCGAAGCTGTATCAGCGCCTGAACCCGCAGATCGACATGGGGCAGCGTACGCCGCAGACCATTGGTGAAGAGCTGCTGGACTACCGCAACTATCTTGAGATGGAAGTGGAAGTTAACCGTGGCTCCGACGGCTGGTTGCGTGCGGAATCTGGCGCCCTGTCGACCGGTGAAGCAATCGGTACCGGGATGTCGATTCTGGTGATGGTGGTGCAGAGCTGGGAAGATGAATCCCGTCGTCTGCGCGGCAAAGACATTTCGCCATGCCGTTTGCTGTTCCTCGACGAAGCGGCGCGTCTTGATGCCCGCTCTATCGCTACGCTGTTTGAGCTGTGCGATCGTCTGGATATGCAGCTCATCATTGCGGCACCGGAAAACATTAGCCCTGAGAAAGGGACGACCTATAAGCTGGTGCGTAAGGTGTACCAGAATAGTGAGCATGTTCACGTTGTCGGGCTGCGCGGCTTTGCGCCACAGCCGCCGGAATCCTTTCCTGGAACGGCAGATGCCTCCTGAGGTATCTGAAAAATAATACAAGCGGCCTTTGTGCCGCTTTTTTATGTCTTGTGCGTGTACGTCCGGCTGCGTTAACTTTAAAATTCTTTATATAAGGTAACGCTACCGCTTGCCTTACTTTCTATACTGAAGAGAAGCCCCGGATGATGAGGGCGCGAAAATAGCAAACAGGGGGCAAGGGATGTTGCTAAATAAAATGTATGGTCTTCGACGGTCAGCGCTGAGTTTATGCCTGGCCGCGATTGTTGCTCCACTGTTTAGTGCGCACGCCGATGAGCCCGAGCTGGTGCCGGCCGACAGTTCTGCCACGATAGGCACACAGCCTACGGCGCTGTCACAACCGCTGGCGCAATCGCCAGCGACCGCCATCATGGCCGGTATTCAACCGCTGCCTGCCGATGTCAATGCCCAACAACGTCGTCAGGAGTTGCTGGCGGCGCTGCCTGCGGGGTACACGCCAGCTTATCTTAATCAACTTACGCTGCTGTATGCCGCCCGCGACATGAAGCCCATGTGGGAAGATCGTGATGCCGTGCGTGCGTTCCAGCAGCAGCTTGCCGAAGTCGCTATTGCAGGCTTTCAGCCCCAATTCACCGCCTGGGTCGAACTGCTGACCCAGCCTGCGGTGACCGGCATGGCGCGCGACGTGATCCTCTCTGATGCGATGATGGGCTACCTGCAGTTCGTGGCGGGGATCCCGGTCAATGGCAACCGCTGGCTCTACAGCAGCAAGCCGTACAAACTGGCGACGCCGCCGCTGTCGGTCATTAACCAGTGGCAGGTGGCGCTGGACAGCGGCACGGTGCCGCGTTTTGTGGCAAGCCTTGCGCCTGCACATCCGCAGTATGCCGCCATGCATCAGTCGATGCTGACGCTGGTGGCCGACACCCAGCCCTGGCCGCAGATGCAAGGGACCACCACTCTGCGTCCGGGTCAGTGGAGCAGTGATGTTCCGGCGCTGCGTGAGATCCTGAAACGGTCCGGCGTGCTGGACGGCGGCCCAAAAATTGCCCTGCCGGGCGACGATCCGCAAAGCGTGGTGGTCAGCCCGTCGGCACCAGCTGTTGAGAAGAAAGCGAAATCTGTCGTCAGCAAACCCGCAGCGTATGACCGGAGCCTGGTTGAGGCCGTCAAAGCATTCCAGACCATCCAGGGGCTGGGAGCTGATGGCGTCATTGGCCAGTCGACGCGTGACTGGCTGAATGTGACGCCAGCACAGCGTGCCGGGGTGCTGGCGTTGAACATCCAGCGTCTGCGACTGCTGCCGGGAACGCTTTCCACCGGCATCATGGTCAATATCCCGGCCTTTTCGCTGGTCTATTACCAGAACGGCAGCGAAGTGCTGGCCTCACGGGTGATTGTCGGACGTCCGGATCGTAAAACGCCGATGATGAGCAGCGCGCTGAATAACGTGGTGGTCAACCCGCCGTGGAACGTACCGCCGACGCTGGCACGTAAAGATATCCTGCCTAAGGTATGGGATGACCCGGGCTATCTGGAACGTCACAACTATACGGTGCTGCGGGGCTGGAACAGCAAAGAGGCGATTGACCCCTGGCGCGTAGACTGGGCGACCATTACGCCATCCAATTTACCGTTCCGCTTCCAGCAGGCACCGGGAGCGCATAATTCGCTGGGTCGCTACAAATTTAATATGCCAAGCTCGGACGCTATCTATCTACACGATACGCCTAACCACAACCTGTTCCAGAAAGATGGCCGTGCCCTTAGCTCCGGCTGCGTGCGCGTAAATAAAGCCTCTGAACTGGCGAACATGTTGTTACAGGATGCAGGGTGGAATGACACACGTATTTCCGATGCGCTTAAGCAAGGCGACACGCGATATGTGAATATCCGCCAAAATATTCCGGTTAATCTTTACTATCTCACCGCGTTTGTGGGAGAGGATGGTCGGACGCAGTATCGTACAGATATTTACAATTACGATGAGACGGCGCGATCGGGCGCACAAATTTTGGCAAAAGCCGAGCAATTGATCAGGTAAATGAAGCAGTTCTGTAAATTGAGTTGTCGTAAGTGTGGGAGAAAACGGGGCATTGCGGCTGCAAGCCCCGTCTTTCCTGGGTTTGGGTGCCTTGACGTTGGCGGTTTTGCCCGGTAATGTGCCCATCGTGCGCTGAAGTGCATACTTACGATAACATTGACCTGTAGACTTGATCATAATGGACAAATTCGACGCTAATCGCCGCAAGTTGTTGGCATTAGGGGGTATTGCGCTGGGCGCTGCCATTATTCCGACGCCAGCGTTTGCCACCCTCTCGACCCCTCGACCACGTATTTTGACTCTCAATAACCTGCATACTGGTGAGTCTCTTAAAGCCGAGTTTTTTGATGGCAAAGGCTATATTCAGGATGAGTTAGCCAGGCTGAACCATTTTTTCCGTGATTTTCGCGCGAATAAAATTAAAGCCATCGATCCAGGATTATTTGACCAGCTGTTCCGCCTGCAAGGCCTGCTGGGAACCCGCAAACCGGTCCAGCTCGTCTCCGGGTATCGTTCCCTGGATACCAATAATGAATTGCGCGCCCACAGCCGTGGGGTAGCCAAAAAAAGCTACCACACCAAGGGGCAGGCAATGGATTTTCATATTGAAGGCGTTTCGTTAGCCAATGTTCGCAAAGCTGCGTTATCTATGCGCGCAGGTGGTGTAGGATATTACCCACGTAGCAACTTTGTGCATATTGATACCGGGCCGACGCGGCACTGGTAATAACAAATCAGGAGCAGTATGAACTATCGTATTATTCCGGTCACCGCCTTCGCCCAGAACTGTTCGCTTATCTGGTGTGAACAAACCAAACTCGCTGCCCTGGTCGATCCGGGTGGCGATGCAGACAAAATCAAACAGGAAGTCGCTGCCGCTGGCGTGACCTTAATGCAGATTTTACTGACCCACGGTCATCTCGATCATGTGGGCGCGGCGGCAGAGCTGGCGCAACATTATGGTGTGCCGGTAATTGGCCCGGAAAAAGAGGATGAGTTCTGGCTGCAGGGGTTACCTTCCCAAAGCCGCATGTTCGGTCTTGATGAGTGTCTCCCGCTGACGCCCGATCGCTGGCTGAACGAAGGTGAGAGCGTTAATGTCGGCAATGTGACGCTACAGGTACTGCATTGTCCGGGGCACACGCCGGGCCATATCGTTTTCTTTGATGACCAGTCGCGTCTGCTGATCTCCGGCGACGTGATCTTCAAAGGCGGGGTAGGGCGCAGCGATTTTCCGCGCGGCGACCATGTTCAGCTGATCCGCTCGATCAAAGAAAAATTATTGCCGCTTGGTGATGATGTGACGTTTCTGGCGGGGCATGGCCCGATGTCGACGCTGGGGCACGAGCGTTTACACAACCCGTTCCTGCAGGATGAAATGCCGGTCTGGTAAAAACGAATTAAAAAAGCCTGCATATGCAGTAATGCCAGTCAGTTAAGCAACTGACTGGCCCTTTTTCGGGGCTGTGGTGTACCTCCAGGGCCTCTCCTTTACCACCCTCGGGAAGGCCCTTTCCCTTCTTGTCGGCAGCCTGACCATCTGACCCA
>NZ_JAMGZK010000046.1 GCF_025564065.1 Silvania hatchlandensis | reverse complement strand
GATGGTCAGGCTGCCGACAAGAAGGGAAAGGGCCTTCCCGAGGGTGGTAAAGGAGAGGCCCTGGAGGTACACCACAGCCCCGAAAAAGGGCCAGTCAGTTGCTTAACTGACTGGCATTACAACCTGAGGTTGCCGTTTTGCTTTTATTTATGCCACATGATTTGCTGCTACGTCTAACAGCGCCATCTCATCGCTGTTGAGCAGCTTCTCAATGTTCACCAGAATCAGCATGCGGTCGCCGAGCGCACCCAGACCGGTCAGGTATTCGGTGGACAGCGTCACGGCAAACTCCGGTGCCGGGCGGATCTGATCGGTGGTCAGGGAGAGCACATCCGATACCCCATCAACCACGATCCCGACCACGCGCTGACCCAGATTGAGGACGATCACCACGGTGTTCTCGTTGTACTCCACGTCACCCTGGTTGAACTTGACGCGCAGGTCAACAATCGGCACGATCACACCGCGCAGGTTGGTCACACCTTTGATAAATTCAGGCGTGTTGGCGATACGGGTCACCTGATCATAGCCACGGATTTCCTGCACTTTCAGAATATCGATACCGTATTCTTCATCACCTAAAGTGAAAACCAGGAATTCCTGCCCTGATGGCTCGCCGGCCAGCTTCGTTACATTACTCATACCGGTCATGTTTTTACCTTCTTAACTGAATCAGGCGGCTGTGTGCGCCATACGTTGTTCACGATTTAATCCCTGAAGCGCCGACACGTCGACGATCAGCGCCACGCTGCCATCCCCGAGGATGGTGGCGGCGGAAATGCCCGGCACTTTGCGGTAGTTGCTCTCAAGGTTTTTCACCACCACCTGATGCTGACCAATCAGCTGATCAACCAGCAGCGCATAGCGACGGCCTGCGCTTTGCAGGATCACCACAATCCCCTGCGTGGCTTCGGTTTTGGCCCCGTCCACGTCGAACACTTTCCACAGCTCCAGCAGCGGCAGGTATTCGCCACGCACTTCCAGCACGCGCTCGCCGCCCGCCAGTGGATGGAGATCTTCTTCACGCGGCTGCAGCGATTCCATCACCGCATTCAGCGGCAGAATGAAGACTTCGTTCGCCACTTTCACCGACATGCCGTCGAGGATCGCCAGCGTCAACGGCAGCAGGATGCGAATGGTCGTCCCGGTCCCCTGCTTCGATTTGATCTCAACGTGGCCGCCCATCTCCTGGATGTTACGTTTCACCACATCCATGCCCACGCCGCGCCCGGAGACGTCCGTCACCTGCTCGGCGGTAGAGAAGCCCGGGGCGAAAATCAACATCCCGACCTCTTCGTCGGTCATGTTTTCGTTGACTGCCATCCCCTGCGACAGAGCCTTGGCGAGGATGCGCTCGCGGTTCAGGCCCGCACCGTCGTCGGTCACTTCGATGCAGATATTCCCGCCCTGATGCTCTGCGGAGAGGATCAGGTTGCCGACCGGGGATTTACCTGCCGCCACGCGGTTTTCCGGCAGCTCGATCCCGTGGTCAAGGCTGTTACGCACCAGGTGCGTTAACGGATCGATGATGCGCTCAATCAGGCTCTTATCCAGCTCGGTGGAGCTACCCATCAGCGTCAGTTCAATCTGCTTGTTAAGCTTGCTGGCCAGGTCGCGCACCAGACGTGGGAAGCGGCTGAAGACGTATTCCATCGGCATCATACGAATCGACATGACCGATTCCTGCAGATCGCGGGCGTTGCGCTGCAGCTGGCTCATGCTGGTGATCAGTTCCCCGTGGTTCACCGGATCCAGCTCGTTGGAACGCTGGGCCAGCATCGACTGGGTAATCACCAGTTCGCCCACCAGGTTGATCAGCTGGTCGACTTTTTCTACCGCCACACGAATGGAGGTGGATTCGCTGACGCGCGCGGCCGGTTTTTCACGTTCGGCGCGGCCTGGGGCTGGAGTCTCTGCCGGTACTGCCTTCAGGGCTGGTGCGGCAGGTACCACCGCCGGAGCAGCTGGGGCTTCAACAATGGCTTCGACCACCGGCTCATCGATCACCGCTTCAAAATCAATCTGCTCAGGCTCGATCACAAAGCACAGCACCGCAATGACATCGTCTTTGCCGATCCCACCGCCGAGCGTGGCGGCGAGGGTATCTTTGCCCTTCACCACGTTGCTCAGGGTCGCCAGATTGCTCAGTTCCTCTTCAAGCAGGTTAACTTCGCTCTCTTTCAGGCCGGACAGCAGGATCCGCAGACGGTCGTCCGCAACGGTTGCCGCGACAGGGGCAGCGTCCACCACGCTCAGTTTTGCCGGGGCGACGGCGGGTACCGCCGCTTCACCTTTGGCTTCAAGGGCTAACTGACGCAGGGCGTTGCAGATATATTCAAAGCTGGCAGCATCCTGCTCTTGCGAGCTTTTATAGGCATCGAGCTGTTCCTGCATAATATCTTTCGTTTCCAAAAACAGGTTAATAATGTCGGTATTGAGCTGCATCTCACCGCGTCTGGCTTCATCCAGCAGGTTTTCCATCAGGTGCGTGGTTTCCTGCAGGATGGTAAAGCCAAACGTGCCGGCGCCCCCTTTTATGGAGTGGGCAGCACGAAAAATGGCGTTGAGCTGCTCTGAATCCGGCGCTTCGGGCACCAGATCCAGCAGATGTTGCTCCATATCAGCCAACAACTCGTCGGCTTCATCAAAAAACGTCTGGTAAAAATCGGTAATATCCATGCTCACGCTATCACCTCGGATTGGCTGGTGGCGATGTTGGAACGGCAGCCGAAGGCACGGCGCCTGGCTGTTTTAAATCATCCAGTGACTCATTCTGACTGCTGGCGTTTTCGTGCAGGATGGCCTGCTCCGCCTGTTTATTGAGCACTAAGAGACTAATACGACGGTTGATGGCATCGTCAGGCCCGCGATCGGACATGCGCATCGTGGCGGCCATGCCGACGACCCGCAGCACTTTGCCATCATCCAGTCCTCCGATCACCAGCTCGCGGCGGGAAGCGTTGGCGCGATCCGCAGAGAGCTCCCAGTTGCTGTACCCTTTTTCGCCGCCGGCGTAAGGGAAGTCATCGGTGTGGCCGGAAAGACTGATTCGGTTTGGGATCCCATTCAATACGGGCGCAATACCGCGCAGGATATCGCGCATATAAGGTTCCACTTCGGCGCTGCCGGTTTTAAACATCGGCCGGTTCTGGCTGTCGATAATCTGAATACGCAGCCCCTCCTGCACCAGGTCGATCTTCAGGTGCGGACGCAGCGCGCGCAGCTTGGGATCGGCCTCAATCAGCTGATCCAGATCGCCGCGCAGTTTCTGCAGACGGCTCTGCTCCATGCGTTTTTTTAACTCATCAATGTTCGGCTCGCGCTTCACTTCGCCTTGTTTTTGCGTGTAATCATCGCCACCGCCGGGGATGAGGCTGTCGCTGTTAGAAATACGCGGCCCGGTCGACACCGCCGTCGCCAGCGGAGTGCGGAAATACTCAGCGATCTGAATCAGCTCCTTCGGGCTGGAGATGGAGATCAACCACATCACCAGGAAGAAGGCCATCATCGCGGTCATAAAGTCGGCATAGGCAATTTTCCATGAGCCGCCATGATGGCCTCCATGACCTTTGTGCTTACGCTTTTTGACGATGACGATAGGATGGGCCTGGTTTTTCATGCGTCTTCAGTGCTCGTCTGCTGGTTTGGGTTCTTCACCGCACGCACGTGCTCTTCGAGCTCGTTAAACGATGGACGCTCGCTGGAGTACAGCGTTTTGCGCCCAAACTCGACCGCGATCGGCGGGGCATATCCGTTCAGATTGGAGAGCAGGGTAATTTTGACGCACTGCATCATTTTGCTGGTTTCGGCGCTTTTCTGACGCAGCACGGTTGCCAACGGGGAGATAAATCCGTACGCCAGCAGGATACCGAGGAAGGTTCCCACCATCGCGTGGGCAATCAGCGCGCCCAGCTCTGCTGCCGGACGATCCGCCGAGGCCAGGGCATGAACCACCCCCATTACCGCCGCGACGATCCCGAACGCAGGCAAGGAGTCCCCTACCATCGCCAGGCTGTTGGCCGGAACTTCGGTTTCGCTTTCGTGGGTTTCGATCTCTTCGTCCATCAGGGCTTCGATTTCAAACGTGTTCATGTTGCCGCTGATAATCAGGCGCAGATAGTCGACGATGAATTCCAGCATCACCTTATCGGCGAGGATGCGCGGATAGCTGGCAAAAATCTCGCTCTCCTGTGGATTCTCGATATCGCGCTCCAGGGAGAACATCCCCTGCTGGCGTGATTTGGCCATCAGGCGATACAGCAGCGCCAGCAGATCCATGTACATGCTTTTGGTGTACTTCGAACGACGGAACAGTAACGGCAGCGCCTTTAACGTCGCCTTGATCGCCTTACCGTTGTTGCCAACGATAAACGCCCCCACCCCTGCACCGCCGATGATGACCAACTCAGCGGGTTGATAGAGTGCCCCAAGGTGCCCGCCGGTCATCATATAACCGCCGAAAACTGTACCGAGAACTACCAGGTAACCTAATAAGATAAGCACGACATCATCCTTCCGCTAGTGACTTTAGCTGGATGCACAGTTCGGGGTTTACCCGCCCTTCGGGCATAAAAAAAGCAGCGGTAATGACTTACCGCTGCTGGAATCTTGCCCCTGGGATCGGGTTAAACAGCTTGTACGATCTGTTCATCCAGCAGTTGTGGATTACTATCGGCAGGATCCCGGGAAAGTTTACGTCTTTTTACCGCGCGGGACGGCGGTTGGCACAAACTGCAGGCAAAGCTGCCGGCAGGCTGATGCGCATGGGTAATAAAGTTACCGCTACAGCAGTTGCAGCGAGACAGTTCGAGCAGTCCGCTCTCGACAAAACGCACCAGCGTCCATGCGCGCGTCAATGCCAGCAGCGGCCCTTCTTCAGGCTGCGGGCACTGCTCGAGGTACAGTTTGTAGGCTTTAATGACGGCATCAACGCCGCTGCATAAGCCGGTCTTGAGCAGATACTGCCAGGCGTTACAGAACATAGAAGCGTGAATGTTCTGCTCCCATGTCATAAACCAGTCGGTGGAAAACGGCAGCATCCCCTTTGGCGGTGGGCTACCGCGCAATTCTTTATACAATTTGATAAGACGACCACGGCTCAGCTGCGTCTCGCTTTCCAGCATTTGCAAACGCGCACCCAAGGTGATCAATTCCATCGCCAGCTGAATATCACGCGCTTCCTGAACAATGCTCTTCTCACTCATCGTTACGCCCTTTTCTTACGGGCTGCGTCATCAGCCTGGCTGATGTCGTTGAGCAGACGGGTAGAAAGCAAAATACCGGTGTGAACCTGCTGCAGGTCGTCCACGCGGGAATCTTGCGTCAGTTGCGTGATGGTCTGGTGGTTATCAAACCGGAACTGGCAAACCAGTTGATTGGTTTCGGCCAGTTTCACCATTTGTGGCAGCGTTAACGCTCCTAACGTAGTGGCCATCTCTTCATGGATACCCAGGCGGAACATCGCCGAGGCTTTGTCCTGGCTAATTAAACGTTGTGCAAGCAGTAAATATGACAGGTTGATGTCATAGATGTGTTTTAGCAATTCGGATGTATGCATCGGTTCCTTCCCGAATAACCTACAATCATTTTTTGTGCGGGTATCCCGCACCCCGTGATGTCGCCGGGAAAACCCCGGTAAAAAAAGAAGAAAAGGCTAAAACACATAGTCGAATTAAGTTGTGTAGAGATGAATCACGTAAAGAAGAATAATTGTCCTCTCTTACACATTTATCATTTCTTACAATTAACTAAGATTTTTCCTAATTCGCCGCAACTCTACCCGTCCGGTTTATCACATACAATGCAGCCTCGCCTGAAATTTGAAATAAATGTGATCCAGATCACATAATTTGCCTGAATTTGAGCCAAAAATCCATCAGCCCCGCTTCTAAATTGTCTTTTTTATGAGCGTTTAACCACAGGATATATTCTCTGATGCCGAATATTCATGCAGAAGCATGAACTGAAGCGGCACGTTACTTGCCGGGGGTTGACAGCGAACAAACGCCCGCCCGGCCTCGCTATGTCTATGATAGAAACGCCTAATTTAACCCTTTCTAAAACAGCCAGTTAACCGTGAAAAATGCTGAAGTAATTTCCTCCCGTTACCGCTTTTTAAAGGTTAATGCAAGGTTAAAATCTAAGTAATACAGGTAATTAAATTTGTATGATTAACGTTAAGTAATCGTTTACAGTCGATGCGTGCATAACCGGGCTATTCGTTGCATAAGAATTATTAATGAATAATTATGATAAGCGTCACACTAATGCCACCTTCCTCTCTTGCGCAATGAGAGGAAGCGCGCTAATGCTGATGCAAAGGCGGTTTACCCAATCTTCTGGAGGACGCAATGAGTTACTCCCATCTTCTTGTTTGTGTGGCCCTTTCCCCTGAAAGCGAGCAGTTACTGAGCAAAGCGGTTGCCATCGCCCGTCCGACGCAGGCGCGCATCACGCTGGTGACACTGGGGACAGAACCGGAAATGTATAACCAGCTCGCCGCCCCGATGCTGGAAGATATTCGCGATGTGTTACAGGAGGAGACACAGCAATTTCTGGATGCACTGATTGCGCACGCAGAATATCCGATTGCGCAAACGGTGATTGCAACCGGTGAAATAAGTCAGTGTATTTATGATATATGTCAAAAACAGCAGGTGGATTTAGTGATATGCGGCAACCATAATCACAGTTTTTTTTCTCGCGCGGCATGCAGCGCAAAAACCATTGTCAGCGGCAGCAAAGTGGACGTGCTGTTAATTCCACTCAGCGCTGTGTGAGCCACTGAGTGAAAAATCATCAGGCCAGTTTAGGGAAGGTTGCGACCTTTTTTTGCAGATTGCTCTCCACGCTGTGGGGAGTGATGTCATTCAGATCCTGAATAAAGCGCGCCTGCCAGCGATCGATATCATTTTCACGGATCACTTTCATCATCTCAGCATGGCGTGATATGCGCTCCGTTAGCGGCATTTTCAGCGCACGATGCAGCGCGTTCGCCACATCGTCCCTGTCGTAAGGATTAACAATCAGTGCTGAGGTCAGCTCGTTGGCGGCACCGGCAAATTGCGACAGCACCAGCACGCCGGGATCCTTCGGGTCCTGCGCCGCAACGTACTCCTTCGCCACCAGATTCATCCCATCGCGCAGCGGCGTCACCAGCCCGACGTCGGCATAGCGGAACACCTTCATCAGGATTTTGCGCTCAAAGTGCTGATTGAGATAGAACAGCGGCGTCCAGCCCAGCTGCCCGTAGCGACCGTTGATGCGTCCGGCTTCGGTTTCCAGCTGATGACGAATATCCTGATAGGCCTGCACTTCTCCGCGTGAGGTTGGCGCAATTTGGGTGTAGCGGATTTTGCCGTGGTGTTCAGGGAATTTTTCCAGCAGCGTCTCATAGGCCTGAAAACGCTCCGGCAGCCCTTTGGAGTAATCCAGTCGCTCAACGGAGAAGATGTTTTTGACGTGCTTCAGCTCATTTTTAAGCTGCGCCAGCTTGGGCGGCAGCGGTCCGGAGGCCTGTTCGGCAATATCATCTGGCTCGATACCAATCGGATAGACTTCGGTATGGAACCGCTTGCCCCAGGCAGTATGCGCCCCGTCATCGTGAGCAATAAGCCGCGTTTTGCTGGCAACACAGTCCAGGAAGGCCAGGCGGTCATTATCGGTCTGGAAGCCCAGCAGGTCGTAGTCACAGAGCTGTTCGAGCAGTTCCTCACCGGGCGGCAGTGCGTTAAAGATCTCGGGGGTCGGGAACGGGATATGCAGGAAGAAGCCGATGCGGTTATTGATCTCACGCTTGCGCAGCTCGCTGGCAAACGGCAGCAAATGGTAATCATGCACCCACAGCATGTCGTCCTGTTTGACCAGCGGCGTCAGCTTATCGGCCAGCAGGCGGTTTACCCGCATGTAGCCGTCCCAGGCTTCACGCTTAAACTTCACCAGGTCCAGGCGATAATGAAAGGCTGGCCACAGCACCGCATTGGAAAACTGGCTGTAATATTCATCGTAATCCTGCTCGTTAAGGTTAAACGAGGCCCAGGTGATGTTCCCCCGCGTGACCTTTTTAAGCGGTTTGTCATCCTGACCAATGTCCCCGCTCCAGCCAAACCAGAGTCCGCCGGTGCTTTTCAACGCACCCAGTACCCCCACCGCCAGGCCACCCGCGCTGGCTTTTTTGTCATCCGGGGGAGCGATTCGGTTAGAGACTACGATCAAGCGACCCATATTCAGTTCTCCTGTTAGTTTGCGCTATTTGTTTTTCTTGTTGATGGTTAGCGGCTTTTATTATCCATTCCCACACATCAGGCACCGTTGCCAGCCGCCAGCTGGCTTTGGTCTCACCTGCGCCGACTTTCACTGATACGCCTTTGAGCTGATTAACCACCTCAAAGCCGTGTTCATCCGTCAGGTCATCGCCAAAGAAGACCGGCGTTCTGCCCGCAAAAGGCGCTTCATGCATAAAAGCCGAGATGGCTTCGCCTTTGTGGATCCCGCGTGGTTTGATTTCAACCACGCACTTACCCGGCTGGAGCGACAGCTGCGGATTGTCACGCACCACTTGTTCCGCCAGCGCCTGCACCTGTGGCTGATACTGCGGGGCCTGACGGTAGTGGAGCGCAAAGGCCATACCTTTGGCTTCCAGTTCAGTGCCCGGCAGCCAGGAAAGCGCCGTCGCCAGCTGAGCATGCAGCGTCTGGACCAGTTCCTGAGGAAGCGTGACGATGTGCGTGTGGCCATGGATGTCGCGGCGCTCTGCGCCGTGTACCCCGGCCAGCGGGAAACGGTACGGTTCGGCGAGCTTATCCAGCTCGGCCATTGAACGCCCTGATATCAATGCCAGTGCACCTTGATTCAGCAGCGACAGCTGATTCAGCGCATGTAAAACGTCGTCCGGAACGGCCACTTCATCGGGATGCGGTCTGATGGTGGCAAGGGTTCCGTCGAGGTCAAAAAACCAGGCAAAATCGTCAGACAGTAAAGGCGGTGAAGTTAACGTATCGGCCACCCTGATCCTCCTTACGGTTGGCGAGATGAAAACAGTTAACATCTCAGTAGCCATGTAAGTATAGACAGTGTGACGCTGCTCGCCATTTGACACCCCCCTTCCGCTGCGTCCGGAAAGGGGGTCTACACTTAAAAGTTGGGGTGGGTAAAGGCAGGAAACACGCTTAAACGGTACGCTTCGCTTTTTGTTTGTAACGGTCGAAGATCACCGCCGCCAGCAGGATGAGACCGCGAACCACGTACTGCGAGAACGGGGAGATGTTCAGCAGGTTCATGGCGTTCTCCACGGTGCCGAGGATCAGGATACCGGCCACCACATATGAGATTTTTCCGATGCCGCCTTTCAGTGAAACCCCGCCCAGCACGCAGGCAGAAATCACAATCAGCTCATAGCCAATCGAGGTCATCGGCTGACCGCTGGTCATGCGCGAGGCGAGGATTATCCCTGCCGCCGCCGACACCAGACCGGAGAGCATAAAGATGATGATCTTGGTCCGCACCACCGGAACCCCGGCGAGGCGAGAGGCCTCTTCATTGCCGCCAATTGCCAGCGTGTTGCGACCAAAGGTGGTTCTGTTCAGCAGGAAACCAAAGAGTATCAGGCAGGCGACCGTCAGCCAGATAGGTGCCGGCAGACCGAACCAGTTGGCATAGCCGAGGGCGAAGAAGCGCTCGTCTTCAATCCCCACCGCCTTACCGTCAGAGATGATATAGGCCAGGCCGCGCACAATCTGCATGGTGGCGAGGGTGGTGATCAGGGCGTTGATTTTCAGGCGTGCAATCACAAAACCGTTCACCAGCCCGCTGAGGGCACCGAGCAGCAGACCCGCCGCCACGCCAATCCACAGGCTTTCGGTCATATTAATGACTACCGCAGTCGTCACCCCGGCGCAGGCGATGACCGAGGCTACCGACAGGTCGAAGTCGCCCGAGGCCAGACAGAACAGCATCCCGCAGGCGACCATCCCGGACATGGAGATCGCCAGTCCCAACCCCTTCATATTAATGAAGGTGGCGAAGTTAGGCACAAAGAGAGCGCAGCCAAGGAACAGCACGGCGAATACCACCAGCATGCCGTACTGATCCCAGATGCGTCCCAGGCTGAAGGCCGATTTCGGCGATCCGGATGTAGTAACAGAAGACATCTTATTCTCCTTACTCAGGCGACGGCCTGGCTAACTTTAGGCATAGCGAGGCTTAACGCCTGCTTTTCATTCGCCTGTTCATGAAGCAATTCACCGGCGATCTCGCCTTCCCGCATCACCACGATCCGGTCGGCCACGCCCAGCACTTCCGGCAGGTCGCTGGAGGCGAACAGTACCGCCACCCCGCGTTTTGCCAGTGCGTAAATCACGTTATAGATTTCGTGCTTGGCCCCCACGTCAATGCCGCGGGTCGGTTCATCCAGCAGGATCACCTTCATCTCTTCCGACAGCCAGCGGCCCAGAATCGCCTTTTGCTGGTTGCCGCCGGAGAGGTTCATAATCAGCTGTTCGGCGCCAGGCGTTTTGATATTCAGGGAACGAATGTGGTGATCGGCGTTACTGGCCTCCCACGCGTCGTTAATCAGGCACCCGGCACGAATAGACTTCCGCCGCGCCGAGATGTTGATGTTATCCCGCACAGAGTGCACCGGAATAATCCCCTCGGCTTTACGGTCCTCCGGACAGAGCATCATCCCCGCACGAATGGCGTGGGCGGGTTTCTGGATATCGACCAGCTGACCGTCAATAAACACCTGTCCGTCGGTGATCTTTGTGCCGCCAAACAGCCCTTTCATCAGTTCACTGCGCCCGGCCCCCACCAGCCCGAACAGGCCGACAATCTCGCCGCTGCGCACCGTCAGCGTGATCGGTTTACGCACGCCCGGCGCTTTGACCTGTTCAAGACGCAGCAGCTCGCCGCCGTACTGACGCGATTCCCAGTGGTAGATGTCGCCCAGCTCGCGGCCAACCATCGCCTGTACCAGCTGGTCATGGTTGACCTGCTGCATATCGGAGAAGGTGCGCACATAGCGGCCATCTTTAAAAACAGTGATCGCATCGCTGAGGGCAAAGATCTCTTCCATACGGTGCGACACGTACAGAATGATGCGCCCTTCTTTGCGCAGCTCGCGGATCACACGGAACAGGTTCTCTATCTCACGCGCCGACAGCGAGCTGGTCGGCTCATCGAAGGCAATAACCTTGGCATTGCGCGCCAGCGCTTTGGCGATTTCAACCATCTGCCACTGGCCGATGGAGAGATACTTGAGCGGGGTCTGCGGGTCAATATCCAGCCCGAGGTGCTTGAGCTGTAGCCCGGCTTCATAGTTCAGCAGCGAACGGTTAACGAAACCGCTTTTGTGCGGGAGTTGCCCGAGGTAGATGTTTTCCGCGACGGTCATCTCGGGAACCAGGTGCAGTTCCTGATAGATGATGGCGACACCGGCGTTCAGCGCGGCGGTGGTGTCAGCAAAAGCAACCTCTTTGCCCTGTAAGGCAAGCGTGCCGGTCGTGGGGGCGTAATTGCCGCTGAGAATTTTCAACAGCGTGGATTTTCCGGCGCCGTTCTCCCCCATCAGGGCATGGACCTGGCCCGCATAGCAGTCAAAGCTGATATCGGTCAGCGCATTGACGCCGGGGAAGGTTTTGCCGATGCCGCGAAAAGAGAGATACGGTTCTGACTGGTGCATAACGTCTCCGAGGATCGAGTAGTGAACGTCTGGCCCCCCAGTCTGCGGGGGGCACAATCACAGTAAATTACTTACCGCCCAGTCCTTTTTTCTCAAGCTCTGCTTTGAAGTTGTCGCGGGTGATCAGCACCACGTCGGTCACTTCGGTAAATTTCGCGGGCTCAGCCCCTTTGGTCACCCAGTTGTAGAGCATTTCGCTGGATTTGTAGCCGTGAACGTCCGGGCTCGGCAGCAGGGAGCCGTAGAAGCCGGTGCCCTGCGCTTTTGACAGTTCGCTCACCGCATCAACGCCGTTGATACCGATACCGATAACGTCAGCCGCTTTGAAGCCCTGCCCTTCGGTGGCGCGCACGCCGCCCAGCACGGTGTTATCGTTCATCCCGACCACCAGCCAGTGTTTCACTTCGGAATGCTGAACCAGCATTGAGTTCGCCGCATCAAAGGCGCCCGGGATATCGTTAGATTTGGTTGGCACTTTGTAGATCTGTTTTTCCGGGAAGCCCGCTGCTTTCAGAGCCTCCATCGAACCGCTGGTGCGACGACGCGCGGTATCCAGTTCATCGGCGGTAATCGCCATCACGGCGGTGTCTTTCACATCCCAGCCGCGTTTTTGCATCTCTTTGTACAGCTCTTGTCCCTGACGTTCGCCGATTTTGGTCGCCGCCATCATCACCAGCGGTACGGTATCCATCGGTACGCCTTTGGCATTGACGAACTGGTCATCCACGGCAATCACTTTCATGTCGTAGCCGCGGGCTTTGGCGACAATCGCCGCGCCCAGTTTTGGATCCGGAGTACAGATGACAAACCCTTTCGCGCCGCTGGCTGCCAGGCTATCGATAGCATTCAGCGTTTTTTCACCGTCAGGCACGGCGATTTTGATCACTTCAAAGCCTAAATCTTTCCCGGCTTTATCGGCGAATTTCCACTCGGTCTGGAACCAGGGTTCTTCCGGCTGCTTCACCAGAAAACCGAGCTTTAAGTTTTCCGCCATAGCGGATTGTGACATAACGGCAGCCAGACCAATGGCCGCCAGCGCTTTAGTAAATTTGTGCATGGTAAACTCCAGCTTCAGCGTTCTTTTATGTAGGGAAAAAACTTCTCAATATTTTTTAATCGGACTTAAAACAAGGCATTAGCGCCAGGCGTATTTAAAGCGCATTTGCTTGAGATAGTTTTAGCGGGAAATTAATCATCCATAAGAGAGCGCCATCACAGCGCAGAATTACAGTAATTGCGTACATACATTCAGCGGGAAATGACATAAAAAAGCACAGATTTGTCAGACAAATAGAAAGGGGTAAAGCAGATTAGTCCATAAGACCAGCTAAGGAATCCTTGTCATCCGGGCGCCTTGACGCCCGGACTTCAGTTACCAGGGGTAGTAGATGTGTTCGGCGTGATCCCGCACGGGGGCTTCATCACCCAGCAGGCGGGCAGAAATCGTCAGGGCAAAGTCAAATGCATGGCCCAGGCCTTTACCGCTGATCAGATTGCCATCTTCCACCACCGGCGCATCAACGTACTCACCATCCTGTACGTCCTGCCAGAGATCGCCTGAACAGACGTAGCGGCGGCCTTTCAACAGGCCGTTTCCGCCCAGCACACGGGCTGCGGCAGAGCAGATGGGGCAGATATACTTGCCCGCTTCGTCATGGGCCGCAACAAAGCGCAGCACCTCGGCATTGGCCGCCAGGTTCACGCTGCCCTGCGGGCCGCCCGGTAGGACGACGGCATCGTAGTCGCTGTCGATTTTCTCGCTCAGGGTGCTGTCGGCAACCATCGGGATATTGTGGTAACTCACCACCGCCCGCGACTCAGCGCAGGCCAGGGTCTCAACGTCAATGTTCAAACGGCGCAGGATATCAATCGTGACGATTGCTTCCGCCTCTTCGAACCCGGGTGCCAGCAGCACCGCAACTTTTGCCATAATAAACTCCATGATATAAAAAGATAAAACAACGTTTCATTTTCACAGAGTCGGTCAGGCTAAACTTCCTGCTGGATCACAGAACGGCAGATTGCCCGCAAAAATGATCGTGCGCAAATTCTGGAAGATGTAAAGATATATTAATAGTGCATATCACTAAGAATCTCCTTGGGTGAAATAAATTCATAATCGCACGCAGACTTATTTTCTGAATTAAACAACAAATGTTCAGCAACGTTAATGTCACTATCCAGAAGTGAATATAAATACTCTTATTAAACAATTTGTTATATTTTTACCACCTGTTCAGTAAATTATGACACCTGCACTATTTCCCTTATCTAAATATGTTCAATGAATAGTAAGAATATATTTATAAGCATTCTCTTATGAAAAATGGTCTGTTATTATTATTTTAATAATCACCCGAAATGAATAACCGATCACATACAGCGCTGACCGAATGAATCTATTATGGCGATAATTCCCCCAAATATGTTTCTCGGAAATAAGGAAGTTGCTATGGCTGTCCCCGGTATAATGAACAAACTGAACACGCAAATGAATCTTGAGTTTAATGCGTCCAATCTCTGCCTGCACCTGAGTGAGTGGTGCTCAGAAAACAGACTCAATGGCACCGCCACCTTCCTGCGTACCCAGGCCCAGAGCAACGTCACCCAGATGATGCGCGTGTTCGAATTTATGAAAGCGTCCGGTGCCACCCCAGTGCTTAAAGCAACAAGTATGTCCAATGAAGCATACTCTTCCCTGGAAGAGCTATTTCAACGGATGCTGGAAGAGTATGAGCAGCGTCATTCTACCCTGATTCAGTTGGCAGATAACGCCCGGGAAATGGACGACCTGCCAACCTTCGATTTTCTGCATGATATTGAAAAGGAACAGGAGCAGGATGGCTTACTGTTGAAAACGCTGATGGATGAGGTGTGCCTCGCGCGCCGCGCCGGAATATGTCAGGAGCAGACGGATCGTCATCTTCTGAATGTGGTGAATTGCCAGCATCACTGATCGCCTGCCTGCGCATTATTACCCGCCAGCAACGGGTGATAATGTGTTGCTATAAAGTTACCAACTCATTGCTTTTGTTAACCTTTAACAAATCCGATCTGGCTCCCACCCTATACCCTTACAACGTGTAATGATTTGGCGGAATTCTGCCATCGTTGACAAGGGAGTCTCATGATCACTGTTGAATTTATTGTCATTATCCTCTGCCTGCTAATCGGAACCCGGTTCGGCGGTATGGGGCTGGGCCTGATAAGCGGTATTGGCCTGTTTATTCTGAGCTTTGTTTTTGGCCTACAGCCCGGTAAGCCCCCGGTTGATGTGATGCTGACGATCCTCGCGGTGATTGGCTGCGCGGCCACACTGCAAACCGCGGGCGGTCTGAACGTGATGATGCAGTTTGCCGAGCGACTGCTCAGACGGCATCCGCAGCACATCACTCTGCTCGCCCCCTTCACCACCTGGACGTTGACCTTTCTGTGCGGCACCGGGCACGTGGTCTATACCATGTTCCCGATCATTGCCGACATCGCGCTGAAAAAAGGCATCCGCCCGGAGCGCCCGATGGCGGTGGCGTCCATCGCCTCACAGATGGCAATCACCGCGTCGCCGGTGTCGGTGGCCGTGGTATCGCTGGTGTCGATCCTCGCCGCCCGGCACGGAATGGGTCACGCATTTGGCATTCTTGAGATCCTGGCGGTCTCGGTGCCTGCCTCGCTCACCGGTGTCGCAATTGCGGCACTCTGGAGCCTACGTCGCGGGAAAGAACTGGCCGATGACGAGGAGTTTCAGGCCCGGTTACAGGATCCTGAGCAGCGTAAATTCATCTACGGCAGCACCGATACCTTGATGGACCAGCACTTTCCGAAACAGGCTTACTGGTCGACATGGATCTTCTTCGCCGGTATTGCGGTGGTGGTGCTGTTAGGCGCCCTGCCCGATCTACGCCCGGCGTTCGAGGTGAAAGGCAAAATGACCGCGCTGTCGATGAATCTGGTGATCCAGATGATGATGCTGATTGCCGGAGCCGTGATGCTAATGGTCTGTAAGGTCAATGCTGCGGCGATTTCGAACGGGGCGGTGTTTAAGGCCGGGATGGTAGCGATTTTCTCGGTGTTTGGCGTGGCGTGGATGAGCGATACCTTTTTCCAGGCGCATCTGGACGAGCTGAAGCTGGCCCTTGAGGGCGTGGTGAAAAGCCACCCCTGGACCTATGCCATTGTGCTGTTTCTGGTATCGAAGCTGGTAAACAGCCAGGCCGCCGCGCTGACGGCGGTAGCGCCGATGGGGCTGATGCTGGGGATTGAACCGAAAATGCTGATTGCCTTTTTCCCGGCGTCATACGGGTACTTTGTCCTGCCGACTTACCCCAGCGATCTGGCCTGCATTGGCTTTGACCGTTCTGGTACCACGCGCATCGGCAAATTCATCATCAACCACAGCTTTATTCTACCGGGGCTGATCGGCGTCAGCTGCGCCTGCGCCATGAGCTATCTGCTGGTCGAAACCTTTATGTAACCTTTATCCGGGCGGCCGTCGGCCGCCCGTTCACATATTTTTCACAAACCCATTTCCAAATTCGAAACATCGGTTTATTTTAGTGAGATTCGCCCTGTGGGGTGAACTTAAGCTCGATCAGCGCAATGGCTTTCTGCACTGCACGCAGCGTGACCGGGTCTGCCGAGGCAGGATTGCTGGCGAAATCGATGCTTTTCAACTGGCTGGACATCTTCTCACGCACTTCGGCTGGCGCAATAATTTCGATCACATCAAGGATTTGTTTGATAACCAACTGGCAGGCAACAACGTCAGAGACCAGTTCCTGATCGGCACTCAGGTTTTGAGACATAGGCTTCTCCTGTATTAAAGGCCGCCATAGTAGCAAAACGCTCGCCCCGATGCCGTTTGCAGGCATAAAAAAACCTGCCGCAGCAGGTTTTTTTATCAGAACATCGCGCCAGGCGGTACGTCCTTGAAGGTTTTGCAGTAGCTTTCAAACATGCTTTTCAGGATTTTGCGCAATTTCATCGGTTTACTCCAGATTATGTGTTATGCAGGTGTTTTCTTTTGATGCGCACATAATATGATCTCCATCACAAATTTCAATCATTTTGTGATATTCATCACGCAGGTTTATTTATAATAAAACCCTGTTCCGATTAAAAAATATTATAAATCAGATAATTAAATACAGTCGTATTCCAGTAAAAATTTCAAATCTTTTTTAAGTGGCAGAGGAAAAATGACAGACAACATCTCCGGAAAAGCGTCCAGCGGGATGTCCCCCGCCGCGCTGCTGGTGGCAGGTGCGTTCTTTATGGAGTTTCTCGACGGCACCGTGATTGCCACGGCGCTGCCCGATATGGCGAGAAGCTTTGGCGTGCAGGCCGTCGATCTGAACATTGGTATCAGTGCGTATCTCATCACCCTGGCGGTGCTGATCCCCGCCAGCGGCTGGATCGCCGATCGCTTTGGCGCGCGCAAAGTCTTCACCCTTGCGCTGGCGATCTTTACCCTCGCCTCAGTGCTGTGCGGCCTGGCAAACACCGTCGATCAGTTTGTCGCCATGCGCGTGCTGCAGGGCATGGGGGGGGCGTTAATGGTGCCGGTCGGTCGACTGGCGGTGCTACGCACTACGCCAAAACATCAGCTAATCACCGCCATTGCCACCCTCACATGGCCTGCGCTGGTGGCGCCCATCATCGGCCCGCCGCTGGGCGGCTTTATTACCAGCTACGCCGACTGGCGCTGGATCTTCTTTATTAACGTCCCGCTGGGGCTGATTGCCATCGTACTGGCGCTGCGCATTATTCCCGACATCTATGAAGAGACGCGCCGTCCCTTCGATATACCGGGCTTTATCGCCACCTCGGTGGCAATGGTGAGCCTGGTCTACGCCATGGAGTCGATGGGATCTCAACACGTTAACACCGCCCTGACCCTGGCGCTGCTGGTACTCGGGGGCGTGACCCTGACCTATGCGCTGCGCCATTTCCGCCGCGCGCCGTGGCCGATGATCCGTCTGGATGCTTTGCAGGTGCCAACGTTTCGCGTGACCATGTACGGCGGTTCGCTGTTCCGGGCCTCGATCAGCGCCGTGCCTTTCCTGCTGCCGCTTATGTTTCAGGTAGGATTCGGGATGGACGCGTTTCATTCCGGGCTGCTGGTGCTGGCGGTGTTTGTCGGCAACCTGACCATTAAGCCCGCCACCACGCCGCTGATCCGCACCCTGGGCTTTAAAAAATTGCTGCTGATTAACGGCGCGTTGAACGTGCTGGCGCTGCTGGCCTGCGCCCTGTTAACCCCGCAAACCCCGGTGTGGGTCATTATGCTGGTGCTGTATCTCGGCGGGGTGTTCCGCTCGATTCAGTTTACCGCCATCAGCACCCTCGCCTTTTCCGATGTGCCTTCCCCGCAGATGAGCTACGCGAACACCCTGTTCTCGACGGCGACGCAGCTGGCAGTGGGGCTGGGGATCACCCTGGGCGCCATCGGGATCCGCATTGGCGAGCTGTTCAGCAAGATGCTGGGGATGGCGACGCTGCCGGGGATCAGCTTCCGCCTGGCATTCGTGGCGATTGCGCTGGTCTGTCTGCTGGGGATGTTTGATACCCTGCGGCTGGTGAAAGATGCGGGCAGTGCGGTGTCGAAAAAACAGGCATAAAAAAAGCCAGCAGATGCTGGCTTTGATCTGGTGTTGGCAATTTAGCCGGTAATACCGCGAACAAAGGCTTCGATCTCTTTATCCTGGCAGTTCTCATAGAAGCACTGCTGGAAGCGCTGACCGGAAACCGCAGTTTTAATCAGCTCTGGATCGATAGCGCGCAGGGTGTCGAGATAGTTCTCTTTCACCACCGCAGCTTTAACCTGATTCAGGATGCCCGCGTTGCGAACCTGTGGCTCTTTACGCTCTGGCGGGTAGCCTTCGCCTTTACGGCCAGTGAAGGCTTTTTCGAAGATAAAGCGCACGTTCAGCTCTGCGCCCCAGCCGAAGCCTTTGGCGAATGGCAGTGAGAGCGCGTTACCGTTGTTGATTTGGGCAAACAGGAAGGCATCAGCAGGATCGATGCAGTAGCCGCACACCACACCCGGATGGATGTTCAGGGACATCAGCGCGCCCTGACCGGTGCCGCAGCCGGTGACCACGAAATCGACCGCTTTTGAGTTCAGCAAAATGCTCGCCATGATCCCCAGGTGAATGTAGGTCAGGTGATGGTCGTTTTCATCGCTCATGCCTACGTTGTAAACCGGGAAGCCTTTGTCATCGGCAACGGCTTTTAACTCATTGAGGATGGTGGCGTTTTTGTTCGCCTGACTGTTTTCCATCATCAGTGCAATTTTCATTCTTCGTCTCCTGAATACGATGCGGACGTCCCGCTGTGAATAGCTAACCCGACCAACCTTACTACTAAGCAAACGCACTTTCAAATTAAGTGAAAAATAGTTTTAAAAAATTAAGAGGCGCTCACAATTTTGGGATCGGAAGAGGGTTTTACATCGATTTATGGGCAGATTGCGCGGCTAATCCAGCCATTGCAGGATTGTTATGGCGGTAGTATAGGTTATTTCAACTCCATCCAGAGCGTTCTATGAAGAGATTATGTACGGTTGGCCTGGTCCTGCTGCTGGCGGGTTGCGGCATCACTCGCAAAGCAGAAGTCAGCAGCGTCGATGTAACGTCGGGTATCGTCCGGCTTGATTATGGTCAGCCCATCTTTCAGACTTCACACGATGACGCCTATATCACGAGTGCCACCGCGACCCGCGAATGTCAGGCAATGGGGTACAGCACCGCCACGGCTTATGGTCAGCCGGTGGAAACCTGCAGCGTCATCAGCGGTTCCCTGTGTCTGAATTCCACCCTCACCGTCCAGTATCAATGTCATGGCTATGCCCCGCGCCCTGCCGTCACGACCTCGGCTTATTATTAAGCGTATTGCCAGCGAGACTGCTGGCAATAATAACGTTAAACACGAAACAGAATAATTCTCATTAATAATATTCAATTCAGTGCAATGCGTGTTATTCCCATTACTGTTATCATCATTTAAATAATTACGTTACCTTTTGCAAATAATTAAATAACAAATTATAGTGGCGCTCACGTTGACCTGTTAATAATAAAACGGAGCTACACCATGCTTAAACCCGAAATGATCGACAAGCTGAACGAGCAAATGAATCTGGAGCTTTACTCCTCCCTGCTGTATCAGCAGATGAGTGCCTGGTGTAGCTATCACAGCTTTGAAGGTGCGGCGGCATTTTTACGCCGTCACGCGCAGGAAGAGATGACCCACATGCAGCGTCTCTTTGATTATCTTACCGATACCGGCAGCCTGCCGCGCATTAACCCGGTGGCCTCCCCGGTGGCGGAATACGCCTCTCTTGACGAACTGTTCCGCGCCACGTACGAACATGAGCAGCTGATCACCCAGCAGATTAATGCCCTGACCCATGCCGCAATGACCAGCCAGGATTATCCAACCTTTAATTTCCTGCAGTGGTATGTGGCAGAGCAACATGAAGAAGAGAAGCTGTTTAAATCGGTTCTCGATAAACTGTCGCTGGCAGGTAAATCAGGTGAAGGTCTGTACTTTATTGATAAAGAGCTGTCGACGCTCGACGCCCAGAAATAATGACTATGCGGCGTCGTAATGACGCCGCATTATTATTAATGGCGGCAGATTTTACTTTCGTGAGTTGAAAACCCCTCTTCCAGCGGAATAAATTTACCGCGCGCCGCCAGAAACGCCACCAGCTCCGCCGCCGTCAGGTCAGATGCCGAACAGGTGTGAAACCGCGCCGCTTCCCCGTAGCGTGCGGTAATTGCCGCAACCAACCGCTGTTCCGTATACGGCTCGCCAGAATCAATCATCATTGTCAGCACGTCGTGCCCATGAACAGATGCCATAACCCCTCCACAAAGAAAGGCGCAGCGTAAACGCTTCTTGCCCTGCCCGCCTTGCGCTGGCTCAGGTTTACATGCAGCCTGCACAGCTGGTACAGCGCCAGTCCTCGCGGTTTACCGCATGGTAAAACTGGCGATAGCAGTCCGTTTCCAGCGGAATACCATGGTCAAAAAAGAGATCGGTCAGCCATTCCACGTTCTCAATAATCCACTCATCCTCCGGCAACCCCTGGGCGAAAGTTTCATCCTCGGGATCGATAATGGAGTAGATGGCCCAGGTGCCCATATCCTTCTCCTGCCGGGATTCGGGCAGATTCAGCAGCTGTCCCTGCCAGTGGAGGATCCAGTGCCCGTGACACAATAAATTGCCTGACCGGCTCCATTTCGCGCTGAAGGGGTTGCTCTCGGGCATCGTGGCCTCACTTTTTTTGATTATTTATTAGAATTGTTTACGTTACGCCGGATTATCAAACGAAAACATTCTCCTTATGAACCAGGCACCTACCCACAATTTGCCGGGCATACGCCCAGCGGCGGACTTAACGCAAATATTGTAAAGTTCTGGTTACACTCTTTGTAACGCCGGTTTGACGAATCTGCGCTTTTCCCTTACGCTGCGCCGCAGATTTTGTCGCGATGACGTGTGGTTGTAGAGGAAAGCGTGAAAAACAGAACTCTGGGTAGTATTTTTATCGTCGCCGGGACGACGATTGGTGCCGGGATGCTGGCGATGCCGCTGGCGGCAGCAGGCGTGGGGTTTGGCGTCACGCTGGTGTTATTGGGGACATTATGGGCGCTGATGTGTTACACCGCCCTGCTGCTGCTCGAGGTTTATCAGCATGTTCCCGCCGATACCGGGCTCGGGTCGCTGGCCGGGCGTTATCTGGGCCGTTTTGGTCAATGGATAACCGGCTTTAGCATGATGTTCCTGATGTACGCCCTGACTGCGGCCTACATCAGCGGTGCGGGGGAGCTGATCGCCTCCAGCGTCAACGACTGGTTTAATGCCGATATTTCCCCGTCGACCGGGGTGATCTTCTTTACCCTGATTGGCGGCGGCGTGGTCTGCGTGGGGACGTCGCTGGTCGATCTGTTCAACCGCTTCCTGTTCTCGACAAAAATCGTGTTCCTGGTAGTGATGCTGGCTCTGCTGGCGCCGCATATCCATAAGGTCAACCTGCTGACGCTGCCGCTGGAAAAAGGGCTGGCGCTGTCGGCGATCCCGGTAATTTTTACCTCGTTTGGCTTCCACGGTAGCGTGCCGAGCATTGTCAGCTATATGAACGGCAACGTGCGCAAGCTGCGCTGGATCTTTATTACCGGCAGCGCCATCCCGCTGGTGGCCTATATCTTCTGGCAGCTGGTGACGCTGGGCAGTATCGACTCGTCCACCTTTATGGGGATGTTGGCCAGCCATTCCGGGCTCAACGGGTTACTGCAGGCGCTGCGTGAAGTGGTTGCATCACCGCACGTGGAGCTGGCGGTGCATCTGTTTGCCGATCTGGCGCTGGCGACCTCGTTCCTCGGGGTTGCGCTGGGCCTGTTTGATTATCTTGCTGACCTGTTCCAGCGCCGCCGTACCCTCGGCGGGCGTCTGCAGACCGGGGCGATCACTTTCCTGCCGCCGCTGGCGTTTGCCCTGTTCTATCCGCGTGGGTTTGTGATGGCGCTGGGCTATGCCGGTGTTGCGCTGGCGGTGCTGGCCCTGCTGCTGCCGTCGCTGCTGGTGTGGCAAAGCCGTAAGCATCATCCCCAGGGCGAGTACCGCGTACCGGGTGGGAAACCGGCCCTGTGTCTGGTGTTTGCCTGCGGGATTATGATTATTCTGGTGCAGTTTGGCATTGCGGCGGGGATACTGCCGGAAGTGGGGTAAAAAAAGGGCTCATTTCGATGAGCCCTTTTTCATTAATGTAAACAGCAGTTCTTGAACTTTTTGCCGCTGCCGCATGAGCAAGGATCGTTGCGGCCCACTTTGGTGCCGTTAATGACCGGCTGCTGCGTCGTTGGCTGCTGAGGATTGGCGCTCCAGTAGTCGTACAGGCGCAGCGCCGCCGGACGAATGGCCTCCACGCTGTCGTGGAACTCTTCCTCTGTGAAGGTTTCCAGACGTTCAACGTTCTCTTCCGAAGCGTGCAGCGCAATGGCATCCAGATCCGCCTGCAGCGAGTGCGGCAGCATCGACCAGTCGGTCAGCGCCACGCCGCGCATGTAGCCAAAGCACCACTCTTCCACCACGGTATAGCTCTTGCCGTCGACGTCATTCTCGCCAAATACCGGCTCAAACTGATCCTGATAGTCGCTCAGGCGCTCGGCGATATCATTCATATGTTTAAAGCACAGATCGAGGAAGCGGTTCATCTCGCGATCGTTCTTCCAGCGCGGAATATGCTTCTCGCCGCCCCATACCGCCACCAGCCAGCGATCGGGCTCAACCACTACCGGGCCCGAGAGTACCGCTGTCAGCATGCCGTCGAGCTCTGAAACGTCCATCACAGATTCGTCATGGCCGTACGTCATCAGCGTCTCTTCCAGCCACTCCAGCTCATTTTCATTTAACGGACCTTCAGTCATGGTCATTCTCCAGCAGAATAGAAATTTGGGTGCAGGGTAGCACAGAACGCCCCTTAACACGCGCTGTTGCGCCAGACGGGCAATGATGGTGCATAACTGCACGGATCGTGACCCTCGCATAACTTATGTCTCTTATTGTTAATGAGATGTGATCCCCGCTGTAATTTCACTTCACCGCGCCGGGGGGGCGTAAAACGGCGCTCTATACTGAAAATTGTCGAAACCCAGCGGCGCGCCGTCAATTCTGGCAACCCTTTTGCTTAATGTTGCTGACGTTGAACGCCGTTATATAAACCTCCTGAAAGGTACGTACACATGTCGCTGAAATTTATCAGAAGTCCGCTTTCTCTTATGTTGGCAGGTTGCCTGGTGACGGCATTTTCCGCCCAGGCTGATATCGTCATTGGCGTTGCCGGGCCGTTTACCGGACCTAACGCCACCTACGGGGATCAATACTGGCACGGTGCGACCCAGGCCGCAGAAGACATCAACGCCGCCGGGGGAATCAACGGCGAAAAAATCAAGCTGGTGCAGGGGGATGATGCCTGTGAACCTAAGCAGGCTGTGTCGGTGGCTAACCGGTTGGTAGACCAGGATAAAGTCAAAGCCGTGGTCGGCCATTTCTGTTCGTCTTCGACGATGCCCGCTTCTGAGGTCTATAACGACGCGGGCGTGCTCGCCATCACCCCGGGCTCGACCAACCCGCTGATCACCGAACGCGGCATGAGCGATATGTTCCGCATGTGCGGGCGCGATGATCAGCAGGGCCAGGTCGCCAGTGACTTTATTGTCGACAAGCTGAAAGCCAAACGGGTGGCGATCATTCATGACAAAGACACCTACGGCCAGGGGCTGGCGGACGCCACCAGAGCGGCGCTGGCCAAACACGGCGTCAAGGATGTGATGTACGAAGGGCTGTCGCGCGGTGAAAAAGACTTTAACGCGCTGGTGACCAAAATTGGTGCCCAGAAGCCGGACGTGGTGTTCTTCGGCGGCTGTCACCCGGAAGCCGGGCCGCTGGTGCGCCAGATGCGTGAGCAAGGGGTGCAGGCCAAATTCTTCTCCGGTGACTGCATCGTCAACGAAGAGATGGTCACCGCTGCCGGGGGCGCGAAATACACCAACGGCATCTATATGACCTTCGGTAAAGACCCGCGCCTGATCCCGGAAGGCAAGGCCGTTATCGAGAAATTCCGCGCCAGCAAATTCGAGCCGGAAGGCTATACCCTTTACTCCTACGCCTCTGTGCAGGCCATTGCCGCGGCATTCAAAGCCACTGGTGGGTCCGATCCGGCCAAGGCCAGCGCCTGGCTGAAAGCTAACCCGGTGGATACGGTGATGGGCAAAAAATCCTGGGACAGCAAAGGCGACCTGAAAGTCTCCGACTACGTGGTGTATGAGTGGGACGACAAAGGTAAATATAAGGAAGTGCAGTAACGGGAAGGAGTCACGCTCAACGTCGGCATGTGCGCATGCCGACGCACAATAATCCTCAGGCCGTTCGCAAGGCGGCCTATTACACGAGCGCGCAGCGATGGAAACATTCTTTCTGCAGCAGTTGATAAACGGCTTAACGCTGGGGTCCGTGTACGGGTTGATTGCCATCGGCTACACCATGGTATACGGCATAATTGGCATGATTAACTTCGCCCACGGTGAAGTGTATATGATCTCCGCCTATCTTTGCGCCATCGGCCTGGCGCTGCTGTCTTTCTTCGGGCTGGAGTCGTTTCCGCTGCTGATCCTCGGCACGCTGGTGTTCACCATCGTGGTGACGGGGGTTTACGGCTGGACCATCGAACGTATCGCCTACAAACCGCTGCGCAACTCCACGCGCCTGGCGCCGCTGATCTCCGCGATTGGCATGTCCCTGATCCTGCAAAACTACGCCCAGATAAGCCAGGGCCCGCGTCAGCAGGGGGTACCGACCCTGCTCGACGGCGTGCTGCGCTTTCATATTGGCGAAGGTTTTGTCCAGATCACCTACACCAAGGTGTTCATTCTGATCGCCTCGTTTGCCGGGATGCTGCTGCTGACCTGGATAATCAGCCACACTCGCTTAGGGCGGATGTGCCGCGCGGTACAGCAGGATCGCAAGATGGCGTCGATTCTGGGCATCAATACCGACCGGATCATTTCCCTGGTGTTTGTGATTGGCGCGGCGATGGCCGGACTGGCTGGGGTGCTGATCACCATGAACTACGGCACCTTTGATTTTTACGCCGGTTTTATTATTGGCATTAAAGCCTTTACCGCCGCCGTCCTCGGGGGGATCGGATCGCTGCCCGGCGCGATGCTGGGGGGCTTAATCCTCGGGATTGCCGAAGCGCAGTTTTCAGGGATGGTGAACTCCGATTACAAAGACGTGTTCTCCTTTGGATTGCTGGTGGTGATCCTTATTTTCCGTCCTCAGGGACTGCTTGGCCGCCCTGTCGTGGCTAAGGTGTGAGGGAATCAACGATGACATCGCAGACCGCTTCTCACGACAGTTTTTCGCTTAAACGCTGCGTCCTCGATGCCATTTTTGCGGGCATGGTCGCGTTAATCATTTTTGGCCCGGTCGCAGGCGTAGTGCTGGACGGCTACAGCTTTAACTTTGAAGGCCAGCGGCTAGTGTGGATCATTGCCACTGTGATGACCGGCCGTTTTTTACTCAGCGCCTTTCTGATGACCGCGGTGGGTCACCGGGTGGCCGCGCGCTTTGATAACGATAATTCGGGAGTGTATGTGCGCCCGCCCGAATACAAAAGCCGGATGCGCTGGATTATTCCGCTGATTGTCACCCTGGCGATCTGCTTTCCGTTTGTCGCCACCAAATACGTGCTGACGGTGGCGATCCTCGGGCTGATCTACGTTCTGCTTGGCCTCGGGTTGAATATCGTGGTCGGGCTCGCGGGCCTGCTGGACCTCGGCTACGTCGCTTTTTACGCCATTGGTGCCTACGGTCTGGCGCTCGGCTACCAGTATCTGGGGCTCGGGTTCTGGAGCATGCTGCCGCTGGCGGCGCTGATGGCCGCCGCTGCGGGGGCGCTGCTCGGCTTCCCGGTGCTGCGCATGCACGGGGATTATCTGGCGATTGTCACCCTCGGCTTCGGGGAGATTATCCGCCTGGTGCTGAACAACTGGCTGACCTTTACCGGCGGCCCGAACGGTATTTCTGCCCCACCCCCTACCCTCTTCGGCCTCGAGTTTGGCCGTCGGGCCAAGGACGGCGGCGTGCCGTTCCATGAGTTTTTCAATACCACCTTTAACCCCAACCTGAAGTTCATCTTTATCTACGTCATTTTACTGCTGGTGGTGCTGCTGGTGCTGTACATCAAGCACCGCCTGACCCGGATGCCGATTGGCCGGGCCTGGGAAGCGCTGCGTGAAGACGAAATTGCCTGTCGATCCATGGGGCTTAACCACGTGCTGGTGAAGCTGTCGGCCTTTACGCTGGGGGCCTCCACGGCGGGTATTGCCGGGGTGTTCTTCGCCACCTATCAAGGGTTCGTCAACCCGACCTCGTTCACCTTCTTTGAGTCGGCCCTGATCCTCGCCATTGTGGTGCTCGGCGGGATGGGCTCCACCCTCGGGGTGGTGCTGGCGGCGTTTGTACTCACCGTCACCCCGGAACTGCTGCGCACCTTCGCGGAGTACCGCGTCCTGCTGTTTGGTGTGCTGATGGTGGTGATGATGATCTGGCGGCCGCGCGGGCTGATCCGTATTAACCGCAGCGGCTTTGCGGTGCGTAAGGGAGTGGCACCATGAGCGACATGATCCTGAACGTTGAGCACCTGATGATGCACTTTGGCGGTATCAAGGCGCTCAACGACGTTAATCTTGCGGTGCAGCGCGGCTCCATCACCGCGCTAATCGGGCCAAACGGCGCGGGTAAAACCACGGTCTTTAACTGCCTGACCGGGTTTTATAAAGCCTCCGGCGGCAACATTCTGTTTAACACCCGCAGCAAGACCACCAACGTGATTCAGATCCTCGGGCAAAAATTCCAGCCCGGCGACTGGGTCAATCCGGCGCAGCTGGGGCAGCGCATTTTCTACAAAATGTTTGGCGGCACCCATCTGGTGAACCGGGCCGGGCTGGCGCGAACCTTTCAGAACATCCGCCTGTTCCGCGAAATGTCGGTGGTGGAGAACCTGCTGGTAGCCCAACACATGCAGGTTAACCGCAATCTGCTGGCCGGGGTGCTGAACACGCCCGCCTACCGCCGGGCAGAAAACGACGCCCTCGACCGGGCCTTTTACTGGCTGGAGGTGGTGGATCTGGTGGACTGCGCCAACCGGCTGGCGGGGGAGATGTCTTACGGCCAGCAGCGGCGACTCGAGATCGCCCGCGCCATGTGTACCGGGCCGGAGATGATTTGTCTTGATGAACCGGCCGCCGGGCTGAACCCGGTAGAGACGCGCACCCTGAGTAAAATTATCCGTTTTCTGCGCGACCATCACGGCATCACGGTCCTGCTGATTGAACATGATATGGGGATGGTGATGGAGATATCGGATCACATTATTGTTCTCGACCACGGGGACGTGATTGCAGAGGGCAAACCGGAGCAGATCCAGCACGACGACAAGGTGATTGCCGCGTATCTGGGCACCGATGAGAGCGAGGTTAGCCTATGAGTGAGCCGATGCTGGAGTTTCGCCAGGTGGATGTGTTCTACGGAGTTATCCAGGCGCTCAAACAGGTCTCCCTGCAGGTTAACCCCGGCGAGACCGTAGCGCTGATTGGCGCCAACGGCGCGGGAAAATCCACCCTGCTGATGTCGATTTTCGGCCAGCCGCGGGTGCGCAGCGGGGAGATTCTGTTTTGCGGGGAGGACATCAGCCATAAGTCGACGCACTACGTGGCCTCGGGCGGCATTGCCCAGGCCCCGGAAGGCCGACGTATTTTCCCGGATATGACTGTGGAAGAGAATCTGCTAATGGGTACCATCCCCGTCGGCAATCAGTATGCGGCGCAGGATCTGCAGAGCATGTTCGACCTGTTCCCGCGCTTAAAAGAGCGGCGCAAACAGCGGGCAATGACCATGTCCGGCGGCGAGCAGCAGATGCTGGCGATCGCCCGGGCATTAATGAGTCGGCCGAAATTACTGCTGCTGGATGAGCCGAGCCTCGGGCTAGCGCCGATTGTGGTGAAGCAGATCTTCCAGACGCTACGCGAACTGGCCCGCAACGGGATGACGATATTCCTTGTAGAGCAGAATGCGCACCACGCGCTGAAGCTCTCGGATCGCGGCTACGTGATGGTGAACGGTCAGATCCGCCTGAGCGGCAGCGGCGAGGAGCTGCTGGGCAATCAGGACGTGCGCAAAGCCTATCTCGGCGGGGTTTAGTTCACGCCAGCTTCTGACAGATCGCTGGGGAGCTGTGAATAGTCGATTTTCTCGAGCTTAAAGTTTGTCACCCAGGCCGGGCCCGCCGCCTGCTCCGAGACAAATTGATAGTCTGGCGTCAACGATTTGGCCTGAATGCCGGTCCAGTCAGAGAAGAAATAGAGGAAATCGTTGCCCGAGCGGCGGGCGTTAATCAGTCGACGCGCCTTGTCGTCACTGGAGATCACCATCATGGGCACCTGATAGTTCTCCTGATACTGGTCGCCATGGGCCATATATTGCCCTCCGGTCAGGCGGGCTTTATAGGTGAGGCCGTGGTCAGAAAAATAGACCATCGAGAAGCTGTCGCCCGTTTTTTGCAGCTGCTGATAGAGTTGTTTGAGCAGGGTGTCGGTTTGCGTCATGCTGTACAGATAGCAGGAGGTCTCTTTCGACTGCACAAACTCGGCATATTTCCCCTGGGTGCGTTCGCAGGCCTGCGGGTGAGAGCCGAGCAGATGCAGGACGATCATTCGCGGTTCGGGGCCGGGAGTCGACAGGACCTGGGCGGTCATCTGCAGCAGCGAGTCGTCCCGGGTATCCTCCCCTTCCTCGTAATTCCCCTTTTTCAGAAACTGCACTTCATCCGCGCGTTTCGCGATGCTGGCAATGGCGGTATCGTATTCCCCAATTTGCCCGTGATTGGAGAACCACCAGGTGCGGAATCCCGCGCGATTCGCCAGCGAGACAATATTGTCCTGATAGTGCGGAACGCCGTCGACAACCCGGGTTAATGACATCCCGAGCGAAGTCTGCGTCGAGCCGCTGGAGGCGATAAAATCAAGAAACAGCGTGCCGTTAACGGTGCTGGCAAACGGCGTATTGTCCCACTGGCCGCCGAAGGCACCTAACGCATCCCGCCGGGCGCTCTCACCAATTACCACCACGTAGGTCTGGTAGCGGGGTTTAACGATCAGCACCTGCCAGGAATCCTTTTGCCTGGAAAGCTCCAGCATCCGCGCTTTTTCATTGACCACTTCCTGATTATTAATTACTACATCTTTCACAAAGCGGAAGACGGGATATCCCGTATCCATCAGGCTGAAATGGCCCCACTTCAGCAGATTTTTAACCGGAACCGCAAACAGACAGGCAATACAGAATACCAGACACAGTATATCGACGCGGCGCCAGCTATCTTGCGGTGTAATTTTACGCCGCTGGGCAATAACGCCGGATACGATAATCGCAGCGGAAACTAAATAGCTATACCACGGGAATAGCGTAATAATTTCCGTGGATTCAGTGAAATTCGTGGCGTGCAAAGCCAGCAATGTATTGAAATTTGGTGAACCGTAGGTCATGCCAAAGGGGAAATAGAGCGCAGCCAGCAGGCTACAAATAGCCACAACCCCCTTTTGCAGGCGGGGTGCGACGCGCCACAGCACAAATAACAGGCAGCTAAATGCCAGCGTATGCAGCAGGCTAAAGGAATAGCCAAACGAAAAATTTATCACCAGCGATTGCAGGAAATAAAAGGGTATCCACGTATTAAGCGTAATACCGCGCACCAACAGGGTATATTTAGCCGCTATGTTCATATTTACCCTGATTTACACGAGCCCGCTCCGAACCCTGATAACAGGATGGAGAACACGGCTGAGCGAGACGACAGAATATTACAGAAGATAGAGTCGCAGGATAAGAATATCAACGCCACGCAGAAGTATATTCCGCAAGCGCAACGAATATCATAATAATGAATAAATCACCCGTTCGGGTGATGATGAGTCTTGTAATTTGTTCTGCAAGACTCACAGAGCATGATGGATATTTAAGCCATGATTAACGTTATTGTACTGGCAGTTTATCAATACGGTTCACTGACGCCGTATATCCCGTTTTAGCAACGGCGTTTACCAGCGTGTCGGTCGGGAAACCTTCCGCCACAATCACCTCGGTTTGCCGGGTCTTTAATGAAGCTTTCGCTTTGATCACCCCTTTCGTTTCCCGCAGCGCCTGGTTCACCGATATGACGCACAGGGAACAGGTCATGCCCTGCACATCAAGCACCACTTTTTGATTCGCCGCCAGGGCGAACAGCGGAAGGAATAAGCAGGCGATCAGCGCCAGTCGTTTCATTCAAACACCTCGTAAAACCAGGCGATCACCGTCGGATAGAACAGGATCAGCAGCATGAAAGGCAGTATCAGCCAGAAAAGAAAACGCATCTGCCCGAGCGTTAAACGGCCGGTACACCACAGCCGTTTTGAGAAATAGAGCCGCCAGAAGACGCGCAGCATCAGCCCCAGCGACAGGACGATCATCGGGACTCGCAGAAATTCCAGCTGGCTGAGCCCGGCAAAACCGGCCGCCGAAATGCCAAACAGCAGATACAGCAGCGGCCCGACGCAGCAAAGTCCGGCGGTGACGGCAGCCGCAGCGGCCGTCAGCAGGGTCACGCCCGCGCTTTTAGCGTTGTTCTGTTGAGACATACTGATACGCGAACACTTTCGGATCGTAAAAATTGAGCGGATCGCCGTCCACTTCAGCATACGGGTAGCCAAAGTTGTTCATCGCCCCCTGCTCCGTCGCCGGATACAGTTCGAAATCGCGCCCGTAATTGAAGCCCACCCAGTTCATTTCCCAGTTGCCAAACAGGTAGGTATTCACCGCCTGCACGTCAGGATCCTGATGGGACTTTTTCTCGGCCAGCCGCATTTTGGTGACATCCGCCGGGTCGCACGGCAGCCAGCCGTAGCCCGCCAGATAGAACTCTGCCCGGCAGTGCTGACCGCCGCTGACGTCGGCCACGCCGGCGCTGTCGGCTTTACCGAAGGCGCTGGCGGAGTAGCGCTCAAGCTTGTTGGCTTTACCCAGGCGAATACCAAACAGCTCGCGCGCCGGGATCCCGCTGGCCCGCGCCAGCGCCACAAACACCGAACTCATGTCAGTGCATTTGCCGCTGAGCTTGCCGCTTTGCAGAAGGGTTGCCACGTCGCCGGTCCCACAGCCGATCACGTTGTTATCGCGTTCCATATGGCTACTGACCCAGTCGTAAATCAGACGCGCTTTTTTGAGCGGATCCTGTTCGTCGCCGGTAATTTTTTGCGCCGTTTCACGCACGACGCCATCAACCGGGGTATGGGTTGTCGGCAGCAGATAGGGTTTAACGTCCAGGGGATAGACGATCGCTTCCGGGGCGCGCCAGTTTTTCAGCGCATTGTGTTTCAGCGGCTCCCAGTCTGCGGTTTCGATCTCCAGATCGAGCTGGAGCAGCAATTCGCCGTCGGATTTCGGCCAGCTGGCGAACAGCGTTCTGGCGCCGTAGGCGTTATTGGTGGTGATGTACGCCTGCTGGTAATTACCGCTAAACGACAGCCCGGTCAGCTGCTGAAAGGCGGTCTCCACCGGCAGCGGGATCCACAGGTTGACCACCCCGCTGGAGCCCTGCGGCGGTGCCAGTTTGTAGGTTTGCGACAGCGCAAAGCGGCGACGCATCACCGGCGCGGCGAGCGGCTTCAGGCTCTGAACCGTGGGGCTTGCTAAGGCCGGGCCGACTAAACCTGCGGCAGAAAAAAGAACGCTATTTTTAAGAAATTGTCGACGCAGCATGGGGTCCTGTCCTTTGAAGGTGAAGGTTCATCACAGTGGACAGCGTCAGGCGCAGCAAGGCGAAGCGATGGGGTTTATTCATCAATAACAGACCTGTTAACTGTGAATGAAAAATCGAAGCGCCGTTATTAGGCGTGATCCAAACCACATTGTACAGGCGTGAGGTCAAAAAACAGGGAAATAACCGCAATTAAAACAGGGGTTGCCTATCGGGCGGTTAAGATGTGACCTGACGCCCAAACCTGCGCATTCGCATAATCGTCCATGCCATAAGCCAATAGTTCCATAACATTATAAATATGAAAACCCTACTGTTTATTCTTAAATTGGCTTTTATTATCCACTGAATAAACGGGGATATTGAATGGGAGGGAATCACGTTCATCACCTAATATTAAAATGCGCATCGCAATATCAAACAGCCAAACAACGTTATCACTCTATTTTATTTTCACCACCATTCAGAGGTATGAAATGAGTAAAATGTGCGTAACAAAATTATTGTCTGCTGGCTTGCTGGGACTGATGGTTTTTTCCACCGCTGCAATGGCGAAAGAAATTGAAGTGGTCAATATTTCCAAAATTGATGGCATGCCCTGGTTTAATCGCATGGGTGAAGGCGTCACGAAAGCAGGCAGCGACCTCGGCATTAAAGCCTCGCAGGTGGGCCCTTCCAGTACCGATGCTCCTCAGCAGGTCAAAATCATTGAAGACCTGATTGCGAAAAAGGTCTCCGCGATCTCTATCGTTCCCAATGACGCCGACGTTCTGGAACCGGTATTCAAAAAAGCGCGTGAAGCGGGCATTGTGGTATTAACCAATGAATCGCCGGGACAGCCGAGCGCCAACTGGGATGTTGAAATTATTGATAACCAAAAATTCGCCGCCGATAACGTCGAAGAGATGGCGAAAGCGATGGGCGGGAAAGGCGGCTATGTCATTTATGTCGGCAGCCTGACTGTGCCTCAGCATAATTTGTGGGCGGATTTATTTGTTAAATACCAAAAAGAGCACTACCCGGAGATGTTTGAAGTCACCAACCGCATGCCCGTGGCCGAGAATATCGACGATGCCCGTCGTACCACCCTCGATCTGATGAAAGCCCATCCTGATATGAAAGGGATCGTGTCATTTGGTTCCCAGGGGCCGATTGGTGCGGGCCGCGCGGTGAAAGAGAAACGCGCGAAAGGGAAAGTGTTTGTCTACGGGATGATGATCCCCTCCCAGGCGGCCTCGCTGATTAAAAGCGGTGACATTACCATGGGGATCACCTACGACCCGGCCTCTGCGGGTTATGCCTTGACGGCGGTTGCCGACAAGATCCTGAAAGGGGAAACAATCGGCAAAGAGTTGGATATCCCGAACCTTGGTAAAGCCGATGTGGATACCGAAAAACGGATCATCAAATTCCACAAAGTGCTGCGCGTCACCAAAGAGAATATCGATAGCCTGTATTAATCAGCCAGCCCGGCACGCCCTTCTGACAAGGGCGTGTTGTCTGAGCCCCTGCGAGGTAGCAATGAAGCCGTTTATTTCACTGGGTAAGATCAGCAAAACCTTCTACGGTGTGAAAGCGCTGGATAACATCGCCCTGACGCTATTTCCCGGAGAGGTTCACTGTCTGGCCGGGCAGAATGGCTGTGGCAAATCCACGCTGATTAAAATCATCTCGGGCGTCTATAAACCCGACCCCGGATTTGAGATTGCCATTGAGGGCAAACGCTATTCCCACCTCTCCCCCATCGACTCGGTCAAAGCCGGGATCCAGGTAATCTACCAGGATCTCTCTTTATTCCCCAACTTAACCGTGGCCGAAAATATCGGTATCCACCAGCACCACCATAATTTGCTGGTTAATAAGCGCGAAATTCGACGCATCGCCGCCCTGACCATTAAAAGCATTGACGCGCAACTGGATCTGGACGCAACCGTGGAATCCCTGCCGATTGCCCAGCGCCAGATTGTGGCTATCTGCCGGGCGCTGGCCCAGGAAGCCAGACTGATTATTATGGATGAACCCACCGCCTCGCTCACCATGCAGGAAGTCAAAGGACTGCTGCGGGTGATCGGTGACTTAAAGAAACGAAACATCTGCGTGGTATTCGTCAGCCACCGGCTGGATGAGGTGATGGAAATCTCCGACCGCATCAGCGTGCTCAAAAATGGCACCCTGATCGGCACTTACCCCGCCAGCGACATTAACAATAAAAAGCTCGCCTTCCTGATGACCGGTAAAGCGTTCTCGTATGCGGTACTGCCGCCGGTAGAAAAAATCGGCGAAGTGGCGTTAAGCGTCAAAAACCTCACTAAACATCAGCAGTATCACGACATCACCTTTCAGATCCATCAGGGCGAAATCCTGGCCATTACCGGGTTATTGGGTGCCGGGCGCACGGAACTCTGCCTGAGTTTGTTTGGGCTCACCAGACCGGATTCCGGCGAGATGATGCTGGAAAATAAGGTCGTGCATTTCGCCAGCAACCGGGATGCGGTAAAAGCCGGGATTGGCTACGTCTCCGAAGATCGGATGAGCACCGGCCTGGTGATGGATCAGTCGATCAATGACAATATTATTTCGACGGTCCTGCAGCGGCTGAAAACGCCTTTCCGGTTACTGGATACCTCAAAGTCCGACCGCATCGTCGCAGATCTGGTTGAGCAGCTGAGCATTAAAATTAGCAGCGTGACTCTGCCGGTCAATACCCTGTCCGGCGGCAACGCCCAACGGGTGGCGATTGCCAAATGGCTGGCCATTAATCCCAAAGTGTTGATTCTTGACTCGCCCACCGTCGGCGTCGACATTGCCAATAAAGCGGGGATCTATCAAATCATCTCCGCCCTGTCGCGCAAGGGGATCGCCGTGCTGATGGTCACCGATGAAATCGATGAAGCCTTCTTTAACAGCCATCGAATTTTAGTGATGCGCAAAGGCGAAATCATCGCCGAAATTCTCCCGGAACATACCACGGAAGCCGCTCTGGCAGAGGTCGTCAATGGGTAAACACCTCGGGGTTAAAACCCATGAACTGTTTTTAGGGCTGACGATACTGGCGATCGGCGGCTATCTGTCGTTTGCCAGCGACGAGTTTATGACCTTTGGCAATATCTATGACCTGATCAACAACTACGCCATGCTCACCATCCTCGCCTGCGGCCTGTTTATTGTCCTGATATCCGGTGGGATCGATATCTCCTTTCCGGCAATGACCATCATTGCGCAATACGTGATGGTCACCTTGATTCAGGGAACCAGCGGCAACTTTGCACTCGCCTTTGCCCTGTCTGGCGGACTGGGGCTGCTGCTGGGCATGGTCAATGCCGTACTGGTCAATCGCCTCAACGTGCCTTCGATCATCATTACCATATCCACCCTTAATATCTTTTACGGCCTGCTGCTGTACCTGACCAAAGGTGTCTGGTTGTACAGCTATCCGGAGTGGTTTGAACAAGGGGTGATGCTGTTTAAATTCACCGCCGCAGATGGGTATGACTATGGCCTGAGCCTGCCGATCATTACCCTGATCGTGGTGGTGGCGTTAACCGGCTTTATCATGAACAAAACCAGCGTCGGTCGCATGATTTACGCCATGGGCGGCAACCGCGAAGCGGCGTCGCGAATGGGATTCGGCATCTTGAAAATGCAGCTGTTTGTTTACGGCTATATGGGGCTGATGTCCGGCGTGGCGGGCGTGGTGCAGTCGGCAACCGTGTTAACCGTGGCCCCGGACTCTTTACTCGGCTATGAGCTGACGGTTCTTGCCGCCGTGGTGTTAGGCGGCACCAGCATTGTTGGCGGGCGCGGCACGCTGCTCGGCACCTTGCTGGGGGTTATTTTACTGGCCGTGTTACAAAACGGTCTTAACCTGTTAGGGATCTCCTCTTACTGGCACACGGTGGTCACCGGGGTGGTGATTGTCACCAGTATCAGCATGACCGCATGGAGCCAGCGCAAAGGCCAGGGAGTACGAGTATGAGCGCCAGAAAACCCCAGGATCGCGTTGAAATTTACCTGAGCCTGCTTATCGTCGCTGTTGTTATCGCGTTTAGCTTCCTGATCCCGTCGGTGTTCTGGTCTTCCGCCAACTTCCAGTCTATCGCCTCACAAATGCCGATCCTCGGCGTGCTGGCCTTAGCGATGGCGGTCACCATTCTCACCGGTGGGATTAACCTCTCAATCATTGCCACCATGAACGCCTGCGGGCTGGTGATGGCCTGGGTCGCCACCCACTATCCCCCGACCTTTGGCAGCATGCTGCTGGTGATCGCCGCCGGTCTGGCGATGGCCATCGTGATTGGTTCTATCAATGGGTTCTTAATTGCGGTGGTGCGCGTATCACCGATTTTAGCGACGCTTGGGATCATGACCCTGCTGAAAGGCATCAATATTCTGATCTCTAAAGGCTCGGCGATCTCGAACTTCCCGGACTATATTCTGGTGATTAACAGCACCAATATCCTCGGCATCCCACTGCCGCTGCTGGTATTTCTGGCGGTGGTCTGCGTTCTGTGGGTGATCCTCGAAAAAACCGCCTTTGGTCGCAGCCTGTATCTGATTGGCTCCAACGAACAGGCGACCCATTATTCCGGGATCAACACCCGCAAAACCCTTATCTGGGTCTATATTCTCTCTTCGGTGCTGTGCGTAATCGCCGCGCTGCTGATGATGTCAAAGCTCAACTCGGCCAAGGCCTCTTACGGCGAGTCTTACCTGCTGGTGTCGATTCTGGCGGCGGTGCTGGGCGGCGTAAATCCTGATGGCGGCTTTGGTAAAGTCTTTGGCATGGTGATGGCGCTGATTCTGCTGCAAATGCTGGAAAGCGGTCTGAACATTCTGGGCGTGAGCAGCTATATCACCATGGCCCTGTGGGGCGGCCTGCTGCTGGCGTTTATTTTCCTGAAAGGGGCCCATCTCTCGCACGTATTTCGCCGATCGTAATCATCAGCGGAGGTATCCGGATGGCGTTGAATCTGTTCTCAAATCTTCCCGACAGCGTGGTTCACGGCGAGGCGGAAATCTTTGATATCTTGCTGTCTGCACCGGGGATCAAAATTGAGCGCATCCTCTCAACCGGCCAGGCCAGTCCGCCTGGCTTCTGGTACTGCCAGAGCCAAAGCGAATGGGTGGTGGTGATCAGAGGTTCGGCAGGGGTCAAATTCGAAGAGGACGATACGGTGCGGATCCTGCATCCGGGGGATTCCGTGCATATTCCCGCCCACTGTCGGCACCGGGTGGAATGGACCGACCCGCAGGAGCCGACGTTATGGCTGGCGGTGCATTACAGCCCGTAATGTGTGGGCGCGACGCGCGCGCCCACAGCGGTTACTGCGCCTGACGCAGCGCGTTGTCCGCGGCTGGCGGCACGTCGGGGGTCTGGCTCAGGTCGCATTGCTTCGGCAGGAAGAAGGTAATGGTCCCGGCAATGATCAACGATCCCGCCAGGGCGCAGACGGCGACGTTTTGCCCGTAGAAGTAGATCATCACCCCCACCAGATATGGCCCGCAGAACCCGCCCAAATTACCCAAACCGTTGATCACCCCACGCGCGCTCCCGGCCACCTCCGGCATGGCGATGCGCCCCGGAATCGACCAGAACGGACTGGTTGCCGATTTCAGGAAGAAGCCGCACACCACCAGCGCGATATAAGCGGCGACCACGTGATCCCGCAGGATCACTGATGCCAGCAGCGCGGCGGCAAAGCTGTACAGTGAGAAACGCACCCACAGCCGACGTTTACCGCTCCGGTCGCTGAACAGCGAAATGACGTAAATCCCGGCGAGGGTGGCGATAAACGGCAGGACAGCCAGCACGCCGACGCTGGCCATGCTGGCCCCGGTCAGGTTTTTCAGGATCGTCGGCAGCCACAGCGTGTAGCCGTAATCCCCGGTCTGGTAGAAGAAGTTCAGCGCCACCAGCTTCATCAGGCCGCTGTTGCGAAACACGTCCTTCAGCGGCGCATTGCTGACCGGAGCTTCCGCGCGGCGGGCTTCTCGCTCGGCACGCAGCGTCGTCAGCAGGTAATCACGCTCACGTTCCGGTAGCCAGCGCGCCTCTTCCGGGCGGTCGCTGATCATCAGCCACCACACCAGCAGCACCACCAGTGAGAGCAAACCTTCGATGATAAACAGCCAGCGCCAGTCAAAGGCGGCGATAATCGCGCCTGACAGCGGTGCCGTTAACATGCCGCCCAGCGGGGCAAACATCATTACGAAGGCATTGGCCCGGCCGATCTCTTTTTCCGGGAACCAGTTACTGACCATCGTCAGCACCACCGGCAGCATTCCGCCTTCCGAGACGCCAAGAATAAAGCGCAGCACCAGCAGCTGGTATTGATGCGTCACAAAGCCGGTCGCCACCGACACAATCGCCCAGGCCAGCAGCGACCAGGCAATAAAGCGTTTCCCGCTGCCGTTAACGGCAATTCGCCCGCCCGGTATTTGCAGAAATAAATAACCGATAAAAAATATCCCGCTGGCGACCCCAGCCATCTGGCTGGTAATACCTAAATCGGCTTCCATTCCGCCCGGCAGGGCAAAACTAATATTAACTCTGTCCATAAAAGAAATAATGCAGGCGATCAGAACCGGGGCAATGATACGCAACCAGCGAGTGCCAGGTATTTTCTCATTCATCATTCATACTCTCTCGAGGGAAATAACGTTATCGCGAGGTCAATACAGCCTGATTAATCAATCACATTCGGCAGCGGTGCCGCAGCAAAATACGCCGTGACATTGTTAAACACCACCTCACTCATGCGCTGCCGGGTTTCATGCGTGGCGCTGGCCACATGCGGCTGCAGCACCACGTTATCCATGGCGATAAGCGCTGCTGGCACATGCGGCTCGTCTTCATAAACGTCTAATCCTGCCCCGGCAATTACCCCGTTTTGTAATGCCCGAATTAAGGCGGGTTCATCCACCAGGCTGCCGCGTGCAACGTTAATCAGCCAGGCATGTTTTGGCATGGTGTTGAAGACGCTGGCATCAATAAGCCCCCGGTTCGCCACCCCACCCGAGGCCGCAATAACCAGAAAATCACTTTCGTGCGCGAGGGTATGCAGATCCGCGCACCATTGATAATCGACGTGCTGGAGTTTTTTACGATCGGTGTAAAGGATCTCCATATCAAATCCGGTAGCACGACGGGCAATGGCCTGGCCGATATTCCCCATGCCAAAAATCCCGATCCGTTTGCCGCTTACCTGGGTTGCCAGCGCCGGCCCCTGTTTGAGCCAGCGCCCTTCGCGGACAAATTTATCGCCCTGGCAGAGCTGGCGGGCACCGGTCAGCAGTAAGCCCATCGCCAGATCGGCCACATCGTTGGTCAGCACGCCGGAGGTAATAGTGACGGCAATGTTGCGGGTGCGGGTATAGTCGAGGTCTACCGCGTCCGTACCCACGCCAAAGATCGCCACCAGCCCGACGTTCGGCAGTTGTGCCAGCACCTCACGGGTCACGCCCACATCGCCACGAGTGACCACGACCTGCACCTGCGCCCCCATCTGCTGGAGAAACGCGTGGGGATCGGGCTGGTCATACAGGCGGAAAACCTGGAAGGCAGAGGAGAGTTTATCCAGCAAGCCGTCAACTACCGGAGCAATCAACAACACAGTTTTTGGATTTGCAGTCGTCATTGGAGTACCTGTTTGAGAGTTTCAACATTTGCGTTGTCCTATCAAACGGCTTTTCCGGGCAGCGTTTTGCGATCTACATCACGCTGAATCGTGTTAGAAATCCGTGTTACGGATGACGTGATCCTGAAGGCAAAAACCGGGTCTCAGATCGTTTCGCCCAGAGACAGGCGGTAGTGCAGGTCCACTTTTTCGATGGTCGGCAGACCTTTTATCTTTTTGATCAGGATCTCGGTCGCCACTTTGCCCATTTCAACGCGCGGAGTCAGAACGCTCGCCAGCCGCGGGGTGATGATCTGCCCAATCTCCAGACCATGAAAACCGGCGATGGCCATCTCCTGCGGCACCTTGATACCCGAGGCGATGCACTCCTGTAACACCCCGACCGCCAGGTCATCGTTGGTGCAGAGAATGCCGTCCATCTCTTTATACATCTGTCTGGCAAGGGTCATCATGCCGGTGCCAATCATCACCGACGAGACTTTATTCGGTGCAATCCGCCCGACTTCCCGCCCGGCTTCGCTCATCGCCTGGCAATAACCGGCATAGCGCTGTTCATCACGAATATCGGACATCGATCCAAAATAGATAATCTGCTTTTTCCCGCTCGCCAGCAGCATATTGGTCATATCAAACCCGGCGCGGTAATTATCAAAGCCGACGTTAATCCGGTCAGGGTTGGAGGATAAACCCATCACTTCCGCCACCGGTATTTTTGCCGCTTTAAGGTATTTCTCAGCCCGCAGGGTATGCACGGATTCGGTTAATAACAGCGCCTTCACGTTCAGCGCCAGCACCGTCGCAATCTGCTCCTCTTCGCGCTGGCTGTCATAATCGTAATTAACCACCAGCGTCTGGTATCCGTGGGCGGTTGTTACTGACTCAATCCCCGCCAGAACATCGGCAAAGATCTGGTTATTAAAGGAGGGAATTAATACACCAATGCGCGGCGTCGCCTGGCTGCTGACGGCGGGATTATCGGGATCGGGCTGATAGCCGACTTCGGCAATTACGCTGGCAATACGCGCTGCCGTTTCGGGTTTGACTTTTTCTGGGGTGCGTAAATAGCGGCTGACGGTCATTTTCGTCACCCCTGCCAGGGTGGCGACATCATCTAACGTAATACGTTGTACTTTCATTGCTGCTGCCCGTGATAACCGAAACCGTATCCCGCCATTATGCCTGTTGGGGGCGCAAAAGAGAATGAACTCTCCCCCGCCAGGGCCCACACGCCGCAGATTATCCGGCAAATGCCCGCCCCGGATCACACATGCTGTAACCCCTTTTCGTAACATAATTGCCAGTGATCTGCATCACAGTTTCTCCGGCGTAAAAACCGTGAGATAGATGGCGTCTGCTAAATGCATTTCCGCCGCAATACAGGAAACAGTGATGAACAATTTATTCAATTTACAAGGCAAGCGTATTTTAATTACCGGCTCCGGCCAGGGTATTGGCCTGGTGATGGCGCAAGGTCTGGCGCAATATGGCGCAGAAATTATTATCAATGATATTTCCCCTGAACGCGCCGAGCAGGCGGCAATGACATTACGTGATGAAGGCGCGACGGCCCATACCGCGGTATTTAATGTCACCGATCCGGATTCCGTTGAAACGGCCATTCACCAGATTGAACAGAATGTGGGTCCGATTGATGTCTTATTTAATAACGCCGGTATTCAGCGCCGTCATCCTTTTACCGAATTCCCGGTTCAGGAGTGGAATGACGTTATTTCCGTCAACCAGACGGCTGTATTCCTGGTTTCTCAGGCGGTCGCGAAACGGATGGTGACGCGTAACGCAGGGAAAATCGTCAATATCTGCTCCATGCAGAGCGAACTGGGGCGCGACACCATTACGCCGTATGCCGCCGCCAAAGGTGCGGTCAAAATGCTGACGCGCGGCATGTGCGTGGAGCTGGCGCGACATAACATCCAGGTGAACGGTATAGCCCCCGGCTACTTTAAAACTGCGATGACCCAGACGCTGGTCGACGATCAAGCCTTTACCGACTGGCTGTGCAAACGCACGCCTGCCGCCCGCTGGGGTGACCCGCAGGAGCTGGTTGGCGCGGCGGTATTCCTCTCATCCAGCGCATCGAACTTTGTGAACGGGCATCTGCTGTTTGTCGACGGCGGAATGCTGGTTGCCGTCTGAGTGGGGAGCGCATCATGGCAGAGCTTTGCATTATCTTAATGGGTGTCTCTGGCACCGGGAAAACCACCGTCGGGCAGGCGCTGTCGCAGGCCATCGGCGCTAAATTCATTGATGGCGACGACCTCCATCCCCGGCAGAATATCGTCAAAATGGCCTCCGGTCAGCCGCTGGAAGACAGCGACCGCCTGCCATGGCTGGATCGCATCGGCGATGTTATTTTCAGCCTCGGGCAAAAAAACGAGTCCGGTATCCTGGTCTGTTCAGCGTTGAAAAAACGCTATCGTGACCAGCTCCGTCAGGGGAATCCCGCCCTGCGCTTTATATGGCTCACCGGTGATTACGACTGCATTTTGCAGCGCATGCAGCAGCGTAAAGGCCACTTTATGCCAGAAGCGCTGCTGCGCAGCCAGTTCGCCGCCCTGGAAGCCCCGGACGAGAGCGAGCCGGATATTGTCGCTGTCGATATCGCCCCGGACGTCACCCAGATTGTCGGCAACGCCTTAGCTTTACTCAATTCTCACCCCCTCCAGAGGATCCCGGCATGATCATTGATACCCTGACTGGCGCCGAGCAAAACCCTTTTTACCCTGCCGCCATCCGCAAAGCGCTACGCGCCATTATCCAGCAGGAGCCGCACACGCTACCAGCCGGTAAATATACGGTCGATGGCGATAACATTTTCTTTAACGTTGTCGAGGGAGAAACTCATCCGCTCGCCGGACTGCGCCCGGAATTTCATCGGCACTATATTGATATCCACATTGTGCTGGTGGGTGAAGAGATTATTGGTGCGGGAAACCGAGGGCTGGAGATCGTTGCGGACGGGGAATTTAACGCCGCGCATGACATTGGCTTTTGCACCCAGATCAGCAGCGAAACGCTGATCCATCTGCACCCTGGCGAGCTGGCGGTGCTGTTCCCCGGCGAGCTGCATCGCCCGATGGGCAGCCTGGGAGAAGGCGCGCCGCTGCGGAAAATTATTGTGAAGGTTGATGGGGGACTGATTTAAGTGTTTTAGGTTGGCCCTGTCGCACAACGTGGGGGCCAACCTGAGACAGGGAACACACTGCCACAGAGCATATTTAAGATTAACTTCGGGCTCAATTTTTTCATATTGAGTTCATGTATTTTAATTTTTTTCAGTTTGGTTCACTGCCGAACAAATTACAATAAACCGAGTTTTTGATAGAACTGAATAATAGCTGATTCAACTTTTACAAACGATTTTTTAACAGGGTATGTAAGCCTGATACTCTCCATCGTTTTAGCCCTCGAAAGTGCAACATAAACCTGTCCAGAGTCAAAGGGTGTGGTTGAAAAATCAATGGTGTAGTCTGTCAGGGTCATCCCTTGCGATTTATGAATCGTCAATGCCCAACCTGGCGCTAAAGGGTATTGTTCAAAGGAAGCCACAATCTCTTTTTCTAACTGCCGGGACTGATAATTATAGCTATAGCGAAGTTGATGCCAGCTGTTCTTTTGAACTAACAAAGCATTGTCTGTTCTGTCAAGTTTTACTAATATCTTATCTTCTGCAAGTTCAACAACGACTGCCGTGTCACCATTAATCCAGTATGGCGTGTTGTTTTTCAGGAACACGACTTTTGCACCGACTTTTAACTCCAGTCGCGAAGGCACATTCAACCGCCACTTTGAAATATCTTTAATGCCTTCAGTTTTGGCATGATAGATAAATGTCTCGCCAGGCAATTTGGCCAACATGCGACTATTAATTTCATTTGCTTTTGAATTGGTGGGCACCAGATGAACATTATCTTGCTCGGGTTGCCCGGTACGTTTCAGGTAGCACTCTCGGTTAAATAAGCCTAATGAAACATCCAGATTGTGACCAATTCGAATATCGGCCAGCGCCGTCGTCATGGTCGCATCACTCTGTCTGCGCACCTGACGTAACCTGACAGGAACGATATTGATATTTTCAAAAACATTGGCCGAAAAGAAAAAACGGGTATGGTAGCGATGCGAAAAGAAGATGCTCTCTTCCTGCGATGACACCACAGGCGGTAACTGAAACAAATCGCCAACGAACAAAACAGGTACACCACCAAAGGGTAAGTGACTCTCTCGTGCCTGACGTAATATTTTATCAATGACATCGATAAGATTTGGCGAAACCATCGAGATTTCATCAATAATCAGGCATGTCATTTTTTCCAGAACAATGCGCTTCGCCATTGGGATAACAATGTCATCATCTGGTTCACAATGCGCGGGGCTCAGGCCAAAAAAAGAGTGCAGGGTAACGCCACCAATATTTGTCGCGGCAATTGCCGTGGGAGCAACAAGCGCCACGCCTTCCATTTTATTCATCAGGTAATGGATCATTGTCGACTTACCCGTACCTGCTTCACCAGTCACAAACATGGCTGCCGGTATTCCCGATGTCAGGACTTTCTCAACGGCAAGATACTCATCAGAAACCTCTATACCCGTGAGATCGTATTCCTTGTTGGATGAAAATATCCTGTCCTGACGTTGCCCTTCCACAGGAATAATATCGCGATTGATTTCTGCAAAGTTGACTGATTTAGGCGCAGTTTCGCCAAGGATCGATCGCAACATTTCATTAATTAAATCATCTGCCATAGCGTTTTCTCAGCTTAAGATTTGCCTGTTCCAGTCTTGCTGATTAAGATCTTGCAGGAAGAGGCAAGGACTTCGGTTATCCGTGAACATCCATAAACTTCTGGCTGCCCGTGACAAAGCAACATATAACAATCGCTTTGCTTTATCCATTTCTTCACTTTGCTGAAGCTCATCCATACAGTTCAGGAGTGCCGCTTTTTGCGGGTATTTGTCACTGGTGACATAAAGAGCGAACACAAAAGGAAACTCGAGCCCCTTTGCTGCATGAGGTGTCAAAATGTGAACATGTGGTGCATCAAGATCAATGGCATTTGCCCGATTAACAGTTTCTGCCGCAATGCCTGCAGAGGACATTTGCGACATCGCACTTTCTGTTAGTTTGATATCTGGCACCATTATGGCGATCTGACCCGGATTGATCTTGAGAACATTTATTAATCTGCTGATGATATCAGCCGTGTAACTCAGGTGCTTCTCAGCCGGAGAATGAACCCAATAGGGCAACTCGCCACTGAAAACAGCATTGTTGATTCCGTCATCATCCTTTTCTGCATCGCCAGCGTTCAAACGTAATGGTTGAATAGCTTTGGCTATCTGCTTTGTCATTCGGTAAGAGTTTCGCAAAATAAAACTATTACCAGCATGGAAGCGCAAATCGGGATAGATGCCATTCCAGGAAGGTGATTTAAGGTAAATGGATTGGGCTGTATCTGCTGTAAAAGTCAAAAATCGAACGTCTGAAACCAGTCTGGTGACGATCCGTATTGCCACAACAGAAAGATCCTGTAGTTCATCGACAAAAAGGAAATCGTACTTTTGAAAGGCTAATTGTTCCTTTTCCATCGCACGTAATATTTTAAGTCGGCGAAGCGCAAAAGTCGTAAAGTTATGGCTACGTAACGCTTTGATCCATGCTTTAAACATCAAATGGATAGCGTTTCTTTCTTTAATTTGGAGTGGTGTTTTCCGCCCTTTACGAGGGAATTCCTGATAGTCGGTAAGTTCCAGCAGGTTATTGCCTACTATAATTTGTTCAAACTCTTCCAGTATGAAAGCCCATCCTCTACGCTGTACTATTGTCGCGATATATGAGGTTTCCTCAGCAGATTCACCCAACGATGACACAATATGACGTAAACAATCGATCTGATTTTTTTGACTTGCAATCTCGGGTTGAGAGCTGGTGATCTTCGAGCCTAACTGGTACGTAATTGAGTCGAGTGTTTTAAATTCAACTTTCACGTTAGCCGTTTTTTTACTGATATTATCGTACATGCTTTTTGCTGATAACGATAATGCCTTATTAAAGGTGATGAATCCTACGCGAATCTGACCTGCATTAAGTAGCGTCTTGCTCTCTTCTTCTTCACGGATTTTGTTTATTCGCGCTAAATTGATGAGCGTCTTACCTGTGCCTGGCCCTCCCCTGATTAACATAGGTCCTGCAGAAATAGATTTATCAACTATCGATTTTTGTTGGGGATCAAGCACAGCCAAAAACTTACGCAACGGTTCGCAAGCAATTGATAGTAAAGAGTCCTGATGACTTAAAGAGTAAATACGCCCAATCTGATGTTGAGACGGAGAACGAACATATTCCTCTATACGATCGCAAATATCAGCAGGTACGCCCCGCGCTCGTGCCAGTTCAAAACTGTTACATTCGAGGATATACGGATGGTAATGGTCGGGTATTGACAAGAGATACAGATCTGATTGATCGAGCAATATCTCCTCGATGGTCACCGGCAGGTTCTCTATTCCACCTGCGTCTAATAAATCCTGCGTTGGAGCCGTGTCTTTAAGTTGCGCAATGCTTTTCAGAAGCTGGCTCAGCATCCCTTGTGAGGTCTCATCGACCGCTTTTAGGGGTGTTTTGTTTTTTAGCTGATTTGCACTAATCAGTAGTATTGAGGAAGATGATAACTGCAGGCGGAAATTGATCGTTAATTCGCCTTTCCGCCAACGATACCCTTTTGACGGATTCCCCTCTTTAAGAGAAGAAGCATTAACATTAAAGGGATAATCTTTTATGTTGTCCAGTTCGCTAAGCCACGCCGTTCCCATCGCAGTCGTTAACTGTTTTAGCTCTTTCTCAAACTGCGCGGTAAATTCTATTGTCCAGACCATTGGCGTCATTATCTTAAGATGAAAGCACTGGAGACTCACGTAGACCGGTATAACACCGCATTACTCATCTGTGCATGCTGGTTTAACGGCAAACAAAAAATTTAGTTAAACCAAAAGACGTGAGGGGATACCTCAGTAATTTACCCTAACGATAGCGGTATGACTACGCAATAAAGGCCTTTTTCTGTTCCCAACTCGGGCTGATGAGTGAATCAGGGGGATGTCTGGCTGAGAGTAAATTTCAGAGTGGCGTATATTATTTTGGTCTGTTACGCAAAGCGTGAGCCAGTACCCTGTATGAGAATGCAGGACGTGGTTAATAGATAACTTCGCCAGAAATCAGGCTTAGCTAACAGGATGCGGTATGGAAAATTACGCCAACAAAAGCGGTGATTCACAGGTCGTCAGCTTCCAGATTGAGGCCAACTCGATTAAAGTCCGTTTTAAGAACAATCACGTCTATGTTTACGATATCCGCCATCCCGGGCCGGAACATCTGGAAAAAATGAAAGAGCTGGCACGTGCCGGGTGGGGTCTGAATACCTATATAGAGAGTGAAGTAAAAAACGATTTTTCATCAAAGGTGTTTTAAATTTCATTTCCTGACCTGGAGCGGCTGAGGGTGTTCCAGGCCCGGAGAAGGTACCGGAAAATCGATTACACTGCGGTATTTACTGTGCTGGGATTGAGGCATGAAAATGTGCATTCCCAGGCTGAAAATTGAACGTCATTGCACCCCATGGGCACGGGGTATCCCCCCCCTGGGCACAAATTTCAGGCACAAAAAAACCACCTTTCGGTGGTTTCACGACACTGCTTATTGCTTTGATTATTCTGCTTATTTCCCATGGTACCCGGAACGAGACTTGAACTCGTACAGCCTATGGCCGAGGGATTTTAAATCCCTTGTGTCTACCGATTCCACCATCCGGGCTCGGGAAGAAATTGGAGGCGCGTTCCGGAGTCGAACCGGACTAGACGGATTTGCAATCCGCTACATAACCGCTTTGCTAACGCGCCTTAAAATCTTTGCTCTTACAACTCACACCCGCAATTGCCGATGTTTCTAAATTTGGAGCGGGAAACGAGACTCGAACTCGCGACCCCGACCTTGGCAAGGTCGTGCTCTACCAACTGAGCTATTCCCGCAATCATCAAGCTAATCACTTGATTTTGCTATCGACTGGCGAAGCGTGCTGCCGTTCGATGCGTTGCATTCTACTTACCTGACGTTTTGAGTCAACGTTATTTTTCGCAACCATAGATCGTTTGCTGAAAATTACGGCGAAACGATCACTGATCAAGCAAATCCCCGCGCGCGGCGTTCAAATATTGCAGCATCGACCACAGCGTCAGCACCGCAGAGACCATAAACAGACCGATACCGGCCCACTCTACCCACTCGTTGGGACGCCACAGCATCCACACAAGCGCGGCCATCTGTGACGTGGTCTTCACCTTTCCAATCCAGGAAACCGCCACGCTGCTGCGTTTACCCAGCTCAGCCATCCACTCTCGCAGGGCCGAGATAATGATTTCGCGGGCAATCATGGTGGCGGCTGGCAGCGTCACCCACCAGGTGTGGTAGTGCTCAACCACCAGCACCATCGCGATAGCGACCATCACCTTGTCCGCGACCGGATCGAGGAAGGCGCCAAAACGGGTGCTCTGGTTCCAGCGACGCGCAAGGTAGCCATCAAACCAGTCTGTCACTGCCGCGACAAAAAAGATCAGTGCACATGCGAAGGGAGCCCAGACGAATGGCAGATAAAAAGCCAGTACAAAGAAAGGGATAAGGACGACGCGAAAAAGCGTCAACAACGTAGGGATATTTAATCGCATAGGGACGGTAACTGTTTGTTGTCAGTAATTATTAGCCCTATGTTGCTACAGAGCCCTCAATGTTTCAACGAGTAGTAGATCTTTTCTGCTAGCCCTTGCGAAATACCCGGCACTTTTGCAATTTCCTCGACGCTGGCGTTGAGTAAACCTTGCAAACCTCCCATATATTTCAACAGCATCTGGCGACGTTTTGGCCCAACGCCTTCGATTGTCTCCAGGGTACTGGTATTTTTAACTTTTGCCCGTTTTTTACGGTGACCGCCAATCGCGTGATCGTGCGAATCATCGCGAATATGTTGGATAACATGCAGCGCAGGCGAATCCGGCGGCAGGTTAAAGCCCTCTCCTTCCGGCTCCAGAAACAGGGTTTCCAGCCCGGCCTTACGATCGGTACCTTTTGCCACGCCCAGCAGCAGCGGATGATGCTTATCCCAGGCGACGTCCAGTTCGGCAAATACCGCTTTTGCCTGGCCAAGTTGACCTTTGCCCCCGTCGATGACAATCACATCCGGGATCTTACTTTCTTCAATCGCTTTTCCGTAGCGACGGCGCAGCACCTGATTCATCGCGGCGTAATCATCCCCTGGCGTGATGCCCGTGATGTTATAGCGGCGATATTCAGCCCGCAGAGGGCCGTTAGCATCGAATACCACGCAGGAGGCCACAGTTTGCTCCCCCATCGTATGGCTGATATCGAAACACTCCATCCGCTTCACTTCCGGCAGGTTCAGCACGGTTGCCAGCGCATTCAGACGCTGATGAATCGTTGACTGTTGCGACAGTTTGGTCGTCAGCGCCGTGGCCGCGTTGGTGCGTGCCAGCTTCAGATAGCGGGCGCGATCGCCGCGGGGTTTGGTCTGAACGTTGACGCGACGCCCTGCCAGCTCCGAAAGCGAATCCGCCAGCAGCGTTTTATCGCTGAGATTAAAGTCGAGCAGGATTTCCGACGGCAGAGTGCGCATCTGACTGCCCTGTAAATAGAACTGGCCGACAAAGGTTTCCACCACTTCGCCAAGTTCCGTGCCGCCCGGCACCTTCGGATAATAGCTGCGGCTGCCAAGCACTTTACCCTGGCGGATAAACAGCACGTGCACGCAGGCCATACCCGCGTCAAACGACACGCCAATCACGTCAAGATCGTCGCCGGTGTTGGAGACAAACTGTTTTTCCGTGACCCGACGTACCGCCTGAATCTGATCGCGAATGCGCGCGGCCTCTTCAAAGGCCAGCGCCTGGCTGGCCTTTTCCATGCGCGCAATCAGCTGGGTCAGCACCTGATCGTCTTTCCCGGCGAGGAACAGGCGCACGTAGTCCACCTGCTGAGCATACTCCTCTTCGCTGACCAGCCCTTCCACGCACGGCCCCAGACAGCGGCCAATCTGATACTGCAGACAGGGCCGGGAGCGGTTGCGATAGACGCTGTTTTCACACTGGCGGATTGGGAAGATTTTTTGTAACAGGGCCAGGGTTTCCCGCACGGCATAGCCGTTAGGGAATGGGCCGAAATACTCACCTTTCGCATGCTTCGCGCCGCGATGGGTCGCCAGGCGCGGATGGGTATCGCCGCTGAGAAAGATGAAGGGATAGGATTTGTCATCACGCAGCAGCACGTTGTAACGCGGCTGATATAGCTTGATGTAGTTATGCTCCAGCAGCAGCGCTTCGGTCTCCGTATGGGTGACGGTGACGTCGATTTGCTGGATCTGCGCGACCAGCGCCTCTGTCTTGCGGGAGGCGAGATTGCTGCGGAAATAGCTGGAAAGGCGCTTTTTCAGATCCTTCGCTTTTCCGACATAAATAACCGTGCCGCCCGCGTCGTACATCCGGTAGACGCCTGGCTGGCTGGTTACGGTTTTAAGAAAAGCACTGGATTCAAACACGTTACTCACTGGCTTATTAAGGTCTCAGCATTGCAGAGACCGTGGCGAATGGCCAGGTGAGTAAGTTCGACGTCGCCATGGATGTTCAGTTTACTGAACATCCGATAGCGGTAGCTGTTCACCGTTTTCGGGCTGAGATTCAGCTGCTCGGAAATCTCATTCACCTTCTGACCTTTGGTGATCATCAGCATAATCTGCAATTCACGCTCAGACAAACTGGCAAACGGCGATTCGGTTTTTTCTGGCTCAATCTGGCTCAGGGCCATCTGCTGCGCGATATCAGAGGCGATATAGCGCTGCCCGGAAAACACAGAACGGATGGCATTGACCATCTCCTGTGGGGCTGCACCTTTACTTAAATAACCCGCCGCGCCAGCCTGCATCACTTTTGCAGGCAGCGGACTCTCGGTATGAACCGTCAGCATGATGACTTTGGTATCCACAAAGGAGCGGGCGATCTTGCGGGTCGCTTCCAGACCGCCAATGCCGGGCATATTCATGTCCATCAGCACAACATCAGCGCTATTTGAACGGCACCATTTGACGGCGTCTTCACCGCAGCAAGCCTCACCGGCGACTTTAATACCTTTTATATCTTCAAGAATGCGTCGTATCCCTGCGCGCACCAGTTCGTGGTCATCAACAAGAAGGACGTTGATCAAAGGACATTCTCCAGAATAGGGATAACGCTACGGACAGCTAATTCGGCTTATATTAACGGTTTTTGACTCAACTTAAAAACGTTAAAACAGGACGCTCGTCCCAGGGCTCTCGTTTTTGGAAATTAACTTGTACATCAACTGGAAACAAAAACCTTACGTAACGCGCTGCAGACAGGTTTGCAGCCAGACGTTTTCGGAAACCACATTTTTTTAGCGTTATTTTAGTTTTGTTAAAATATCTAATATATTTTTGTAACAACAATTAACGCCGCGCAAACCTTAACCAACAATTAATTACGACTAAACAGGCAGAACACATAAACTTAATGCTTGTTCAGTTAAATAAACAGAATGCGAAAAAGCACAAAAAACAACCACTGCGTTTTTCCTGACAGCTTGTGGTATACTCCGCCGCCATAACTTTGATCTAAGCGCTTAAGCGCCGTTTTTTAATGAGGAAAATAAATGAGCACACCTGATTTCGCCACGGCAGAAAATAATCAAGAACTGGCGCAGGAAGTCTCCTGCCTGAAATCACTGCTGACGCTGATGCTGCAGGCGATGGGTCAGGCAGACGCTGGTCGTGTGATCATTAAGATGGAACGCCAAATCGCGCAGATGGAAGACCAGGCTCAGGCCGAGGTATTTTCCGGCACCGTTAAGCAAATCAAACAAGCTTACCGTCAATAAAACAAAAACGGCTGAAAGCATAGCATTCAGCCGTTTACTCGCCTGCCACGCAGAACAGAAGTGTTGTCAGATAATCCCCGTCGCGGCCGCATAGCACGCAATCTGCGTCTTATTAGGCGCATTGAATTTCTTCTGCATATTCTTCTGATGGAAGTTTACCGTGTTTTCAGAAATAGAAAGAATGATCGCTATTTCTGCTGACGTTTTCCCTTCCGCCGTCCATTTCAGAATTTCTTTTTCGCGCTTGCTGAATTTCATCTCCGGCGGCATCACCATTTCATGCTCGAAACGCAGCAGCGTGGTCATCGCCATTTGCACCAGCATTTGTAGACGTAATTCAACCACTTCGCCCGCCATTGCCTGCCCAGAGAGACTGGTACTGGATACCGAAAGAAAACCAAGCGCATGATTCGGCAGCATTAGACATTGCGTAATTCCCTTGCGCAGCCCATGGTCACGCGCACCGTCCCACAGAGGTTGTGCCTCCGCGAATAACGCATCATTCCAGGGTAAATGACCGTGCACGAAATTCTCCGGCTTCAGTACCGGATCGATCGCAAAGTAATTTTCTGCCTGATACTGAGACATCCATTGCTGCGGGTAGGTCGAATGCAGCGAGAGTTTAGGCCGCGTGAAAGGTACCGGATGACGCACGCAGAGGGCATAAAAATCGTAACCCAGCGTCTGGGTTTGTCGTTGTAGTTCGGAATATACCTCGTCGGCAGAAGTCATCTCCTGAAACCGCACAAAGCATTCCCGTCGCCATGTGAAAAAGTCTAAATCCTTCATACTTACGAAATAGAACCCCTGTAAAAGATAATCATTATTATGTATTCATAAACTAACACATAAATCTTATTTATATATATAAAATATCGGCTCAGCGGTAAATATCTACAGAAATTATAGAGTTATAAGCATATCGACAGCATTTAATCACGCCCAGATGCATTCACAGGAACAATAATTTGCTCCGGAGATTAATTCCGGAGCAAAAGAGTGCAAAAATGCTACTGCATTAGAAACTTTTCCAGAAATTGCTTCGTACGTGGCTGCTGCGGGTTGGCAAACAGTGATTTTGCCGGCCCCTGTTCTACGATGCGTCCTTGATCCATGAAGATCGCCCGGTCCGCAACGTCGCGGGCAAAGCTCATCTCGTGGGTGACGATGACAAGGGTACGCTTCTCCTGCGCCAGCTGACGAATGGTGTTCAGCACCTCGCCCACCAGCTCCGGATCCAGCGCCGAGGTCGGTTCATCAAACAGAATGACGTCAGGTCGCATAGCCAACGCGCGGGCAATGGCTACGCGCTGCTGCTGCCCGCCGGAGAGTCGACGCGGATAGCTGGTCTCTTTACCCGACAGCCCCACCTTCGTCAGCAGCTCGCGGGCGCGGGCAGTGGCATCCTCTTTCGACTCGCCTTTGACGATCACCGGCCCTTCAATAATGTTTTCCAGCACCGTACGATGCGGAAACAGATTAAAGCTCTGGAACACAAACCCCACCTGCTGACGCAGGCGGCGGATCAGCCCCTTCTGCTGGTTAAGCGATTTACCCGTATCGATAGTGATATCGCCCACGCGGATGGTTCCGCCCTCGGGGTGTTCCAGCAGGTTGATACTGCGCAACAGCGTGGTTTTACCCGAGCCGCTCGGCCCGATGATCGCCACTACCTCCCCTTCCTGCACTTCGAGGTCGATCCCGTGCAGAACGGTCTGTCCGTGAAATTTCTTCACCAGGTTTTTGACGTCGATAGCACTCATTTCGGATCACGCTCCTGGCGGTTAAGCTGGTTTTCAAAATGGTTCTGCAGCGCCGAGAGCACCGTCGCCATCACCCAGTAGATCAGCGAGGCCGCGAGGTACATGGTAAAAACCTCCAGCGTGCGTGAGGTGATGAGCTGCGCCTGGCGGAACAGCTCCGGCACCTGAATGGTGGCCGCCAGCGAGGTGTCTTTCACCAGGCTGATAAAGCTGTTGCTGAGCGGGGGCAGTGCCACGCGCGCCGCCTGCGGGAGAATAGCGCGACGCAGGGTTTGCCACGGCGTCATGCCAATACTGGCCGCCGCTTCCCACTGCCCTTTTTCGATGGAAGAGATCGCCGCGCGCAGCGTTTCCGAGGTGTAGGCCGCGGTGTTCAGCGACAGGCCAATCATCGCCGCCGGGATCGGATCAAGCTCGATACCAAACTGCGGCAAACCGTAATAGATCATAAACAGCTGGGCAATGAGCGGCGTACCGCGAAACACCGAGATATAAAACCGCGCCAGCCAGCGGACGGGCAGGATGGGCGACATACGCATCAATGCCAGCACAAAGCCCAGCACCAGTCCAAAGAACATCCCGCCGATACTCAGCTGCAGCGTAAACACTGCGCCTTTCAGCAGGAAGGGCAATGAATCAATCACCAGTTGGATACTTTCTTGCATTATGATTTTTCTGCCTGTGCTTTAGACATGAGGATGGTAGGCAAACAGCGCCGGTGCACCGCCAGTATGGATAAACAGAATCGGTCCTTCATCTTTAAAGCGCTTCTGACTGATACCGTCGATAAGCCCCGCCATCGCTTTACCGGTGTAGACCGGATCCAGCAGGATCCCTTCCAGCCGCGCCAGCAGTTTTACCGCCTCCGTCCCCTCGTCATTCGGGGTGCCGTAGCCGGGCGCAAAGTAGTCGTCCCACAGGATAATGTCGTTACTGGCGCTCACTTCCAGCTGCTGCGCCACCTCCTGCTGCAGGGTGACGACCTTCGGCTTTTGCATCGCGATGCTGCGCGACACGGTGACGCCAATCAGCTCGACTTCGGGCATCAGCTGCTCCAGCCCAACCGCCAGCCCGGCATGGGTGCCCGCACTGCCGGATGCCACCACCACCGACGAGATGCCGACCGCGCCTTCACACTGCTGGGCAATTTCCAGCGCGCTTTCGACGTAGCCCAGCGCACCCAGCGCGTTCGAACCGCCCACCGGAATAATATAAGGGCGAAAACCCTGCGCTTCGACGCGGGTCGCCAGCTCGTGAAGCTGCGCCTGCGGATCGGTCAGGGCATCGCACATCTCGATTTGCACATTAAACAGATCCAGCAGCAGGCGGTTGCCGTTGCTGAGATAGTTTTCCGCCCGGGTGCCAATCGGGTTTTCCAGCAGTGCCACGCAGTGCAGGCCCAGCTTGGCCGCCACGGCGGCGGTCTGGCGAACATGGTTGGACTGAATCGCCCCTGCGGTTATCAGCGTATCGGCCCCTTCGCGCAGGGCATCCGCCGCCAGAAACTCCAGCTTGCGCAGCTTATTGCCGCCCATTGCCATCGGCGTCACGTCGTCACGTTTGATCAAAATATCGCGCCCGAGGTAATCCGATAAGCGCGGTAAATACTCCAGCGGCGTGGGTGCGCCAATAAATTCGAGGCGTGGAAAACGCGTTAAGTTCTGTAGTGACATGAAAACCTCCGTAACCCTGTCTAAGTCTGATGTTTTTATTATGCACGCTGACGGCGAGGAAATAAAAAAGGCGCTTTGATAAGCGCCTTTTTTGTTAGCTAACGGCTTACTTTGTGATATCTGCCCCGAACCACTTCTCGGAGAGCGCCTTCAGGCTGCCGTCTTTTTGCATCTCGGCGATTGCAGCGTCGATAGCGTTGACCAGATCGTCGTTGTCTTTACGGATTGCTACGCCCGCTTCCTGGCGGGAGAACGCATCACCGGCAACGGCCAGCGTGTCTTTGGTTTTCTTCACCAGATCCAGCGCTGCCAGACGGTCAACCAGAATGGCGTCGATACGGCCTACGCGCAGATCCTGGTATTTAGTCGGGTCATCATCATAGGTACGAATGTCCACGCCCTGTACGTTCTTACGCAGCCACTCTTCGTAGTTAGTGCCCAGACCAACACCGACTTTTTTCCCTTTCAGGTCCGCAGCCGACTTGATAGTGCCTTCATTGCCTTTTTTCACCAGCGCCTGGATACCGGAGACGGTATACGGCGTGGAGAAATCATACTTTTTCTTACGTTCGTCAGAGATGGTGACCTGGTTAATCACCACATCAATACGTTTTGAGTCCAGCGAGGCCAGCATGCCGTCCCATTTGGTCGGTTTCAGCGACGCTTTCACGCCGAGGTGCTTCGCCAACTCTTCGGCGAACTCAACTTCAAAACCGGTCAGTTTGCCGTCATCACCCTGGTAGCTGAACGGAGGATACGTCCCTTCCAGCCCCACCAGCAGCGTGCCGCGCTCTTTCACTTTATTCAACAGACCTTCTGCCGCGAATGTTTTGACGCTCATACCGGCAACCAGCGCAACGGCCATTACACCCATCAGCGCCTGACGACCCAGAAGTGCTAATTTCATACCTACCCCGATATCATTGGAATTTTGAGTGTAGTGTAGGGTGTTTAACCGCAAGGTCAAACACGACTGCGCTACATGTTATTCATTTTTAATATATATCAGAAGTTGTTTCGAGGCGGACTTTCTGCCTGGTCGCCATCGGCATTTGCGTTTTAAATTGCGCATATTTGCGCAGTGCAATCCGATAGTTATTGGTGCTGGTCGCGGGCAGCCAGGGTTCCAGATTTTCATCCAGATAACCATTGCTCAGTAAGTCACGGGAAATTCGCTGCGTGGTCAGATGCTGGCCAAGACGACGCAGACGCACAACATACTCGCGCACCGTGCCGTGGCTCATCTCTGTTTGTTCAAACAAGAATTGCTTAAAGCCAATAATGTCGAAGTAGTCGCTCTGCTCTTTGCAATGCAGATCGCCACAAAAACGACATAACGCCACCCACTCCTGCTGCTCTTCCTGCCATCCGGCTTCATCCAGCAAGGTATCGAGGCGGGAGATCGCAATTTTATTGACGATTTCTCCGCGACGAACCAGCGTGATGCGGTCGAGTAACTTCTGGCAATGGGCGCAATGCGTCTGGCTGTGTTTAAAGTCTTTAAGGTAGCGGCTTAATGGCCGTCTTTTAGATTGCTGCACCGTCATGATAACTCCTGGTTTCAACACGTTGTGCGGCACTTATCGGGTGATATGCATCACCTATAACTTACCCAGTTTGGTCCGTAAGCGTTTAATGGCCTGGCTGTGCAGCTGGCTAACCCTTGACTCCCCCACTTCCAGTACCGCACCAATCTCTTTGAGATTGAGCTCTTCCTGGTAATAGAGCGTCAGCACCAGCTGTTCACGTTCCGGTAAAGCTTCAATCGCTTCCATTACGCGCTGGCGCACGTTGCCTTCCATTAACTGGTGCAACGGGTTTTCCTGCTTATGGTCGTCCGTCACCAGTTCGATGCTATCGCCATGCTCTTCACGCCACTCGTCATAAGAGAAGAGTTGGCTGTTATTGGTATCGAGCAACATCTGACGATATTCGACAGTCGCGATACCCAGACGCTCCGCCACTTCAGTTTCGGTTGCGTTGCGCCCAAGTTCCTGCTCCAACTGCCCCATCGCCTGCGCCACTTCGCGTGCATTGCGGCGGACGCTGCGCGGCACCCAGTCACGGCTGCGCAGCTCATCCAGCATCGCACCACGAATACGCTGTACTGCATAAGTCGTAAATGCCGTTCCTTGCAGGGCGTCATACCGGTCTACTGCATTCAATAACCCGATTCCGCCCGCCTGTAGCAGATCGTCCAGTTCCACACTCGCCGGCAGTCGCACCTGCAGGCGCAATGCTTCGTGACGCACCAGCGGGACATAACGCTGCCACAGCGAGTGTTTATCCATTACACCATCAGCGGTATAGAGTGAATTCACGATAAACAGCCCTGCGTTAGTTGAGTTATCGGCATGATTATCCGTTTCTGGAGGGGTTTTAATCGTGTGAATAGGGGGGGGAATGGGGGGTTATTTAGGGGTTCTATATATAGAGGGAAAGTAAAAAACCCCGCAGAGGCGGGGTTGACGCGATAAGTTTGAATTAACGCAGCAGGGACAGCATGGTCTGTGGAACCTGGTTAGCCTGCGCCAGTACTGAAGAGCCAGCCTGCTGCAGGATCTGCGCGCGGGACATATTAGATACTTCGGTGGCGTAGTCGGAATCCTGAATACGGCTGCGGGCAGCAGACAGGTTGTTCACGGTATTGTTCAGATTGGTGATGGTAGATTCAAAACGGTTCTGGGAGGCACCGAGGGAGCTACGCTGGGTATCGACTGATTTGATAGCAGCATCGATATCGGTCAGAGGCGTTGTGCCTGCTGCAACACCCGCTGCACCGCCGGTTACTTTACCTTTCAGTACGTCAAAACCAACTGCTGCTACAGTACGCATTTGACCATTAACGGCTTCTTTCTTGGTTTCAGCTGCAGCCAGTGTTGCGGCAGTTTCTGTAATGACATATTTGTTCTCTACCGCAGTATCGATGCCTGCGGCACCTGCTGTTGCCAGGTTCCAGCCACCACTACCATTGATACCGATGCTGATTTTCTCACCATCTTTAGAACCGACCTGGAAGTCATAATTTTTAGCAGTAGCCGCTCGGTTATCCAGAATTTTAATGCCGTTGAAATCTGTTTCTTTGGTGACGCGGTTCACTTCCTGCATACGCTGGTTGACTTCAGACTGAATGGAGTCGATGTCAGATGCAGAGTTTGAGCTGTTCTGCGCCTGAACGGTCAGGTCACGGATTCGCTGCAGGTTGTTGTTGATTTCGCCCAGCGCGCCTTCTGCAGTCTGCGCCAGAGAAATACCGTCGTTCGCATTACGCGCCGCTACGTTCAGGCCGTTGATGTTAGAGGTGAAACGGTTAGCAATCGCCTGACCCGCAGCATCGTCTTTCGCGCTGTTGATACGCAGGCCGGAGGACAGACGCTCAATCGCGGTACCCAGGGTCGACTGAGACTTGTTCAGGTTGCTCTGAGTCATCAGCGACAGGGTGTTGGTATTAATCACTGCCATAGTATGTATCCTTCAATTTTATTCATGAGTTACGGCATGCGGCCTGCGGCTTTATTGCCTTCATAAAAGTTATCGACAGGACAGGTACAAACTTTAATTTTATTAAAAATAACGAACATCTTTTTCACTGATTTGAAAAGAAAAAAAGCGCCGACATGCGGCGCTTTTTTAATGCGATAAACGATTAACGCAACAGGGACAGCATGGTCTGCGGAACCTGGTTAGCCTGTGCCAGTACTGAAGAGCCAGCCTGCTGCAGGATCTGCGCGCGGGACATGTTGGAGACTTCAGTGGCGTAATCAGAATCCTGAATACGACTGCGGGCAGCAGACAGGTTGTTCACGGTGTTATTCAGGTTGGTGATGGTCGATTCGAAACGGTTCTGGGAGGCACCCAGGGAGCTACGCTGGGTGTCGACGGCTTTAATCGCGGCATCAATATCTGCCAGCGGTTTTTTGCTCGTTGCTACACCAGCGTCATCAACTTGGCCATTAAGCACATCAAAACCTTTCGCCAGCACGGTACGGAACTGCCCATTGACGGCTTCATTGGCAGCTTCACCAGCTGTGATTTCAGCGGCAGTCGGCGCGGCGGGAGCTGCCGGGGCTGCCGTATTAACATATTCATTCAGCGTGGTACCTGCTTGACCGGTAGCAGCCAGGTTCCAGCCATCACTTGAATTTAAAGCAATCTTAATCTGCTCACCATCCTTTGAACCCACCTGGAAGGCGTAATCTTTTGGGGTGTCCTTCGTGTTCAGAATCTTAATGCCGTTGAAGTCGGTTTCGCGCGTCACGCGGTCAACTTCTTCCATACGCTGGTTAACTTCTGACTGAATAGAGTCGATATCAGATGCGGAGTTGGAGCTATTCTGTGCCTGAACGGTCAGATCACGGATACGCTGCAGGTTGTTGTTGATCTCGCTCAACGCACCCTCTGCGGTCTGCGCCAGGGAGATGCCATCGTTGGCGTTACGCGCCGCTACGTTCAGGCCGTTGATGTTCGAGGTGAAACGGTTAGCAATTGCCTGACCTGCTGCATCATCTTTAGCACTGTTGATCCGCAGACCGGAGGACAGACGCTCGATCGCGGTACCCAGAGTTGACTGAGACTTGTTGAGGTTGCTCTGCGTCATCAGCGACAGGGTGTTAGTGTTAATCACTGCCATGGTAATTATCCTTTAATTTGAGTCATGTATTACGACCCGACGCATGCGGCCTGCGGCATGCGACTTCCTAAAAGTTATCGACAGGACACACTAAAACTTTAATACGATTAATGTTTCTGACTATTTCGTCACTGATTTTCAAATAAAAAAAGCGCCGATATGCGGCGCTTTTACTAAATGGCGAAAACCAATTAACGCAGCAGAGACAACATAGTCTGCGGAACCTGGTTGGCCTGCGCCAGTACTGAAGAGCCCGCCTGCTGCAGGATCTGCGCACGAGACATATTGGACACTTCAGTCGCGTAGTCGGAATCCTGAATACGGCTGCGGGCTGCAGACAGGTTGTTCACGGTATTGTTCAGGTTGGTAATGGTCGATTCAAAACGGTTCTGGGAGGCACCCAGGGAGCTACGCTGAGTGTCGACGGATTTGATGGCAGCATCAACAGTCTGCAGCGCGCCCCAGGTCGCGGTATCAGCCGCATCGTAAGGACCTGAAGAGACTTTGCGCACGTCAAAACCTTTGGCCGCAACGGTACGTGCTTCATTGTTCACTTGCGTTGCTGGTACAGCGCCACCGGCGTTGTACATATCCCAGCCGCCCGTCGCGCTGAAATCACTGACGTCCATCGTAATAGAGATTTTCTCAGCATCTTTCGAACCGACCTGGAAATCGAATTTCTTCGATGCCGCATTATCCAGAATTTTGATGCCGTTGAAGTCAGTCTCATTGGTAACGCGGTTGATCTCTTCCATACGCTGGTTGACTTCAGACTGAATGGAGTCGATGTCAGATGCAGAGTTTGAGCTGTTCTGCGCCTGAACGGTCAGGTCACGGATTCGCTGCAGGTTGTTGTTGATTTCGCCCAGCGCGCCTTCTGCAGTCTGCGCCAGAGAAATACCGTCGTTCGCATTACGCGCCGCTACGTTCAGGCCGTTGATGTTAGAGGTGAAACGGTTAGCAATCGCCTGACCCGCAGCATCGTCTTTCGCGCTGTTGATACGCAGGCCGGAGGACAGACGCTCAATCGCGGTACCCAGGGTCGACTGAGACTTGTTCAGGTTGCTCTGAGTCATCAGCGACAGGGTGTTGGTATTAATCACTGCCATAGTATGTATCCTTCAATTTTATTCATGAGTTACGGCATGCGGCCTGCGGCTTCATTGCCTTCATAAAAGTTATCGACAGGACAGGTTCAAACTTTAGTTTTAATAAAAAAACGAACATCTTTTTCACTGATTTAAAAAGAAAAAAGCGCCGACATGCGGCGCTTTTTGTACTGCTATAAAACGATTAACGCAACAGGGACAGCATGGTCTGCGGAACCTGGTTGGCCTGCGCCAGTACTGAAGAGCCAGCCTGCTGCAGGATCTGCGCGCGGGACATGTTGGAAACTTCAGTGGCGTAGTCAGAATCCTGAATACGGCTGCGGGCAGCAGACAGGTTATTCACAGTGTTGTTCAGGTTGGTGATGGTCGATTCGAAACGGTTCTGGGAAGCACCCAGGGAGCTACGCTGGGTATCGACGGCTTTAATCGCGTCGTCAATGGTTTTTAAACCCGTACCATTTGTACCGTCGTTCTGCAGAACATCGTAACCGTTACTTCCGACTTTACGATCGGCAGCAACAAAGTTGCCACTCAGACCAGCTACGCCTGGTGTTGACGCTGCAGTATATTTATCCCAGGCGGTTTTATCGTTCATTGAGATACTGATTTTTTCAGCATCTTTGGACCCAACCTGGAAATCAAACGCCTTGGTCGCGGTATTGTTCAGCACTTTGATACCGTTAAAATCTGTCTGTGTCGCTACACGGTTAATTTCTTTCATACGCTCGTTCACTTCAGACTGGATGGAGTCAATGTCGGAAGCGGAGTTGGAGCTGTTCTGCGCCTGAACGGTCAGGTCACGCACACGCTGCAGGTTGTTGTTAATTTCGCTGAGTGCACCCTCAGCGGTCTGCGCCAGAGAGATACCGTCATTGGCGTTACGTGCAGCCACGTTCAGGCCGTTAATGTTAGAGGTGAAACGGTTTGCGATTGCCTGACCCGCAGCGTCATCTTTTGCACTATTGATACGCAGACCAGACGACAGACGCTCAATTGCAGTACCTAAGGTCGACTGAGACTTATTCAGGTTGCTCTGGGTCATCAGCGACAGAGTGTTAGTGTTAATCACTGCCATGATTTTTTATCCTTCAATATTTGTCATTAAGTTACGGCATGCGGCCAGCGGCTTTATCGCCTTCTTAATCGTTATCGACCAGACACGTTTAAACTTTAGTGGAATTGCTGTCGCCACGGTGTGCCGCATTTTTGCATAGAAAAAAGCGCCGACATGCGGCGCTTTCGAAATGCGATTACGCTATTAACGCAGCAGGGACAACATGGTCTGCGGAACCTGGTTAGCCTGAGCAAGTACTGAAGAACCAGCCTGCTGCAGGATCTGAGCGCGGGACATGTTGGACACCTCAGTCGCGTAGTCAGAATCCTGAATACGGCTGCGGGCTGCAGACAGGTTGTTCACGGTGTTGTTCAGGTTGGTCACCGTAGACTCAAAACGGTTCTGAGAGGCACCGAGGGAGCTACGCTGAGTATCAACAGCTTTGATAGCTTTATCAATATCTTCCAGTGGCTTACCTGCGCCCAACGCTGCAGCGGTGACTTTTCCGCTTCGTACGTCGAAACCAATTGCGGCAACAGAACGGTTACCAGCAGTACCATTTACATCTGTCAGTGTTGCTGCAGCAACGGTGTTGGCATATACGCCAGCGCCCGTAACGGCTGTAGTGGTGCTATCCGCGTTTGCCGACGCCAGGTTCCATCCAGCAGCACTGTTGAGAGAGATTCCAATGGTTTCAGCATCTTTAGAACCGACTTGGAAATTATAGCTTTTCGCGGTAGCCGTTGCGTTATTCAGAACCTTGATGCCGTTGAAATCGGTCTGTGTAGTCACACGATCGATCTCTTTCATACGCTCATTTACTTCAGATTGGATAGAATCCAGGTCGGTGGCAGAGTTAGAGCTGTTCTGCGCCTGTACGGTCAGGTCACGAATGCGCTGTAAGTTGTTGTTGATTTCGCTAAGCGCACCTTCCGCAGTCTGTGCCAGAGAGATACCGTCGTTGGCGTTACGAGCAGCGACGTTCAGGCCATTGATGTTAGAGGTGAAGCGGTTAGCGATCGCCTGACCCGCCGCGTCATCTTTTGCGCTGTTGATACGCAGACCGGAGGACAGACGCTCAATCGCAGTACCCAGCGTCGACTGTGATTTGTTCAGATTGCTCTGGGTCATCAGCGACAAGGTGTTAGTATTAATAACAGCCATGATTTATTCCTTCAAAAAGTTATCAGATTCAGGCATCTGCCTACGGCTTTCTCACCGTTCATCTGATTATCGACTTCCCCCCCTCAACCTTTAGGAAAATGATCATTTTTTTAAAGGGGCAAACTGCCCGATCTTTCTCTGCTTTATTTGCGCATTGATAAGCGCAAAAAAACGCTAATCTTTTTGCCGTTTCTGCCGATAGAGCATCCAGCGATTGTCTTAATAAAGGATGAAAAAATGGCAAGTATTAGTTCTCTCGGCGCTGGAACCAGCCTGAATCTCGGTACGTTATATGACAATTTAGAGACCGCCGAACAGACCAAACTCACGCCGATTACGACGCAACAGACCTCGTATAAAGCAAAACTGACGGCGTGGAGCGTGGTTCAGGCGTCATTAACCAAGTTTCAGAGTGCATCGGATGCGCTGAAGAACACGTCCGCCATTGCGCAGGCAAAAGTGACCAGCACCAATACTGCATTCAGCGCGACGCTGGCTAGCAGCGCGACTGCGGGTTCGTATTCGGTAGAGGTCACTAAACTGGCAGCGGCGCAAACGCTGCTGAGCCCGAAAGTGGCTAACAAAGATACCGATCTGGGCGACAGTGGGATGAGTTCTCGCACTGTCACTATCACCCAGCCGGGCCAGAAAGATCCGCTGACAGTAACGCTTGCCAGCGACAAAACCAGCCTTGCCGATGTGCGTGATGCAATTAACGCCAAACAGGGCAGCGTGACCGCCAGCATCATTAAAGCCGATGACAACAGTTATTACTTGTCATTGACGTCGCGTGACAGCGGCACAACCAATGAGATGACGATCACCACTGATGACAGCGAACTGGCGAAATATATCGGCCACGATCCGCTGGATACATCCAAAGGAATGACCGTCCAGGTTGCTGCGTCAGATGCCGTCGTAAACATTAACGGTATCAAGATCACGCGTAGCAGCAACACCATTACCGATGCTCCGGAAGGCGTGACGCTGAATCTGACCAAGACCAATGTCGGCAGTCCGGAGACGCTGTCAGTCGTGAAAGACAATCAGCCGATGACCGATGCGATTCAGGCCTTTGTTGATGCGTATAACTCGTTGCAAACCACCATTAGCAATCAGACGAAATATACCGCGGTCAAACAGGGTGATGCGTCCCAGGACTCCACTAACGGCGACCTGCTGGGTGACGGCACGTTACGTAATATCCAGACGCGACTGCGCTCTATGCTCTCGTCTTCTCAAGGCAGTGGTGATTTAGCAACCCTGTCACAACTGGGCATTACACAGGATATTACCGGTAAGTTGACCGTCGACAGCACCAAGTTAGGCAAAGCCTTGACGGACAAATCTGTCGATGTAGTCGCCTTCCTGTCTGGCGATGGCAAAACCACAGGTTTAGCGACCCAGACCAGCAACCTGTTGAAAGACATGTTAGGCAACGAGGGGTCAGTTAAAAATGCCACTGATGGCATTAATAAAACGCTTAAGCAGCTGACTGAACAGTCCACTCGAGTCGCAGCACAAATTGAAGCCACCATGGCGCGCTACAAAACGCAGTTTACCAGTCTGAGCCAGCTTGTTTCCTCCATGGACCAAACAGGGAGCTATCTGACTCAACAGTTCAATGCCATGAACAGTTAATGAAGATGAATTGAGGTTTACCATGTATACAAAATCGGGAATTCAGGCCTATGCGCAAGTCGGTGTTGAGAGCGCGGTCCTGAGTGCCAGCCCGCATCAACTGGTGGTTCTTCTTTTTGATGGCGCGTTAAGCGCCATGAAAAGAGCCATGATATTGATTGAGCAAGGGGATATCGCCGGCAAAGGCCTGGCGCTGACCAAAGCCATCAATATCATCAGTAACGGGTTACAGTCAGGGCTAAACCACGAAATTGGCGGCGAACTAACGACCAATCTGGATAGCCTCTATGACTATATGACCCGGCGTCTTCTACAGGCCAACCTTCATAATGATCTCGATGCCATTAATGAAGTGGTGGAGTTACTCAACAATATTGCTGATGCCTGGAAAGAGATAGGTCCCCATTCTCAGCATGCGCGGGATAATTACTAATGGAAGCCAATCTCGGGTTGCTCCAACACTATCAGCAGTTGTTAACCACCAGTGCAGCGATGCTGGCTCTGACCAAATCGGGGCGCTGGGATGAGCTGATTGCATACGAAGTAAAATATCTTACTGCGGTCGAAAAACTGACGCAGTTTCAGGATGCCAGTGACGTTGCGTCGCCTGTACAGGCGCAAATTCGCCCGATCCTGAGACAGATACTCGATAATGAAATTGAGCTTAAAGCCTTGCTGCAGCAGCGTATGGACGAACTGAGAACTTTGGTTGGGCAAACCTCCCGACAACATAATCTGAATGCAACGTATGGACGTCTCTCTGGCAATATTCTCTTCCCCACTGATATTTAACCCGGGGGTAATCATTGGCGGGCGAAAACTATTTTGCTGTTTCACCCGCTAATTTCTCCCGGCTCGCCCATACTGTCTGTGTTCTTAAACTGGAGCACGGAAGATGAAAAACCCCACCCTCTTGCAGTTCTTCCACTGGTATTACCCTGACGGCAGTCAGCTCTGGCCGGAAGTAGCCGAGCGCGCCGATGGTTTAAACGATATCGGCATTAACATGGTCTGGCTTCCCCCCGCGTATAAAGGGGCTTCTGGCGGTTATTCGGTTGGCTACGACTCCTACGATCTGTTCGATCTTGGCGAGTTCGATCAAAAAGGCTCCATCCCTACCAAGTACGGCGACAAGGCCCAGCTGCTCGGCGCTATCGAGGCTCTCAAACGCAACGATATCGCGGTGCTGATGGACGTGGTGGTGAACCACAAAATGGGTGCCGACGAGAAAGAGCAGATCCGCGTTCAGCGCGTCAATTCAGACGATCGCACCCAGATCGACGAAGACGTTATCGAGTGTGAAGCCTGGACCCGCTACACCTTCCCGGCCCGGGCCGGTCAGTACTCGCAGTTTATCTGGGATTACAAATGCTTCAGCGGCATCGACCATATTGAAAACCCCGATGAAGACAGCATCTTCAAGATCGTCAATGACTACACCGGCGAAGGCTGGAACGATCAGGTCGATACCGAGATGGGCAATTTTGACTACCTGATGGGCGAGAACATCGACTTTCGCAATCACGCCGTGACCGAGGAGATCAAGTACTGGGCGCGCTGGGTGATGGAACAAACTCAGTGCGACGGTTTTCGTCTCGATGCAGTGAAGCATATTCCGGCCTGGTTCTATAAAGAGTGGATTGAACACGTGCAGGAGGTCGCGCCGAAGCCGCTGTTTATCGTGGCGGAATACTGGTCGCCGGATGTCGATAAACTGCAGCAGTATATCGATCAGGTGGACGGAAAAACCATGCTGTTTGACGCCCCGCTGCACATGAAATTCCATGAGGCCTCTCTTCAGGGGCGCGACTACGACATGAGCCAGATCTTTACCGGCACGCTGGTAGAGGCCGATCCGTTCCACGCCGTGACGCTGGTGGCCAACCACGACACCCAGCCATTACAGGCGCTGGAGGCCCCGGTTGAGGCCTGGTTTAAACCGCTGGCCTATGCGCTGATCCTGCTGCGCGAGAACGGCGTGCCGAGCGTCTTCTATCCGGATCTGTACGGTGCCAGCTACGACGATACCGGCGGTGATGGCGAGACTTACCACATCGAGATGCCGGTCATTGAACAGCTTGACCAGCTGATCCTTGCCCGCCAGCGCTTTGCCCACGGTATCCAGACCTTGTGGTTCGATCATCCTAACTGCATAGCCTTCAGCCGCAGCGGTACCGATGAAGATCCCGGCTGCGTGGTGGTGCTTTCCAACGGGGATGAGGGTGAGAAGACGATCGCGCTTGGCGAGAACTACGGCAACCGGACCTGGAAAGATTTTCTCGGCAACCGGGAAGAGGCGGTTACAACGGATGAAAACGGCGAGGGCGTGTTCACCTGCAACGGCGGCAGCGTCAGCGTGTGGGTGATGGAGGCGGTGTTGTAACGAAGGGACTGCCGGGCGGCGCGATGCCTGCCCGGCGTTCACAAATTTTATGGCAGCTTACTGAGCAGCGGATTTTTGCTCAGGTACGCCGCACATTCAACGGTCGGGCGTTCCACGCGCTGCAGGGTCATGCCGTCATACTCGATGGCGCTGCCGTCACGTTCCAGCGGATAGACATCCCGCTTTTGGGTCACGTTGTAAAAATCATCCGAGCGCAGCATGATTTTCCCCGGCACGGCAACCACCCGCACCCATTGACGGCAATCCAGGGTATCGCCTTCTTTTGTTACCACCAGCGTGGCGATCGCTTCCGGGCTGACCATCGCGCTTTGCGGCCCTTTCGACTGCCAGTAGCCCGCCAGCTCTGCCGGAACGGGATGCTTGATCACATCCTCATATTTCTCGACCTGCACACAGCCGGTTAACGCCAGCAGCCCCGCCATCATTGCTATTTTTTTCATCATTTGTCCGTCTACGGATAAAAAAAAGAGTGTGGCATTAAAGACGTGCGCCTGCCAGCGCCTTAGGTACTAAACCTGCATAGACATAACATCCTGATACGCCTGCATCAGTTTATTACGTACCTGAATACCCATCTGCATGGATACCGACGCTTTTTGCATATCGGTCATCACATCGTTCAGCGCGATACCCGGTTCGCCGAGGGTGAATTTTTCAGCCTGCGTACGGGCGGCGCCCTGAGTCTCGCTGATGCGGTCCAGTGCAGCGTGCAGTTGACCGGCGAAACTGACGGTTGGCTGCACGTCAGCCACGTTCTGATTCCGGGCGGTCATTGCCGTTGCCTGTAGCTGGCTGATGACGCCTTCAATCCCCTGTATTGCCATGACTTTCCCCTGATGGATTTTTACGCGCTCAAGAGTACCAGTCTGTCAATGAGATAAAGGCGTTAAATAGCATGAAAAAACCAGGTTATTTGACCCATAGAAATTCCTGAATCATCAAATAATGGCAGCGCCATGATTATGGAATTTTTGTTGTGTTTGCCGACCCGGGAGTCTGTTTTGTTTCTCAACACGAATAATGTCATCCACGAAGAGCTACGAGGTGCGCGATGAGTGCGACAGCAACAACCGGCCCTCAAACTAAATCTCTCGAATGGATGAGCCGCCTGCGCGCGAACCCTAAAGTACCGTTGATCGTGGCAGGTGCTGCCGCTATCGCCATTCTTGTCGCCATGGTCTTATGGGCGAAACAGCCCGACTATCGCACGCTGTTCAGCAATCTCTCCGATCAGGATGGCGGCGCCATCGTCACCCAGCTTACCCAGATGAACATCCCCTACCGCTTCGCGGACAACGGCGGCGCGCTGGAAGTCCCGGCCGATAAAGTTCACGAACTCCGTCTGCGTCTTGCTCAGCAGGGCTTGCCGAAAGGCGGCGCGGTCGGTTTTGAGTTACTGGATCAGGAAAAATTCGGCATCAGCCAGTTCAGCGAGCAGGTTAACTACCAGCGCGCGCTGGAAGGCGAACTGGCCCGCACCATCGAAACGCTGGGGCCGTTGAAAAGCGCCCGCGTTCACCTGGCGATGCCAAAACCGTCGCTGTTCGTCCGCGAACAAAAAGCCCCTTCCGCTTCCGTTACCGTCAATCTGCAGCCGGGCCGCGCGCTCGATGAAGGTCAAATCAGCGCCGTCGTGCATCTGGTCTCCAGCGCCGTAGCGGGTCTGCCGCCGGGTAACGTGACGCTGGTGGATCAGGGTGGGCATCTGCTGACCCAGTCCAACACCGCCGGACGCGATCTGAATGACGCCCAGCTGAAATACGCCACCGACGTGGAAGGCCGCGTTCAGCGCCGCATCGAAGCCATTCTTGGCCCGATTGTTGGCAACAGCAACGTCCACGCCCAGGTCACCGCCCAGATTGATTTTGCCAATAAAGAGCAGACCGAAGAGCAGTACAGCCCGAACGGCGATCCTTCCCGGGCAGTGATGCGTTCGCGTCAGCTGAATGAAAACGAGCAGAATGGCGGCAATAACCCTGGCGGCGTGCCGGGTGCGCTCTCTAATCAGCCTGCCCCAGCCAACGCCGGCCCGATTACCACACCGCCGCAAAACCCACAGAACGGCCAGCAGGCGAACGCTCAGCAACAGCAGCAAACCTCCACCACGGCGGCCAATAGCGGGCCGCGTACCAGCAGCCGCAACGAAACCACCAACTACGAAGTCGACCGCACTATCCGCCACACCAAAATGAACGTCGGCGACATCGAACGTCTCTCGGTGGCGGTGGTGGTCAACTACAAAACCCTGCCGGACGGTAAGCCGCTGCCGCTGACCGCCGAGCAGATGAAACAGATTGAAGACCTGACCCGCGAAGCGATGGGCTTCACGGAAAAACGCGGTGACACCCTCAACGTGGTGAACTCGCCGTTCAGCGCGGTTGACGATGCCAGCGGTGAGCTGCCGTTCTGGCAACAGCAGGCATTTATCGATCAGCTGATCGAAGCCGGTCGCTGGTTGCTGGTGGTGATTGTCGCCTGGCTGCTGTGGCGTAAAGCGATCCGTCCGCAGCTGGTTCGCCGCGCAGAAGAAGCTAAGGCCCTGAAAGAGCAAACCATGCTGCGTCAGGAAACCCACGAAGCGGTGGAAGTCCGCCTCAGCAAAGACGAACAGGTACAGCAGCGCCGGGTAAATCAGCGTCTGGGCGCTGAAGTGATGAGCCAGCGTATTCGTGAAATGTCAGATAACGATCCGCGCGTCGTGGCGCTGGTCATTCGCCAGTGGATGAGCACCGAAAATGAGTAACCTTACCGGAACAGATAAAAGCGCTATTCTGCTGATGACCATTGGCGAGGATCGTGCGGCGGAGGTGTTCAAACACCTCTCCCAGCGCGAAGTGCAGTTGCTCAGCGCGGCGATGGCCAACGTGCGGCAGATCTCCAATAAGCAGCTCACCGACGTGCTGGCAGAGTTTGAGCAGGAAGCGGAACAGTTCACCGCGCTCAACGTCAACGCCAACGAATACCTGCGCTCGGTGCTGGTCAAGGCACTTGGCGAAGAGCGCGCGGCCAGCCTGCTGGAAGATATTCTCGAAACCCGCGACACCGCCAGCGGCATCGAAACGCTCAACTTTATGGAGCCGCAGAGCGCTGCCGATCTTATTCGCGACGAGCACCCACAGATCATCGCCACCATCCTGGTCCACCTCAAGCGCGGCCAGGCGGCGGATATTCTGGCGCTGTTCGACGAGCGTCTGCGTCATGACGTGATGCTGCGTATCGCCACCTTTGGCGGCGTCCAGCCAGCCGCGCTGGCAGAGCTGACCGAAGTGCTGAACGGCCTGCTCGACGGCCAGAATCTCAAGCGCAGCAAAATGGGCGGCGTGAGAACGGCGGCCGAAATTATCAACCTGATGAAAACGCAGCAGGAAGAGGCGGTTATTACTGCTGTTCGCGAGTTCGACGGCGAACTGGCACAGAAAATTATCGACGAGATGTTCCTGTTCGAAAACCTGGTCGACGTGGACGACCGCAGTGTCCAGCGCCTGCTGCAGGAAGTGGACTCCGAATCGCTGCTTATCGCCCTCAAAGGTGCCGAACAGCCGCTGCGCGAGAAGTTCCTGCGCAACATGTCCCAGCGTGCGGCAGATATCCTGCGCGACGATCTGGCCAACCGTGGCCCGGTCCGTCTGTCTCAGGTGGAAAACGAACAGAAAGCAATCCTGCTTATTGTGCGTCGTCTGGCCGAAACCGGCGAGATGGTAGTCGGCAGCGGCGAGGATACCTATGTCTGATGAACTGCCGTGGAAGATCTGGACGCCACAGGATCTCGCCCCTCCCCTCGCCGAGTTTGTCCCCGCGACCGTCGCACCGACGCTGGACGGGGATGAAGAAGGCGAGCCTGAGCTGAGTGAAGAGGAGCAGCGCGCCCAGCAGCTGGCACAGATCCAGCTCCAGGCGCACGAGCAGGGTTACTCGGCCGGGATGAACGAAGGCCGTCAAAAAGGCCAGGAACAAGGTTATCAGGAAGGGCTGGCCCAGGGGCTTGAGCAGGGACTGGCGCAGGCCCGTTCCCAGCAGGCGCCGATCCACGCCCGGATGCAGCAGCTGGTCAGCGAGTTCCAGAATACGCTTGATGCGCTGGACAGCGTGATCGCCTCGCGCCTGATGCAGATGGCGCTGGAAGCCGCCCGCCAGGTGATCGGCCACACGCCGCCTGTCGATAACTCGTCATTGATTAAACAGATTCAGGGCCTGCTGCAGCAGGAGCCGCTGTTCAGCGGCAAGCCACAGCTGCGTGTCCATCCGGACGATCTGCAGCGGGTGGAAGAGATGCTCGGCGCGACCCTCAGCCTGCACGGCTGGCGTCTGCGCGGCGATCCGACCCTGCATCACGGCGGCTGCAAAGTCTCTGCCGATGAAGGGGATCTGGATGCCAGCGTGGCGACGCGCTGGCAGGAACTGTGCCGCCTGGCAGCACCGGGAGTCATCTGATGACCGCGCGTCTTACCCGCTGGCTGAACACCCTCGACAACTTTGAAACGAAGATGGCCCAGCTGCCGTCCGTGCGTCGCTACGGTCGTCTGACCCGCGCCACCGGGCTGGTGCTGGAAGCTACCGGCCTGCAACTGCCGCTGGGTGCGACCTGCATTATCGAACGCCAGGACGGGAACGAAATCCGCGAAGTCGAGAGCGAAGTGGTCGGCTTTAACGGCCAGCGACTGTTCCTGATGCCGCTGGAAGAGGTCGAAGGCGTGCTGCCAGGTGCCCGCGTGTATGCCAAAAATTTATCCAGCGACGGACTGCACAGCGGCAAACAGCTGCCGCTCGGCCCGGCGCTGCTGGGACGGGTACTGGACGGCGGCGGAAAACCGCTGGATGGCCTGCCCTCTCCGGACACCACCGAAACCGGCGCGCTGGTAACGCAGCCGTTTAACCCCCTACAGCGTACCGCGATTGAACACGTGCTGGATACCGGCGTGCGCCCGATCAACGCCCTACTGACCGTCGGTCGCGGCCAACGTATGGGGCTGTTTGCCGGTTCCGGCGTCGGCAAATCGGTGCTGCTGGGGATGATGGCCCGCTACACTCAGGCCGACGTCATTGTGGTAGGGCTGATTGGCGAACGTGGCCGCGAAGTTAAAGACTTTATCGAGAACATTCTCGGCACCGAGGGGCGCGCCCGTTCGGTGGTGATTGCCGCCCCGGCGGATGTCTCTCCCCTGCTGCGTATGCAGGGTGCCGCGTATGCCACGCGCATTGCGGAAGATTTTCGTGACCGGGGTCAGCATGTGCTGCTGATCATGGACTCCCTCACCCGCTATGCGATGGCGCAGCGTGAAATCGCACTGGCAATCGGCGAGCCGCCGGCCACCAAAGGCTATCCGCCGTCGGTGTTTGCCAAACTCCCGGCGCTGGTTGAACGCGCGGGCAACGGCATCAGCGGTGGGGGCTCGATTACCGCCTTTTACACGGTACTGACCGAGGGCGACGATCAGCAGGATCCGATTGCCGACTCGGCGCGTGCGATCCTCGACGGTCACATCGTGCTGTCGCGTCGTCTGGCCGAGGCCGGGCACTATCCGGCGATTGATATTGAAGCGTCGATCAGCCGTGCCATGACATCGCTGATCACCGAGAAGCACTACGCCCGGGTGCGTAACTTCAAACAACTGCTCTCCAGCTTCCAGCGCAACCGCGATCTGGTCAGCGTCGGCGCCTATGCCAAAGGCAGCGACCCGATGCTCGACAAAGCCATCGCGCTGTGGCCGCAGCTGGAAGCCTATCTGCAACAGGGTATTTTTGAAAAAGCCGACTGGGAAAGTTCAATCCAGATGCTGGAATACATTTTCCCGCAGGCGTAATCAGGGTAGAGGGCGAACGTTATGGCGCAACACGGCGCATTAGCCACGCTGAAAGATCTGGCCGAGAAAGAAGTCGACACTGCCGCCCAGCAGCTTGGCGCCATGCGCCGCGGGCATCAGCAGGCCGAAGAGCAACTGAAGATGCTGATCGACTATCAGCACGAGTATCGCGCCAACCTCAACAACGACATGACGCAGGGCATCGGCAGCCAACGCTGGATCAACTATCAGCAGTTTATTCAGACCCTGGAAAAGGCTATCGACCAGCATCGCCAGCAGCTGGACCAGTGGAATAACAAAGTCGACAGGGCGCTGAATTTCTGGCGTGAGAAGAAGCAGCGTTTACAGGCCTGGCAGACGTTACAGGATCGCCAGCTGACCGCCGCCGCCCTGGCAGAAAACCGTCTCGATCAGAAAAAAATGGATGAGTTCGCCCAGCGCGCATCAATGAGGAAACCGGAATGATCACAGTGCAACAACTGCTTTCGAGCGACAGCGAGCTGGCAGGCAGCACCCGCAGCGGGAAAGCCGCCGATGGCGCGCAGGATTTTCTCGCCCTGCTGACGGGCGCATTAACCGAGGCACCTGCCCTGGGTAAAGAGGCGGGACTGACGCTCAACGATTTGCATGCCGCCGGTGGTAAGCTGCCAAAAGCGGGCCTGACCGCGGACGCCGAAGGTCAGGAGACCGGCAAACTGGCAGAGCTGCTGGCGCGCCACGAGATCCTGGTCGCCGACGACAGCGCACCGCAGGTAACCCTGCCGGGGCTGACCAGCGGTCTGCTGACGTCTGCCAAAGGCGACGTCCTGAAAACGCTGGCCCAGGCCGCGAAAGACGCCGACAGTAAAACCGATCTCAGCGACGAAGAGCTGGCCGGATTAAGCGCTTTAATGGCGATGCTGCCGCACCAGCAGATGGCAACCGCTGCCGCGCCGAAACCCGTTAACGCCGATACGCTTGCGGTCCAGACCACGCCTGCGGGTAATAGCCGCCAGCCGGTGCTGGATACCGATGCGCTGCGCAGCGCGAAAGCGGTCGCTCAGGACAAAGATGCTGCGTTAGCCTCAAACACGCAGTTGACACCAACGATGGCGGCCACCGTCAGCAAACTGGACGCCGAGAGCACGCCATCACCGAGCGGCCCAACCGCCACGATGACCCCGATCCTCAGCAGCCACTCGTCTGCCGCGCCAACGCCTGCCACAGTCCCCGTGGTGAGCGCACCGCTGGGCAGCGGTGAGTGGCAGCAGACTGTCAGCCAGCACATCACCTTGTTTACCCGTCAGGGCCAACAGAGCGCCGAGCTGCGTCTGCACCCGGAAGATCTCGGTCAGATCCAGATTTCGCTTAAACTGGATGATAATCAGGCGCAGCTGCAGATGGTGTCAGGTCATAGCCACGTGCGCGCCGCGCTGGAAGCGGCGCTGCCGATGCTGCGTACCCAGCTGGCGGATAACGGTATCCAACTGACGCAAAGCAACATCAGCAGCGAAAACTTCAGCGGCCAGCAGCATGCCGCGTCCCAGCAACAGCAACAGGCGTCCCGCTCCGGCAATCAGGGCGGATTTGACGAAGAGAACGATGAACTGCTGGCCACCCCGGCCTCCCTGCAGTCCGTGGCGCGTGGAAACGGTGCCGTGGATATCTTCGCGTAAACGCCAGAGGTAGCGTGATTATCCCCGTCTTTTCCACCCTTTGACGGTGACAGGACACGGGATAATCACCTTATTAGCAGTCCCGAAACAGGAAGCACGCATCAGATGACTGACTCCGCTATCACCAAAAAAAGTAAGCGTTCCATCTGGATCCCGCTGCTGGTGTTAATTACGCTCGCCGCCTGCGCCACCGCGGGCTACAGCTACTGGCGTATGAACAAGGCGCCTGCAGCCGAAGCCAAAGTCGAGCCACCACCGCCTGCCGCGCCGGTCTTTTTCGCGCTGGATACGTTTACCGTTAACCTGGGTGACGCGGAGCGCGTGCTGTACGTGGGGATTACGCTGCGTCTGAAAGACGACGCGACCCGTGCGCGTCTGAGCGAGTATCTGCCGGAAGTGCGCAGCCGTCTGCTGCTGCTGTTCGCACGCCAGGATGCTTCCCAGCTCTCGACCGATGAAGGTAAGCAGAAGCTGGTAGACGCCATTAAGCAAACGCTGGCCGCCCCTCTTGTGAGTGGTCAACCTAAGCAGGAAGTCACTGACGTTCTGTATACAGCCTTTATTTTGCGGTAACGACATGGGCGACAGTATTCTTTCACAGGCGGAAATCGATGCGCTGCTCAACGGCGACAGCGATAAAACCGACGATCCAAAACCGGGTGCGGCGGGCGAAAGTAATATTCGCCCCTACGATCCCAATACCCAGCGTCGCGTGGTGCGCGAGCGTCTGCAGGCGCTGGAGATCATCAACGAACGTTTTGCCCGTCAGTTCCGTATGGGGCTGTTTAACCTGCTGCGTCGTAGCCCGGATATCACCGTCGGCGCGATCCGCATTCAGCCGTATCATGAGTTTGCCCGCAACCTGCCGGTGCCAACCAACCTGAACCTGATCCACCTGAAACCGCTGCGCGGTACCGGCCTGTTCGTGTTTTCGCCGAGCCTGGTGTTTATCGCAGTGGATAACCTGTTCGGCGGCGACGGGCGTTTCCCGACGAAAGTGGAAGGCCGCGAGTTCACCCATACCGAACAGCGGGTCATCAACCGGATGCTGAAGCTGGCGCTGGAGTCCTACAGCGACGCGTGGAAAGCCATCAACCCGCTGGAAGTGGAGTATGTGCGTTCTGAGATGCAGGTGAAGTTCACCAACATCACCACCTCGCCAAACGACATCGTGGTTAACACCCCCTTCCACGTGGAGATCGGCAACCTGACCGGTGAGTTCAACATCTGTCTGCCGTTCAGCATGATCGAACCGCTGCGCGAAGTGCTGGTGAACCCGCCGCTGGAAAACTCCCGTCATGAAGACCAGAACTGGCGTGAGAATCTGGTCCGTCAGGTGCAGCACTCGCAGCTGGAGCTGGTGGCGAATTTTGCCGACGTGCCGCTGCGCCTCTCGCAGATCTTAAAATTAAAACCCGGCGATGTGCTGCCGATCGATAAGCCCGATCGCATCATTGCCCATGTGGATGGCGTGCCCGTCCTGACCAGCCAGTACGGCACCGTGAACGGTCAGTACGCGCTACGCGTTGAGCACCTGATTAACCCGATTTTGAATTCTCTGAATGAGGAACAGCCCAAATGAGTGATATGAACAATCCGTCCGATGACAACAACGGAGCACTGGACGATCTGTGGGCTGAGGCATTAAACGAACAAAAAGCACCGGCCAGCAAAAGCGTGGCCGATGCGGTGTTCCAGCAGTTGGGCGGCGGCGACGTCAGCGGCACGCTGCAGGATATCGATCTGATTATGGATATCCCGGTCAAGCTGACCGTGGAGCTGGGTCGTACCCGGATGACCATCAAAGAGCTGCTGCGCCTGACGCAGGGTTCAGTCGTGGCGCTGGATGGCCTTGCGGGTGAGCCGCTGGACATCCTGATCAACGGCTACCTGATTGCCCAGGGTGAAGTGGTCGTGGTTGCCGATAAGTACGGCGTGCGTATCACCGACATCATCACCCCATCCGAACGTATGCGTCGTCTGAGCCGTTAAGCATGACAACCCAGGCTACCGTTTCTCAACCCTCTGCGGTACCCGGTTCACCGTTGCTGCAGGTCAGCGGTGCGCTGCTGGGGATTATTGCCTTTATTTTGATTGCCGCCTGGCTGGCAAAACGCGTCGGTCTGGCGGGAAAAACCGCCGGGGCACGCGGACTGAAGCTGTGCGCCAGCACCTCGCTGGGACCGCGTGAGCGGGTGGTGATTGTGGAAGTGGACGACGCCCGGCTGGTGCTGGGTGTGACGGCATCACAGATTAATCTGCTGCATACCTTGCCCCCTGCGCCCGTCGTTGACGAGGCCCGCACCGATGTTGCACCGGATTTTCAGTCGGTGATGAAGAGTTTGCTTAAGCGTTCCGGGAGATCGTGATGCGCCCTGTGTTGTCCCTTACGCTTGCAGGTCTTGCCCTGTTTGCTCCTGCCGTGTCTGCTCAACTGCCTGGTTTGATTTCCACGCCGATGGCCGGTGGCGGTCAAAGCTGGTCTCTGCCGATCCAGACGCTGGTGTTCATCACCTCGCTGACCTTTATTCCGGCCATCCTGCTGATGATGACCAGCTTCACCCGCATCATTATTGTGTTTGGTTTGCTGCGTAACGCGCTGGGCACCCCGTCCGCGCCGCCTAACCAGGTGCTGCTGGGTCTGGCCCTGTTTTTAACCTTCTTCATCATGTCCCCGGTGATCGACAAAATTTATGTCGATGCCTACCAGCCGTTCAGCGAAGAGAAGATCTCGATGCAGGAAGCGCTGGAGAAAGGGGCGCAGCCGCTGCGCGAATTTATGCTGCGTCAGACGCGTGAAGCGGATCTGGCTCTGTTTGCCCGCCTCGCCAATGCGGGGCCGATGCAGGGACCGGAAGCGGTGCCGATGCGTATTCTGCTGCCGGCTTACGTCACCAGCGAGCTGAAAACCGCTTTCCAGATTGGCTTTACCATTTTTATTCCGTTTTTGATTATCGACCTGGTGATCGCCAGCGTGCTGATGGCGCTGGGGATGATGATGGTGCCTCCGGCAACCATTGCCCTGCCCTTCAAGCTGATGCTGTTTGTCCTGGTGGATGGCTGGCAGCTGCTGGTCGGTTCGCTGGCGCAAAGTTTCTACAGTTGAGGCGCGCACGATGACCCCTGAATCGGTAATGATGATGGGCACGGAAGCAATGAAAGTTGCGATTGCCGTTGCCGCTCCCCTGCTGCTGGTGGCGCTGGTCACCGGCCTGATTATCAGTATTCTGCAGGCCGCCACGCAGATTAACGAAATGACCCTCTCGTTCATTCCGAAAATTATCGCCGTGTTTGTGGCGATCATTATCGCCGGGCCGTGGATGCTGAACCTGCTGCTGGATTACATGCGTAATCTGTTCACCAATCTGCCTTATATCATTGGCTAACTGACGGATGCTGCACTTTACCAGCGACCAATGGATGCAGTGGTTAAGCCTCTATTTTTGGCCTTTGCTGCGCGTGCTGGCGTTGATCTCAACTGCGCCTATCTTCAGCGAGCGCACGGTACCGAAGCGGATAAAAATCGCCCTCGGGATCGTCATCACCATTATCATCGCCCCGACGCTGCCAACGGTAAACGTGCCGATATTTTCCCCTGCCGCTCTGTGGCTGGGGCTGCAGCAGATCCTGATTGGCGTGGCGCTTGGCTTTACTATGCAGTTCGCCTTTGCGGCTATCCGTACCGCTGGGGAGCTGATCGGTTTGCAGATGGGCCTGTCGTTCGCCACCTTCTTTGATCCTGCCAGCCATCTCAATATGCCGGTGCTGGCGCGCATCATCGATATGCTGGCCCTGCTGTTGTTCCTGGCGTTTGACGGGCATCTGTGGCTGCTGTCGATGCTGGTGGATACCTTCCATACCCTGCCGATTGGCGGCGACCCGGTCAACAGCAACGCGTTTATGTCTCTGACCCGCGCGGCGGGGCTGATCTTCCTCAATGGCCTGATGCTGGCGCTGCCGGTGATTACCCTGCTGCTGACCATCAACCTGGCGCTGGGCTTACTGAACCGCATGGCGCCACAGCTCTCCGTTTTCGTGATTGGCTTCCCCATCACCCTCACCGTCGGCCTGCTGCTTATTTCCCTGCTAATGCCGCTCATTGCCCCATTCTGTGAGCGTTTATTCAGTGAATTATTTAATTTACTGGCAGATATTATTCACGAACTACCAGCAAAATAATAACCCCTGCTTTTTATCCTGTCTTTATGAGGATATTCCTAAAAGAGATTCCAGGAATCATCCGGCAGGATATATCTGGCGCGGGTTAATTGTTTCAATGCTCCTCACAATACTCAACATTTACTTTACTTTGAGATGATTCCTGGCAAATTATACGTAACTTTACGGGATAGTGAGTTCGCCTGAAAGTCCTTGTAATGCGCGCAGGTAATTTTATTATTTTATCCCGTTTGGTTGTTTAAGAATTATCGGGCAGTGGGTGAATTATCGTTATGCATTGAGTGAGGGTATGCCATGTCAACGATCATTATGGATTTATGCAGTTACACCCGGTTGGGGTTAACCGGGTATCTGAACAGCAGGGGGGTAAAAAAACGAGACATCAACGATGTACATACCGTTGACGAACTCGCCGCCGCCTGCGACCAGTTTACGCCTGGTGTGGTGTTTATTAATGAGGACTGTTTTATTCACGACCCCGCCAACAGTCAGCAAATAAAGCAGATCATTAATCAGCATCCCGCAACCTTGTTTATTGTATTCATGGCTATTGCCAATCTGCATTTTGATGAATATTTGCGGGTGCGTCAGAATCTTCTTATTAGTTCGAAGTCCATTAAGCCCGAGTCGCTGGATGACTTGTTGGGCGATTATTTAAGTAAAGAAATAAACAGTCACGGTGAGAAATTTCCGACATTATCACTGAGCCGCACCGAATCGAGTATGCTGCGCATGTGGATGGCGGGACAGGGCACGATCCAGATTTCCGATCAGATGAATATCAAGGCGAAGACCGTTTCGTCACATAAGGGAAATATTAAAAGGAAAATTAAAACGCACAATAAGCAAGTGATCTACCACGTCGTGCGCCTGACGGACAATGTGACCAACGGTATTTTTGTCAATCTGCGCTAATCCGCGCCCTTCAGTTGTTTCCCAATCTCTGGCTATGCCAGAGATTTTTATTAACGCGTCGGGCACGCCCCAGGCCACCCGACACGGCTAAGACTACTCTACGCTTTCGACAAAAATACCGTCAGGATGGCCAACCTCGTTAAAGAACCAGATACCGAGCGGGTAATCTTCCAGCGATACCAGATACATTACCCCTTCATTAAACTGCTCAATGGCCAGCACTACACCCGAACGGCGTGGCCCGCCGTCTGTTTTAACGGTAACCCGATCGTTGACCTTCATACAATCCTCCTCTGGTTTTGAGCCAGTGTAGAACAAAACGCGAAAACTGGCAGCGCCTTCCCCGCGCGACTGACGATTTTATCAGCGGTCTATACTTATAGCTGAATTCGGTGATGAGAGGAATGAGTGATGAAGACCGCAAAAGAGTACAGTGAAACGGCAAAACGTGAGGTGAATGTGGACGTTGATGCCCTGCTCGCGGCAATCAATGAGATCAGCGAAAGCGAAGTACGCCGCATCGAGGATGACCCTAACCACGTGCGGGTGAACGACCGGGACTACCACACCTGGCGTGAGCTGGCAGAGGCCTTTGAACTCGATATACACGACTTTAGCGTGTCAGAAGTGAATCGCTGAGGCGAAAAAAATCCCGGTCATGGGGTGACCGGGATGAAACTTGCTTATGCAAGAAGCACTTGTAAATTCGTTACATCAGGAAATCTGATGTCGGACAAACCTTATCCCCAAAAATTTTGTAAGACAAGGATATATTAACAATATGAATAGCAAAAACTCAGAAATGAGATTTGAGTTATGGTTGCCGACATGCGGCAGGCCTGGGGCCTGAGCGGTAACGGTCCCAATTTGCGTATATTTTAACCCCTTTTTGTTTAAGACTATTCTTAAGACAGCCTACATATTTACGGGAGACACCATGCCTTCACTTCAGGATCCTCTGCTGGTTTACAGCGATCTGGACGGCACCCTGCTGGATATTCACACCTACAGCTGGCAACCGGCTCTCGGCTGGCTGGAGACGCTGAAGGATAATCAAATCCCGGTCATTTTATGCAGCAGCAAGACCGCAGCCGAGATGCTGGAGATTCAGAGTGACCTTGGGCTGGATGGGCTGCCCTTTATTGCGGAAAACGGTGCGGTGATCCAGCTTGACGTCCGCTGGAACGATCACCCCGACGCGCCCCGGTTAATGAACGGCATTCCGCACGCTGAGATTGTGAGTATCATCAATCAGCTACGCAGCCGCGACGGGTATAAGTTCACCACCTTTGATGACGTGGACGTACGGGTGATTGGCGAGTGGACCGGGCTGAGCAATGAGAGAGCGGCGCTGGCGCGGCTGCACGAAGCCTCGGCGACGCTCATCTGGCGCGACAGCGACGAAAAAATGGCGGCATTTGAGGCGGCGCTGGTGGAGCTGGGCCTGAAGTTTGTGCAGGGTGCCCGCTTCTGGCACATCCTCGACGCGCGCGGCGGTAAGGATCAGGCGATTAACTGGCTCAATGCCCAGTACCTTCAGCGTGAAGGCAACCTTCCCACCACGCTGGGGCTGGGGGACGGGCCAAACGACGCCCCGCTGCTGGATAGCGTGGACTTCGCGGTGGTGGTCAAGGGTATCAACCGCCATGGCATCCAGCTTAAAAATGATACCCCGGAACGGGTCTACCATACCCAACAGCCCGGTCCGGCAGGCTGGCGTGAAGGACTGGATCACTTTATCGGGTCCTGACTGACCACCTGATTGCGTCCACGCTGCTTCGCCTGGTAAAGACGGGCATCAGCGATGGACTGCAGTTGTTCAAAATCGTAATTCCCGCTTTCCTGCGCGCTGCTGACGCCAATCGACACGCTGATGCGCGTTGTCCGGCTCTTTTTCACCAGGATCTCACGGCGGTTGATGCGCGCCCGGATGCGCTCGGCAATCTGCGCCGCTTCTTCCAGAGAGGTGTCCGGGAGCACAATACAGAACTCTTCGCCGCCCACGCGCCCGGCGACATCCCCATCGCGTATAGTGCTGGTTATTAACCCACCCGCGTGGACCAGCACTTTATCCCCCGCCTGGTGGCCGAACTGGTCATTCACATTTTTGAAATGGTCCAGATCCAGCTGCATCACCGAATAGGGTTGCTTCAACTGCTGGCACGTTGCCGCCAGCGCCAGGGCGCGCTCAAACAGCGCCCCGCGGTTATTCATGCGCGTAAGGGGGTCATGCCACGCCTGCCACTGCAGCGAATGCTGGAGCGTAGACATATTGCCGACCGTGCGGTGGATCACCAGCCACGAGCCCACCAGCATGCTGGTAAACAGCAGCCACAGCAGGGCCAGCGCAATACTGATGCTGCCAAAATCACCGTGCGCCCCTTCGCTGAGGGTGTGGATGCGCAGCAACATGCCATCAAAGTGATCAAGATGTTGCCAGTTAACGTAGCGGCTGCCCAGCCGCAGACCGCCCTGGGTATCGTCTTCACGCGCATGGGCAATTTGTGCGATTTCGCGCTCGTCGAAGCGGTGGACCTTGCTGGCATCACTCGCGGAGGTGGCGAGCAGATTAAAGCGCTTGTCGTACAGCTGATACTCCCCTTCCCCGCGCCCGTTCACGGCATCCTGTAACAGATGTTTGAGGGTCGAGACGGAAAAATCGATCGCCAGCACCCCGTACCAGTAACGCTTAAAATCGACCGGCACGCTGACGGTGACAATCTGTTCGTTTTCAGCTCCGGCCAGCGCCGGTTGTGTAAACCAGCGCACGCTGCGGGACGGGTTCTCACGCTCCGACTGGCCGGTGTACCACGGGCTGGTCACCCGCTGGTAATAACGGGTGGTGATGTCATCTCGCCAGTCGGCGGGATCGGTCGAAACGTAAAAACCGGCGCGCGATACATACGTCACCTTCTTTACCAGCCGCTCCGGGGACGAGATCCGCAGCAGATAGCCTACTTCAAAGGCCGCGCTCAGCTCGTTAACGATCTGCTTGTCGTCGCGGTCCAGAGCCGTCGTTTGTTCCACAAAAGCATCGGAGACGCCGTTGACCGGCAGGGTGCGCCGCTCATCGAAGGTGAGTTGCCAGAAGGGTTGATTTCGTAAGCTGTTGAAGCGGGACACGGTGTCGCGCAGGACGGTAGAGGCCAGCGGCGCCTGCAGCGCATCATACATACCGTTGCGAAAAAACAGCAGTTTTTCGACGCTGAACTCCAGCTGGCGATCCAGCGAATTGACGACGTTCTCCAGGTGATTGCGCTGGCTGGCGGCGTAGGCATCTTCCAGCACCACCACCTCACGCCAGGTCAGCAGCGTGGAGAAAATGAGGACAGAGATGAAGCAAATATTAACAATCCGGCCCGGCTGAAAACGGTGACGCGCCAGAAAAGATTCTTTTCTCACAACGTTGTCGTGCTGCACAAACTCTCCATGAAAGCCATCTGCGCCATCCGCGCCCCATTAACGGAATATTACACTCTGCTGCGAGTATAGCGCACAAAAACGCCCGGCAATGCCGGGCGTAGCGTGACTTAAGCCTGATCGTGTCGTCGGGAACTGTCACCATGCTGAAGCTCATCTTCATGAAACGCTTCGCGCTTGATGCCGTAACCATCGTACCAACGACACTCCACCATGCCACTGGCGAAGCCCGTGACAACCATGCGCGGACCGCCGTTTTTAGGCTTAACTTCATCGCTGACCAGAAAGACCATAACCGCCTCCTTTATCAGTGCGAAACTGTATCAATTTAGACGAGGATCGGCGGTTATGCCTGGTATCAGCGCCGTTTTTTAATGTGATCGACCACGCATTTTCGCCACGAGTTTTACCCCCGCAACGACAACGGCCCCGACGATAAAACCGATCACCAGATGCAGCAGCGTCGGCAGAATTGCGCCGACAAACGCGCCCTGCCCCGCGGCCATGTGCTCAATCGCATGGTGCAGCGCCGAAATGCCGTGAACGATAATTCCCCCGCCGACGAGGAACATCGCTACCGTCCCAATCACTGACAGGGATTTCATCAGCCACGGGGCCACCACCAGCAGCGCTTTTCCGGTCACCTTCGCCAGCACGCTGGTTTTTTCGTTCAGCCAGAAGCCGACGTCATCGAGCTTGACGATGATCCCCACCAGGCCGTAAACACCCACGGTCACCACCAGCGCGATCCCGGAGAGCACCAGCACCTGGTTCAGCAGCGGCGCATCCGCCACAATCCCCAGCGTAATGGCGACAATTTCCGCCGAGAGGATAAAATCGGTGCGAATAGCGCCCTTAATTTTATCGCGTTCAAAGCTTACCGGATCTTGTGAAGCCAGCGCTTCCAGACGCTGCTGACGCGCGGCCGGGCTCTCTTTTTCTTTACGTGACTCGAAGGTGTGCAGCACTTTCTCCACCCCTTCAAAACAGAGAAACGCGCCGCCAATCATCAGCAGCGGCGTAATGGCCCACGGGATAAAGGCGCTGATCAGCAGCGCCAGCGGCACGAGGATCACTTTATTGATAAACGAGCCTTTTGCCACCGCCCAGACTACGGGCAATTCCCGGTTGGCGCGCACGCCCGAAACCTGTTGAGCATTGAGGGACAGGTCATCCCCCAGCACCCCGGCGGTCTTCTTGGCCGCCAGTTTTCCCATGATCGAAATATCGTCCAGCAGCGTGGCGATATCATCCAGCAATGTGAGTAAGCTACTTCCCGCCAAAATTACGTTCCTTCTTTTTTTGTTAGTGACCTGAACAGTATGGAGTAAAAGCCGGGAGCCCGAAACCACCCGACTTAAGTCAACAATTAATTCACATCAACGACACAATTAAAGGACTCGCCAGCGTGATAGTTTTCACGTTAACTATATGCGACCTTTTTAATTCGCCGTGAGGGAGTATGCGTTTCAGGCACTTATTACCATTAATGGGCGCGCTGTTTGCGCTGTATATCATCTGGGGCTCTACCTACTTTGTGATCCGTATCGGCGTGCAGAGCTGGCCGCCGCTGATGATGGCCGGGGTGCGTTTCCTCTCGGCGGGCGCGCTGCTGCTGGCGTTCCTGATGCTACGCGGGCATAAGCTGCCGCCGCTGCGACCTCTGCTTAACGCCGCCCTGATTGGCGTTCTGCTGCTGGCTGTCGGTAACGGCTTTGTCACCGTCGCCGAACATCAGGATGTGCCGTCCGGCATCGCCGCGGTGGTCGTCGCCACGGTGCCGCTGTTTACGCTGTGCTTCAGCCGCCTGTTTGGCATCAAGACGCGCAAGCTGGAGTGGCTCGGGATCGCCATCGGGATGGCGGGCATTATTCTGCTCAACAGTGGCGGCAACCTGAGCGGCAATCCGTGGGGCGCTCTGATGATCCTGATTGGCTCCATGAGCTGGGCATTCGGCTCGGTGTACGGGTCACGTATTGAGTTGCCCACCGGGATGATGGCCGGGGCCATTGAGATGGTGACCGCCGGGATCGTATTGCTGGCCGCCTCCCTGCTGACGGGGGAAAAAATGACGGCAATGCCTGATTTATCGGGCTTCCTGGCGGTGGGCTATCTGGCGATATTCGGCTCGGTCATTGCGATCAACGCCTATATGTTCCTGATCCGCAACGTCTCTCCGGCGGTTGCCACCAGCTATGCCTATGTGAACCCGGTGGTCGCGGTGCTGCTCGGTACCGGACTTGGCGGGGAATCGCTCTCATCCGTGGAGTGGATGGCGCTGGGAATTATTATTATGGCGGTGGTGCTGGTGACGTTAGGCAAGTATCTGCTTCCGGCTAAACCGGTGGTTACGCCGTGCCAGGCGGAGAAACCCTGAGCGGGTGAATGCCCTGAGTGTCGATCTGCGCGGTGGCACCGCCGCTGCAGATCCACTCTTCCAGCCGCTCGGTGAGCGCCGTGTCATCCAGTTTTAGTCTGCCGCGCAGGGCGCACTCCCACACCACCAGCACACGCCAGCCCTGCTGATGCAGCAATCCGATATCGCGCCGGTCGCGAACCACGTTTTTGCCAATCTTTTCCAGCCAGAAATCGGTGCGGGTCGCCGGGACCTTGAAAAGGTAACAGTCGTGGCGATGCCAGAAGCAGCCGTGAGTGAAGATCACGCCGTGCTCGCTCTCGATGACGAAGTCAGGACGTCCGGGCAGGCTGGCGTCCTGTACCCGATACTCAACCCCGAGCTGGGTTAACAGCGCCGCCAGCCGTTTCTCAATGGCGGTATCACGCGTGCCGATGGCGCGCATGTTCTTGCTGCGTGTGGCCTTACTGTGGACATCCGTCATTGACGGCCTCGCCCTGGCGCTGCTGCACGGCCTGCAGAATGCGCGACTCCAGCAGTCGGGCCACCGCAGCAAAGGCCGGAACCACCACGGAGTTACCAAACTGGCGATAGGCCTGGGTGTCCGACACCGGAATGCGGAACTGATAACCCTGCGGCGTTTCAAAGCCCATCAGGCGTGCGCACTCCCGGGGGGTCAGGCGACGCGGACGATGGCGCTGGTTGTGGGGATCGTCGAAATCACGCTCGCCGAGCGCTTTATCCCAGCCGCGGTCAACCAGGATTTCGGCGCCATCTTTGTAGTAACGCGCCGACAGCGTGCGGGCGACGCTGTTAGGATTGGTGGGATCCACCATCCCGAAGCCAAAGCCGTTACCTTTCGCCTGATGCTTTTTCGCATAGCGGTACAGGTACTTCCACAGCACCGGGGTGAGAATAAACTTGGCGTCCACTGCCGGCTCCAGCAGATCGGCGATGGTAGGTCGGCGGGCTGGCCAAAGCGCCGGAAGATCGCGTAGGGTGAAGTTTTTGCTCAGGTTGAGATCGCGACGGAAGCCCACCAGAATGATGCGCTCCCGATGCTGGGGCAGGAAATGCTTGCCGTCGACGATCTTCGGATCGTCGGGCCCGCTCTCTCCGGCATCGGACACGTCGTACCCCAGGTCGTCCAGCGTCTGCATAATGATGCGGAAGGTTTTTCCGCCGTCATGGCTCTTCAGGTTTTTGACGTTCTCCAGCACAAAAATCGCCGGACGGCGGGCATCTATAATGCGCGCCACGTCGAAGAACAGCGTTCCCTGGGTGTCGCAGGCAAAGCCGTGGGCGCGGCCGAGGGCGTTCTTTTTCGACACCCCCGCCAGCGAAAAAGGCTGACACGGGAAGCCCGCCAGCAACACATCGTGCGCCGGAATGGCGTTGCGGATATGCGTCGCCGCCTCGGCATCGGTCACGCCGCTCTGGTGACTGAGCGTCACCTCACGAATGTCCTCATTAAACTGATGCGCCTGCGGATCGCAGTACCAGTTGGCCTTATAGGTGCGCACCGCGTGTTTGTTCCATTCGCTGGTGAACACGCACTGGCCACCAATCGCCTCAAAGCCGTGGCGGATCCCGCCAATCCCGGCGAACAGATCAACAAACCGAAAAGCATACTGCGGGTGATGGGCTGGAGGACGGGGCAGCAGGTTTTGCAACAAGCTAAACTCACCCTCGCTAAGGCGCTGGCCTGCGCGATCGCTGGTCACCAGCCGCTTAATAATCGCCGGGCTCCAGTGGCTTTCGCCCTGCGCATTGAGTTGATTTGCTAATGATCTGGCATCGTAAATTTCCAGCAGTTGACACAACAACGCCTGAACCGACGCCGTTGATTTCTCTGCCAGCGCAAGCGTGGACTCCGTCACTGATACATTTTCCTGCATAGGTTTAACCGGCCAAAAGGGACTCAAAACAGAGTAACACAGAAAGGCACTATCGACTGCAGCCGAAACGCCGTAACACCGCGCTGTCGATACCCTGGCAATCGCCGCCCAGTTCGGCGCTGAGCTTGGCCATAAACTGGATCAGGAAATCGGCATTATGCTGCGCAAGCGCCTTTCCAGCGGCGGTTTGCATAGTCCCCGGCAGGCGTAACAATTTGGTCTGGAAATGATCGAGGGCAAACGCCCGGTCATCCAGCGCGCGTCGGTCGGCAAAAGGATCGTCCGCATCAAACAACGCCACCCCCAGCGCGCCGGACACAGCAAACACACGCGCCAGGCCGATCGCCCCGAGCGCTTCCAGCCTGTCGGCATCCTGCACAATTTTCGCTTCCAGAGTTTGGGGGGCAATCCCGGCGCTGAAGCTGTGTGCTTCGATAGCATGCTGGATCGCAGCATAATGATGGGCTGGGAAGTCCGGGAAATGTTCGCTGAGAATAGCGCGCGTCTTTTCGGCCGCCAGCTGCGAGGAGCGGCCGCGTTGGGGATGATTTTTGGGCAGGCTGACAATATCGTGAAAATAGCAGGCCGCCAGGATCGTCAGCCCTTCGACCGGCTGATTGACCATTAGCCGCTGTGACGTCTGCCAGACGCGGCGAAAATGCGATATGTCATGGGCCGCATCATCAGCAGGATGATGCGCCGCCAGCCAGGTTTCAAAACGTTGCTGCCACTGTTCGAGGTCCATAGCACTTTCCACACAATGAAAAGCCGTACAATAGCAATTATTTAATTATCTGCCACATCGCGGGGCCGGGTATACCAGGCAATCGCTCCGAGGATCAACCCCACCGCCCCCAACAGCAGAAAACCGAGCAATGCACCCAGCCATTTCCCGGATGTTGATCCAATCTCGCCGTCAATGAGGGAATCTGATACGACGTTTACTTTGCTGATCACCCAGAAATAGTGACCCATCGCCCAGATAAAATAGCCGCAAAATGCGTAAAACACCCACAGTGCCAGTTTTCCCCCGAGGCTGCGATTGTGCTTGCTTTCCATTATTTTCGTCCTTGTAATTACCACATCGCCATTTTAAACCGTGAAATAAATCACATTTTTGAACTAAACGCATCCCCTCGGGACGATTCTTACCCGTCAGTTTGCGTTAAGTTGATCTCCGGCAAATTTTGACTGATAGCGATAATGGTTTCGTGACAGATATTTATCAAACCGGGATGCCGTACGAAATGGGGCTGACTCCGATCGTCTCCTCTGCCAACATTTACACAGCTTTAACAAACCGGCGTCATCAGCGATAATGCCTCTTTCTGTCCTGCCTGGAGTTTCAATGCGCGATTTGCCCCCCGTGACGACCCCGAACAAGCGCCCAATGAAACTGAACACCCTCGTCACCCTGATGGTCTACAGCGTGACTGGCTGCATATTAGTGGTGATTTTTGCGCTCTACTTTGCGCAAATAACCAAAGCGACGCGCGATGGGGTGCGGGATACCGCCCTGGCCGTCGCCAGAACGCTGGCCGACAGCCCGGCGGTGATCCACGGCTTATCCCTCCCCCCGCAAAGCAACATTATTCAGCCTGTCGCCCTCGCGGTTATGCAGCGTAACAACCTGCTGTTTGCCGTGGTCACTGATATGCAGGGCATCCGCTATTCCCATCCTGACAGCACCCTGCTCGGCAAAGCCTTTATTGGCGACGATCTGCGGCCTGCGCTGAAGGATAAAGAAAATGTTGCCATCAACCATGGCGTGCTCGACGAGGCGCTGCGCGTTTTCACGCCAGTATATAACGCCCAGCGTCAGCAGATTGGGGTGGTTGCCGTCGGGATCTCCCTACAGAAGGTCGAGCAGCAGATCGCCCGCAACCGCTGGGATGCTATATGGCTGGTGCTGTTCAGCGCGCTGCTCGGCGCGCTGGGCGCGTGGGGGCTGGTGCGGATGTTAAAGCGCGTGCTGTTTGGCCTTGAACCCTATCAAATTTCAGCCCTGCTGGAGCAGCGCCAGGCGATGCTGCACTCCCTACGGGAAGGCGTCATCGCGGTCGATCGGCAAGGACATGTAACGATGGTGAACCATGCGGCCCGCCAGATCCTGAATATCAGCGGCGACGCGCTGCATGATGCGCCCCTGCTGGCAAATCTGCGTGAGGTATTGCGCTCCGGCCAGCCGCGTCAGGATCAAAAGCTCAACTGCCACGGCCAACTCTTACTCTGTAACACCCTGCCGGTGTGGAGCGACAATCAGCTGATGGGTGCCATCACCACCTTTCGCGATAAAACGGAAATCAGCCAGCTGATGCAGCGCATGGACGGGATGGCGAATTACCTTGATGCACTACGAACCCATTCCCATGAGTTTATGAATAAGCTGCATGTGATCCTTGGCCTGCTGAACATGAAGCACTATGACCAGCTGGAGCGGTACGTCCTGCTCACCGCCAACAGCTGGCAGAACGATATTGGTGCCATCCAGCGTACCGTCAAGTCACCGGTGGTCGCCGGGTTTCTGCTCGGTAAAATCAACCGCGCCAGAGAGTTAGGGTATAGCCTGACGCTGGCCGCCGAGAGTGACGTGCCGGATAATCCCGATGAAAAGCAGGTCACAGGTCTTATCACTATTCTGGGCAATCTGATTGAAAATGCGCTGGATGCGATGGCCGCGCAGCCCGAAGGGGAAATCAACCTGCTGCTGCACTACCAGAATGGCTGGCTCAGCGTCGAGGTGAGCGATGACGGGCCCGGTATCGACCCGCAAGACCTGAGTGCTATTTTTAATAAAGGCTTCTCCACCAAAGGAGAAAACCGCGGAGTCGGCCTGTTCCTCGCCCGTCAGCAAACCGAAAGCCTTGGCGGCGAGATAGCCGTCGAATCTGAGCCGGGCGTGTTTACTCAGTTTTTTGTACAGATCCCGTGGGAATGTGAAAGGAAGATCGCGTGATAGATGTTTTGATTGTCGATGATGATGCCATGGTGGCCGACCTCAACCGCCAGTACGTGAACCGGGTTGAGGGTTTTCGCTGTTGTGGGGTAGCGACCACGCTTGCTGAAGCCGGCGCGGTGGTTAACGATCCTGCCCGGTCGCTGGATCTGCTCCTGCTCGACGTCTATATGCATGACAACGGCCTTAGCCTGCTGCCAATAGTGCGCGCCTCAGGACGTAAGATAGATGTGATTATGATCTCGTCGGCATCCGATGCGGCAACCATTCAAACGGCCATGCACTACGGGGTGGTGGATTATCTGATCAAGCCGTTCCCGTTTCCGCGCTTTGAAGAGGCCCTGATTGGCTGGCGCGAGAAGAAAAACCTGATGGATTCGCATCAGTATTATGAACAGGCCGACGTTGACCGGCTGCTGCGAGGCGGCGCGCCGGGGCTGGCGGACAGTCGTCGCCTGCCAAAGGGGCTGACGACGCAGACGCTGCGCACCCTTTGCCTGTGGATTGATGCGCATCAGGAGACTGAGTTCTCCACTGACGATCTGGCGAACGCAGTCAATATTTCCCGGGTCTCATGCCGCAAATATCTGATTTGGCTGGCGCAGGTCAATATCCTGTTTACCAGCATTCACTATGGTGCAACCGGACGCCCGGTGTATCGCTATCGCCTGCAGCCCGCACAAATAGCCTTACTCAGACAGTATTGCCATTGATGTAATGAATACAATGCAACCCATACAGGCAAACACCCTGATTCAGTTCACATATATTGTTACCAAGCGGTAAAGCGCTGTGCCTTCTCATAATCAGAATGATAAGGTACACCACGCCCGGGAGGGCTAAGCATAATGCGTTCGGGAAGTATGACTGACGAGGAAAAGTGGCGGAGAGAGGGGGATTTGAACCCCCGGTAGAGTTGCCCCTACTCTAGTTTTCGAGACTAGTCCGTTCAGCCGCTCCGGCATCTCTCCGTTTTGATGGTTGCCATCATGCCAGGTAATTTGGCATTTTAACAGACCAAAACCTTTCAATTTTGTTCATGTGACGAGTTTGCGAGCAAAGCGATGATTAAATGGCCCTGGAAATCGAATGAATCCGCCCGAAGTACGGCGCTGCCGTGGGATGAGGCTCTGGCAATCCCCGTGCTCTCTACACTGTCGGATGAGGACAAGCTTCGCCTGGTCCATCTGGCCCAGCGTTTCTTACAGCAAAAACGACTGGTTCCGCTACAGGGCTTTGAACTCGACGATCGCCGAAGCACGCGTATCGCCCTGCTCTTTTGCCTGCCGGTACTGGAACTCGGTATCGAGTGGCTGGACGGTTTCCATGAAGTGTTGATCTATCCGGCACCGTTCGTGGTGGATGACGAATGGGAAGACGACATCGGACTGGTTCACAATCAGCGGGTGGTGCAGTCCGGCCAAAGCTGGCAGCAAGGGCCTATTATCCTCAACTGGCTGGATATTCAGGACTCGTTCGACGCCTCGGGTTTTAACCTGATCGTGCATGAAGTGGCGCACAAGCTGGATACCCGCAACGGTGACCGCGCCAGCGGCGTGCCGTTTATCCCGCTACGTGAAGTGGCAGGCTGGGAGCACGATCTGCATGCGGCCATGAACAATATTCAGGATGAAATTGATCTGGTAGGGGAAAGCGCGGCCAGCATCGATGCTTACGCCGCCACCGATCCCGCCGAGTGCTTTGCCGTGCTGTCGGAATATTTCTTTAGCGCACCGGAGCTTTTCGCCCCGCGCTTCCCGGCACTGTGGCAACGTTTTTGCTATTTTTACCAGCAGGACCCGATGCAGCGTTTACGTGACAATAGCGAAGATGGCGAGGATCCCGCCACTCAAGTACACTAAATCCGCATTTTGCGCCTTAATTAGCCAACTGAATCAGCATGTTGAAATTAGGGTTGACACAAAATAGCGAGGCCATTAATATGCGCCTCGTTCAAACGATTCCTCTGTAGTTCAGTCGGTAGAACGGCGGACTGTTAATCCGTATGTCACTGGTTCGAGTCCAGTCAGAGGAGCCAAATTAGAGAAGCCCGCTTAAGGAAACTTAAGCGGGCTTTTTGCTTTTACATTTTACAGTACAAATGCATAGTGCGAACCGTCCGGCAGCTCAACATCAAGACGCAGTGTATCGCCTGCTGCCTCAACGTACCGTTTGAGTGTGGAAAGCATGTAACTTTACGGAAAAACGGAAGGGGCATTCAGCTATTTCAGCGAACATCTTGCAAGACATTCACCGTTTTGCGACCCGAAAAAAAATCCGGAAACGCAGCGCATTTCCGGATCCTGAATCAAGCGGCATTACATCAACAGAAACTATTCATTGCCCCATTGATTGAGGAACGTCGCTATCTCATCTATGCGCTGCGCGTTGATACCTGCTTCAGAGGCCATCTCCTGCTGCGCTTCTTCACTGATTTCTTCGTTATTCATTAAGCGGGTGAGCAGCAGCTGGAAGTAGTGTGCCAGGGAATCACGCTCTGACTCGCTCACCGGCGTTGCGGATTCCGTCGCGTACTCATCCGCGATGTCATAATATTTGATCGGTACTTCATTGTTCATAAGTCGCCCCCAAGGGTTAATGTCTGTATCAGTGCTGTCTGCATCGTCTCGGACAAGAGCAGTTCTGACCATGGGAGTGTACTGTGTAATGGCTTCAGATCTGACACCTTTTTGCATTTTAGACGCGCATTGCTCACTAAAAGCGAAAAGGGCCAGATCTGAGGTTTTACTGGCCTTACAAACCTGCCGCCTGCCAGCCATTATTACTTTTGAAGATCACAATTTTGCTTCGTTTCACCTCATCGATACGCGTCACGCCAGCTTCAGCAACTGTTTTTTATCCACCCAGCATCTGCTCCACGTGTAATGGAATACGAAATTTAAAATCAACGTGTATTCTCGGCTATTTCATTAATCAACCAATGTCATTGTGGCGAAGCTAAATGCAATTTTCTGTTTTGTATAATTTGCGCTAAGCATAAAATTAACAGCGATATTTTTAATTATTGCTGACATACTCGCGATTTAACCACCATTAATAGTAGTTACATTTAGCTAAAAACAGCGAAGCCTTAGCGCTTTAAGTGGATTAACATCTTGATAACTACCAGAATTGGATATTGACGGAATACGTTAACGTGCTAAATTCTTCTGGCTTTTTTTGGGGCTAGCCCTTTACCTGCTTCTGACAGTGAATAACGATAATAATTTTTTTCATCAATCTGTCATAACAATACAGTCCAATGGGGTAATCGAAGTTACGATCGTCAGACTAATGCAAGAAATGTATTACCAGCACGTCTTTTCACCTTAACTAAAATCGCGAGAATATTCTATGTCTGAACAATTGCAGAACCCAACGATCGCCGCACAATCGAAAGTCACGACCATCAGAATTATTTATATTCTGTTCATCGTCAGCTATTTCACCGGCGGGTTAGCCGCGCTTGTTGGCGTGATTATGGCCTACGTCAATCGCTCCAGCGCAACGGCGTTCGAGAAAGAGCACCTTAACTATCTCATCAAACTGTTCTGGATTAGCTTTGTGCTCGTTATTGTTGCCTTACTGACCTGGGTATTTGTCATTGGTATGATTGTTGGCCTTGCCTGGTTTATCTGGTCATTAATCAAAATTATTAAGGGTATGACCCGTCTGGGTGAAGGCAAACTGCCGAAAGCATAACGCTCGCACAAGTATTCCCTTCAAAAGTTATCAATGGTGACATTGATAACTTTTTGCATTGATAAAACATGAACAAAAACGGAATTAAGCAATGAGCGTGTCACTGCACAACTTAACCCTGCGAAGTTTACTGGTTCTGGCATTAATTCTCGGGTTAAGCGGCTGCTCTGTCCGTTACGATAAAAACGGTAAGATCCTTTTTAATACTGACCTGGCGAGCGTGCTGGGGAATGAAGTCGGTCAATTTACGCTGGCCGATGGCTCGAAAGGCGCGTTAAGAGAACTGGGTGGCCGCTACAGTCTGAAATGGAGCAATCTGATGATTGAGCGCCCGCTGGAAGGCGTGAGCTGGGCAAGGATCATCAATCAATATCATATCGAAGGACATACGTTGTTGCTGCTGAAAGTGGCGACGTCGTCCTGCCCGGCGCAATATCGGCTGGTCGACCTGCAGAACACGCGTTCGCAGGAGTGGGCCTTTAGCGGAATATGCGATATCGGACCGGATATAACTGCCAGCGCGGATAAACTGCAGCTGAACTTTAAAACCGAGAATCGTATTGAACAATTCAACTGGCAGCATGGTGAGGTTTACCATCGTCGGCTGCCCGTTCAGCCGCAAAAAACCGTGCAGACTGACCGCCAAGAGAAGGTCAAAACGTCGCGTAAAGCCAAATCACAGAGCTCATCTAAGCCGATAAAACGCACACCGGTCAAAGCTGAACAACCGCTTCCGCCTAAGGTTGCCCAGCCTGAGCTGGATAACTCACTGCCGACCGAGATCTACCAGCCGACAAAAACCCGTCAAACCAGCCTGGAGATCAAATCATGACCGAGCAGGCACAGTCAGAGACAGGGGCGCGCGACGGGATCAAGCGCTCGCCTCTCCCCTCCTGGCAAAACTGGCTGGTGATCGGCATTACCCTGACCTATCTCATTTGTGAACTGGCGTTCAACTCTCGCCTGCTCGATCTGGTCGGCAGCGTGTCAACGGCTGAAGAAGTTCACAATATTGAGCGTTATGGGCGGACATTAACCGCCATCGCGGCGGCGCTGCTGGTACTACAGTTTGCGCTGCTCGCCAATGTCAGGCTACAGAAAAAAGGCATAATCCTGACGGCAAAGGCAACCACGGTCGCGGTGCTGTTGCTGTGTCTGGTTACCGGCACGGTAACGTGGCACGCCGTGGAATGGGTGATTGAACGCCAGGTCTCGAAGAGCACCGGCGAATTTCGCCAGATGTCGCTGCTGGCGCAACTCTATCAACGTTCGTTGATTGAAGGCCATCAGACGCTGGAAGGGATCCCGTTGGATAATGCGGGCGGGCAGGTACAGACCTGGACGAGTCCGTCCGGGAAAGCGTTCCTGGCCACGCTCCCCATCCTGTTGAGTTCCTCCGATCGCTATCATCAGCTGCTGAAAAGCGGCGCAGAGCAAAATTTACGCGACAACATCAGCGCACGGGAAGGGGGTGTCCTTGGCTATTACAAAGCCTGGCTGGAGGCACGCGAAACCGTCCATAAACAGTACGTGGCCTATTACAACGATCAAATGGACATCAGCGAGGCGGTTCGCCGTGAGCAGGACAAAGCCTGGCAACGCTATGAACGCTCGTTAGAGGCAAAGCGACTGAAAACCTGGAACGTTCCCCGGCGTTACTACGCCAGCGTGCGTAACCATGTTCGCGGGCAAGGCGTACCCGTCGCCAATAACTGGTCGCCATCCGATCGCGCCGGGTTTGATGCTGCGGTAGCGAAAACCGTCAAACAGCGATATCTCGCTCAGCGAACCGTTGTATTTAACGGAGTGACTATTCCCAAACGACTCGACTGGGGGGTGTTCTTCCGCCAGGAGGTGGTACAAAAAAACCTGCGCGAAAAACTGGTGCTCCCGGCAGGCACGCTCGTTCGCGAGGAATACCCGAAAAATGACGGGTTAAAGCTGTTTGCCGCCCAGCTGCACACTCCCCATCTTAATGAGGCCGTAAAGCAGCAGTTACCGGGATTGCGGGCATCGTTAGCCAGCTACAGCGCGGGTGGCGAAAATGAAAAACAAGGTGAGGATGCCGCGCGAGCCGTCATTGTGCCGCCTGTTGCGCTGATCTTCTCCCTGATTGGCGCCCTCACCCACCTGGCAAAACTGCTCTATTTAGTGCTTGTGCCCCTGACAGCCGCCATCCTGGCCCGGCGATCCTCGCGCGCGGTACAGATCCTGAATCATCATCCGCTGATTTTCCCTGTCGCGCTCATTTCAGCGCTGCTGGTGATGTTTAGCGTGATGAATAACAGCATCACCGAATCAGCGGCCTATCAGGACTTAAGGAATGCGATGAAGGGGGCTGAAATTTCGATTACCGATGAGCCTTTAGCCCTTCGCGGCGAGGCATTACTGCGCGTTGTGCATGCTGTCAGTATTGGGCAAAGCTACAGCTATCCGATGAACCAGTACCTGCGAGAAACGGTGCTGGGAGGGTTTAATTTTGGCTATGTCACGCATGACGATTAATTTCCCTGCGGGGAAGACAACATCACCGAGAAGAGGCAGAAATGAAAAAGACATTATTAGTGGTTGTTTTACTGGGTATGAGCACATCGGTAATTGCCGGGGAAGCGCATTTTTGCGGTTCACCTGAAGTCAGCGCCCTGGCAAGCGGTCGCCAGGATGTTAATGACAGCACCGTTTTCACCTGCGGGGGTGGCGTGAAAGGCACCCTTCCGGAACTGGCAAAACAGGGCTGGAAGATTGTGCAGGTGAGCGATCAAATGGCATCGACTTCCCAGATGGATCCGAGCAAAGCCACCGTCTATTCACGTTTGATTATTCAGAAAGACTGAACTGAAGACCTTTGATAAACCCCGCAACGCGGGGTTTGCCTGACTAAATCTGATAATCCAGCGCCACTTCTTCTGACTCCATCACCTGACGTTTAATCTCATCGACCGACAGCCCGGCGTTGCACAGTTCGATAAAGCGCCAGACGTAGTTGCGCTGAAGCTGCCCGCGCTTGAGACCAAGCCAGACGGTGTTGGCATCAAACAGATGACGGGTATCAAGCCTCACCAGGCTGCCCTGCTCGCTCTCGCCGCCGGACTGTTCCGCCACCAGCCCGATCCCCAGCCCCAGCTCGACGTAGGTGCGGATCACATCCGAATCCTGCGCACTCAGCACAATATCGGGCGTCAGCCCTTTACGGTTAAAAGCCTCGTCGATACGCGAACGCCCGGTGATCCCCTGCCGATAGGTGATCAGCGGCCATTTGACGATATCGTCCAGCGTCAAAGGGGCAATCTGCGTCAGCGGATGGTCGACCGGCAGCAGCAGGCTGTGATGCCAGCGAAACCACGGGAAGGCCGCCAGCAGCGGGTCATTGCTTAAGCGCTCACTGGCGATCCCGATATCCGCCCCGCCGTTTTGCAGCAGGACTTCAATCTCCTGCGGCGTACCCTGGATAAGCTCAAGGCGCACCTCCGGGAACAGCTCGCGGAAGGCCTTGATCACCGGTGGCAGGCTGTAACGTGCCTGCGTGTGGGTAGTTGCGATGGTTAACACACCGGAGGCATCGTTGGTGAAGAGATCCGCCAGACGGCGTACGTTGCTGGCTTCATTGAGGATCCGCTCGGCGATGGTTAACAGCGCTTTGCCAGGCTCGGTCATCCCAAGCAGGCGCTTGCCACGACGAATGAAAATCTCAATACCCAACTCTTCTTCCAGCTCACGTATATGGCGGCTGACGCCTGATTGAGAGGTGTAAAGCATGTTGGCGACCTCGGTCAGGTTGTAATCCCGACGGGCCGCCTCGCGGATAATTTTAAGTTGCTGGAAATTCACGGTTCACTCCGGCGCATCAGTCATAGCGCTATTGTTAGGGTGTGCCCGCCGTGAGAACAAATAATAAAAACCAGCATCTTATGCTTTTATGGAATATCAGCTGACCAGCTGCAGCTCACGATTCTCCAGCGATGGGCGGCTCACCAGCGACATTAAGATCTCTTTTACCGCCTGTGCCTGCGGCGACAGTGAGCCGCGCGCCGAGACGTTCAGGGAGAGTGGCAGGCTCATGGACGGCGTGGTGATGCGCGCCATCCAGCCATTGGCCGCGCTCGAGAGCGACCGCGCCGCCGATTCCGGCAATACCGTCACGCCCATTCCGCTGGCAATCGCGGCGGTGAGCGTCGAGATAGAGTCGATTTCGCCGATGATTTTCGCCGTCAGGCGACGCAGGGAGAAGGCTTCATCCACGCGTAAACGCACGGCGCTGTAATCACGCGGTAAGAACAGATTCATTTCGGCGACGGCGGTTAAATCCACGCTCTGCCCCGGGCAGTCGCGTGTCCCCACCAGGAAGAGATCTTCTTTCAACACCGGCTGGCTGGTGATCCCCGCCACAGGTGAGCGGTCGTACAGCACGGCCATATCCAGCTGCCCGCTGAGCAGCTTATCGTTTAGCGCCGAGCCGCTGTTTTCATGTAGATAGACCAGCACCTCGGGCAGTTCAGTGCGCACCGCCTGCAGCAGCGGCATGGTAATCGACGACGCGGCTGTACCCGGTGCCAGCCCGATGGAGACCTGGCCGCTCAGCGTCTGTCCAACGTTACAAACTGCCAGCTGCGCCTGTTCACACTGACGCAGAATAGTACGTGCATGGGTATAGAGGATTTTGCCCGCTTCGGTAGGTGTGACGCCGCGCTTCGTGCGAATCAACAGTTGCTGATCCAGTTCACCTTCCAGAGTGGCCACCTGCTGGCTCAGCGCCGGCTGTGCGATATGCAACACTTCAGCAGCCTGGGTCAGGCTACCGATATCGACGATTTTTACGAAGTATTTCAGTCGTCTTAAGTTCATTTTGCCCCCTGTACGAAATGCGTTGCCGGTTCCGGCGCGAATGTACAGAGTGTTTTGCAAGATGCTTGCCAGTTTTGACAAGAGGTCCGATATGTCCGCTAAACGGCTGAAAATAAGAGAATCTAATCAATAAGGCCGCTTTTGAAAGTGAAACAACGGTTTATGATCTGCCCCATAAGGGGTATATCTGCACCAAAAGTGTGCGGATTCGTTGACGAAACAGCCACTTTGCTGATTTTGTCAGCAAACGGTTCAAACATGCAGGAACACCCTTTGACAACGGCCGGTGGCATCGCTAATATTCGCCCCGTTCACACGATTCCTCTGTAGTTCAGTCGGTAGAACGGCGGACTGTTAATCCGTATGTCACTGGTTCGAGTCCAGTCAGAGGAGCCAAATTAAAGAAGCCCGCTTAAGGAAACTTAAGCGGGCTTTTTGCTTTTCACGCTCCCGAAGTAAACCTTCTTTAAAACACCCTCAAGTATCATTAATGACACTTTTCAAATGTATGTCTTCCTTCATGCGGAAAACCATACACTTTCCTGCATCAAAGGTTCAAAAATGAACCTTTGCGTACTATAGTCGAGACATATAGCTGCAGAACAGCGCTCAACGCTTCGGAAGTGTCAAAAATGAACCTTGATGAGATAAAATCACTACTCGAAAAACTTCCTGAATCTGACAAGCAGAAAATGGCCGAAGAATGGGGGCGGCGTGCTCAACCGTTAATTACGGCAGAAAACTCACCTGAATCTGATGAAGCGCCTGTTCTGAATGCGTTAGCATTCCCATTACTTACGCAAATCCTCACGACTGAATTAAAACGACAAGACATCACGTATGAAGAGATGGCGATTCAAATTGGCGTCTCTCTCTCAACGTTTAAACGACTGATTGCGAACCCTTCATCTGCTAAGGCTATCAACCTTCATACATTGCTGAAAGAACTTGGGATTAAGGTATGGCTCGAAAAATAGCGGTGTGGCTTTACAACAAGCCTGCCGGGACGTTGAGCGAAGAGGATAAGGGTTTTGCTTTTTGCTACCACGCAACCTATACCGGCCGGGCGATATCTCTGAGCATGCCGGTGAGATCTGAGCCTTATTTAAGCGAAGAACTGCATCCCTTCTTCAAAGGATTGGCTCCAGAGGGTTGGTTGCGTAAAAGATATTCTGAAATCCAAAAAATTGACGATAACGATCTGTTCGGTTTACTGATGCAAAATGGTAACGACTTGCTCGGTGCAGTAGTACTCAAAGAGATAACATCATGAATCCAGAACGCTGCCTGATAAATTTAAACCCGCTTAAAGACAAAGAATTAAGCACGGGCTATTCCATCAAAGGCATTAAGAGCTTGTTCGGTAGTGTTAAGGTAGCCCTTAACCTGCCTTTTACGCGTAGCCAGTTTATTCAGGAACTGCCTGAGCGTCAGAAAGGGATGAGTATTTCAGGCTATCAACCTAAGCTATCTCTCAGTCTGGAAAGTGGAGAGCTAATAGTCGTCAGCAACAACGGTACCTACATCTTAAAGCCTTCTCCGGAAGAGTATCCGCACCTTGCTGAAAATGAGCATGCCACAATGTGCGTCATGCAACGTCTGAAATTTGATGTCCCTCCCTTTGGGCTTATGTCATTTAAGCATGAAGACAACCGACAAGATGAACTGGCTTTTGTGATTAAGCGCTATGACCGCCTGAGTGCAGACAGAGCAAGGTTGCATCAGGAACAGTTGGATGGCGCGATGGGGCTTAGCGATAAATATGGCAATATTAATAATAAGAAAAACGTCAGTTACGAGAGAGCCGCTAAATTTTTAAATAGTTCGGTGAGCAGTAGTTTAAAGAGTAAGCGTGACCTCTTTTTACGCATCGTTTACGCCTATGTGCTGGGTAATAATGATTTTCATCTGCGTAATATCGGGATCATGCTCCCCGAAAAGGGGGCGCCATATCTGGCCCCTGTCTATGATTTTATCAGCGTTGTGCCCTACCCTGCTGCGTTCAGCGAGTACTTAGCGTTGCCGCTCCTTGAGTGTGAAGAGAACGATGCCGGTAACGCGCCAGGAATAGATTCAGCCTACGGAGAATACCTGGGCGCAGACTTTATCCTTCTGGCTCAGGGGATGGAGATCAATCCGACCCTGGCCAAAAGGTGGCTGGCAGACGTTGTGAAGAGCCATCAGCTACTCGTGGATACTTACACTGAAAGTCACATGCCTGAAGCGCAGCGAGACGTCGTGCTTCAATACGTTGCCCGGAGGATAACCTTGCTGGCAGTGACCAACGTTTAACCAACCTGGGGGGTGTTAAACGTTCTCGACATAAAAGCCCGCTTAAGGAAACTTAAGCGGGCTTTTTGCTTTCATTTTTACTGTCCTGAGGCCACCAATGGCGTCTCGAGTGCCCCATAGCCGATATTCACCGGCATCCCCGATCTCCGCTCCAGCGCGCCGTCAACCCGCACGGTATCCACCCCTGCCCCTTTCAGCTGCGCGCGCAGCGCGGGCGTGATGGGCAACGGTACTTTATTGCTGGACTCAAATTCCGTCCGATTGCGGGACAGCGGCTCGTGCACTTCCACCCAGCGGCTGCCGTCCGGTTCGGTGGTCGTTTTTACTGGCTGATCGATTAACTGGACGCGCGTCCCGACCGGGACATTATCAAACAGATATTTGATATCGTCGTCGCGCAGACGAATACAGCCCTGGCTCACGCGCAGGCCGATGCCAAAATTCGCATTGGTGCCATGAATGGCATACAGCCTGCCAATATAAATGGCATACAGCCCCATCGGGTTGTCCGGCCCGGCAGGCACAAAGGCAGGCAGGGTTTTCCCCTCTTTGGCATAGGCACGACGCGTGTTTGGCGTCGGTGACCAGGTCGGCCCCTCCTGCTTGCGCTGAACCGTTGTGACCCAGTTGCGCGGCGTTTCACGTCCGGCCTCGCCAATACCGATCGGCAGGATCTCAACGGTGTTGCTGCCTTGCGGATAATAATAGAGACGCATTTCCGCCACATTCACCACAATGCCCTCACGCACCGTGTCGGGCAAAATGACCTGCTGTGGGACAATCAGCTGCGAACCGGATTGGGGTAAAAACAGATCTGTTCCCGGATTGGCCTCCAGCATGTTGCTCAGGCCCTGGCTGTACTGCGCCGCAAACGCTTCGAGCGGCAGGGTGTTGCCCTGCGGAACGGTGATGACCAGCGGGTTCCCCACCAGACGACTCCCTTCAGGCGGCAAGGGGTAACTTACCGCCAGCGCACTCTGACTGACCAATAAAGCAGCTAAATAGCCCAACAAGTTAATACGACGCATCATTCCCTTCCTCTGTCGCTCCGCGCGTCCGATAAGCATAGCCTCGATGAAAGAGGCCGCGCCCCGATCTCCTGACTTTTGTTTCATATACAGGTGACATACTATCGGATAACGCCGCATACCTGTATTAAGGAGACAGAGATGAATAATAAGGGCTCCAGCCTGACCCCGGCTCAGGCACTGGACACGCTAAATACGATGTATGAGCAGGCGGTAAACGCGCTGCGTGGCGCAATAAGTCGCTATATTGAAGACGGAACGCTTCCCGATGCAGAGGCCCGACTGAATGGCCTCTTTGTCTATCCTTCGCTTTCTGTGACCTGGGATGGCAGCGCCACCAACCTGCCGAAAACCCGCGCCTATGCGCGCTTCACGCATCCAGGCTGTTACTCCACCACTATCACTCGTCCGCAGCTGTTTCGCCCCTATCTGGAAGAACAGCTGACGCTGCTGTATCAGGATTACAACGCCCACATTACCGTGGAGCCTTCGCGCCACGAGATCCCCTATCCATACGTCATTGACGGCTCAGAGCTGACGCTCGATCGCTCCATGAGCGCCGGGCTGACGCGTCACTTCCCCACCACCGAGCTATCACAAATTGGCGATGAAACCGCCGACGGGATCTACCATCCGGCGGAGTTTTCCCCTCTGTCGCACTTCGACGCCCGCCGCGTCGATTTTTCGCTGGCACGCCTGCGGCACTACACCGGCACCCCGGCGGAACATTTTCAGCCGTTTGTGCTGTTCACCAACTACACCCGCTATGTGGATGAGTTTGTCCGCTGGGGTTGCAGTCAGATCCTCGATCCCGACAGCCCTTACATCGCGCTGTCCTGCGCGGGCGGGATCTGGATCACCGCAGAAACCGAGGCACCGGAGCAGGCTGTTTCCGATCTGGCGTGGAAAAAACACCAGATGCCAGCCTGGCATCTGATCACCGCTGACGGCCAGGGCATTACGCTGATTAACATTGGCGTCGGCCCGTCGAATGCCAAAACCATCTGCGATCATCTCGCGGTGCTGCGCCCGGATGTCTGGCTGATGATTGGCCACTGCGGCGGCCTGCGTGAAAGCCAGTTGATTGGCGATTACGTGCTGGCACACGCCTATCTGCGCGACGATCACGTGCTGGATGCAGTGCTGCCACCGGACATTCCAATCCCAAGCATTGCCGAAGTGCAGCGCGCGCTGTATGACGCCACCAAAGAGGTGAGCGGGATGCCGGGTGAAGAGGTTAAACAGCGTCTGCGTACCGGCACAGTAGTCACCACCGACGACCGCAACTGGGAGTTGCGCTACTCGGCTTCGGCGCTGCGCTTTAATTTAAGCCGCGCGGTCGCGATCGATATGGAGAGCGCCACCATCGCCGCGCAAGGTTATCGCTTCCGCGTGCCCTACGGCACCCTGCTGTGCGTCTCTGATAAGCCGCTCCACGGTGAAATTAAGCTCCCCGGCCAGGCAAACCGTTTCTACGAAGGGGCGATCTCCGAGCATCTGCAAATTGGTATTCGCGCCATCGACCTGCTGCGCGCCGAGGGCGATAAATTACACTCGCGTAAACTGCGGACCTTTAACGAGCCGCCGTTCCGTTAATCATAAAAAGGAAAGTTATGCAAACCACAACACCGCTCTCTGCACTGCGCCAGTGGCTGGCGTCGCAGGGGCTGGACGGCATTATCGTCCCGCGTGCCGATGCTTTTCAGAGCGAATATTGCCACCCCCATGCTGATGTGCTGGCCTGGCTGACGGGCTTTGACGGTTCGGCGGGCCACGCCCTGATCCTGCGCGATCGCGCCGTGCTGTTTGTCGATGGTCGTTATCAGGTTCAGGCCCACCAGCAGGTTGATCTGGCCGACGTGGAGATCCTGCATCTGCACAACGATCCGCTGCCAGCATGGCTGACACAGCACGTTGCAGCCGGCGCCCGTATCGCCTTCGAAGCCCTGCTGATGACTAACGCCCAGTTCGAGGGACTCAATGCCAGCCATTGCGACCTTGTCCCGCTGAACGACTCGCCGTTTGATGTTCTCTGGCAGGATCGTCCTGCGCCACCGACGGGCGCGATCCGTGAAATGCCCGTTGAGATCAGCGGAGAAAGAAGCGCCAATAAGCGTCAGCGCGTTGCTGCCCTGCTGGACGAGCAGCAAGTTGATTATCTGGCGATTACCCAGCCGGATAATATTGCGTGGCTGCTCAACGTGCGCGGCAGCGATATCCCGATGAGCCCGGTTCCGAACTCGTTTGCCCTGCTGGGCCGCGACGGCGCGGTGGAGTGGTTTGTCACACCGGAGAAAACGCAGGCGCTCCCGGCCTCGCTGCTGGAGAGCCTGGTCCTGTCGCCAGAGTCCGCCTTTCTGACGCGCAGCCAGCAGCTTTGCGCCGGTAAGCGCGTAATGGTGGATGCCGATTGTGCCCCTGTCGCCCTGCGCTTTGCGGTCGAGCCACAGGGCGAGATTGTCTGGCAGGCCGAACCCATTACCCTGCTAAAAGCGCATAAAAACCCCACCGAGCTGGCCGGCTATCGCGACAGCCATCAGCAGGACGGCGCGGCGTGGGTCAACTTCCTCGCCTGGCTGACGCATGAGGTTCCCCGTCGCGAAGTCACTGGCAATCCACTGACTGAACTGGAAGCGCAGGCTAAACAGCTGGCATTTCGCCAGCAGCAGCCCGGGTTTATCGAGCAGAGTTTTGCCACGATTTCCGCGTCGGCCAGTAATGCGGCGATGTGCCATTACCACTCCAGCGAGCAAACCAACACCGCTATCACCCGCAACCATTTTTACCTGAATGATTCCGGCGGGCAGTACCACAACGGCACCACCGACGCCACGCGTACGCTGGCCTTCGGCACGCTGAGCGCGCAGTGTCGTCTGCACTACACCGCAGTCCTGAAAGGCTTTTTATCGCTGATTACGCTGCAGTTCCCATCCGGGACCTGCGGGCATCAGATCGACGCCTTCGCGCGGCGTGAGTTGTGGGAGTTGGGGCTGGATTTTGATCATGGGACCGGACACGGGGTGGGTCATCAGTTGCTAATCCACGAGAACCCGCAGCGTATCGCGAAGAAGGTCAATCCGTGGCCGCTGGTGGCGGGGAGTATCATCACCATCGAGCCGGGGTATTATCTGGCGGATCAGTACGGGATCCGTATTGAAAATCAGGTGGAGATTGTCGAAAGCACCCCGGGGTTCTGCCGCTTTGCCTCGCTGACGCTGGCTCCAGTCGACCTGAGTCAGGTGGAGCTGCATCTGCTAAGTGACAAAGAGATCCAGTGGCTGGATGAATATCACCAGCAGGTACGCGAGGTGCTCTCGCCGCACGTTAACAGCGACGCTCGTCCTTGGCTGGTTGCAGCAACGGCGCCGGTGCGCGTGCACAGGTAGCCTATATTCGTCCTCACCCACAGGGTGAGGACGAACGCAGAAAAGCAAAGTGCCCCCTTTATCTGAAAATGTCTTTAAGATCGGGTTTAGGTGATATCACTTTGCCTTTTACCGCATCACAGATTTATTTTTTCACATCAGCAACGCGCTTACCTTTAAGTTGTTCATCGGTGAGGGTATTACCTGCTTTAAAGTAATCGATCACTGCTTTGTAAACGGAATACCCACCGGTTGTGTTACGCGCTTTACCCTCGGTAAACGTGGTAAAACCGTCCCCTCCATCAGCAAGGAAGTTCTGGGTAGCAATGTGGTAAACCGTCGAATCCTCAATCGCTTTACCATTAAGTGTGAGCGCCAGGACCCGTTTTCCGACAGGTTTACTGCTGTCATACTTCATTTCCAGCCCTTTTGAGACCTGCAAGACGCCATTACTTAAACTTGCGCCATGTTCCATCAGACTACGTAATTGCTTACCGGTGAGATCCATGGTGACCAGGTCGTTAGGGAATGGGAACGTACTAATGATATCACCCATCGTAATCGCACCAGACGGGATCTCACTGCGGATACCGCCAGAGTTGGTTAAGGCCAACTGTGTATTTTTACCCGCAGCGGCCAGCAAAGCGTCCGCAGCCAGATTGCCCAGTGAAGCTGATTCACCATATGCACGTGTTAATTCAACCGGCGACTGCGCCACCGTCTGTCCAACCACTTCATCGAGTTTCTTATTCCAGCGGTCAATCACTTCCTTCGTTTGCGGATCGGGCTTCCACTCATCTGCGTAAATGGTTTTCAGTTCGAAATTTTTCATCGTGAAGCTATGTGGTTTCTCTTTGTAGTCCAGGACCAGTTTCCCTACATCGATACCACCACTGTCGGTTGAGAGGATCAGCGTATTGCCTACTTTAATCGGTTCCGGCGTACCGACATGCGCATGTCCGGTAATCAGAATATCCAGACCTTTTACCTGGCTTGCCGTCTGAATATCCTTATCCAGCGCACGACGCACATCGGTACTCCCTTTACTTGACTGACGGGCAGGCGTGCCTTCATGAACCAGTAATACGGTCAGATCCACTTTGTCCTTAAGTTCATCAATATAACGCTGTAACCATTTAATCTCATCCCGTGCTTCAATACCTTCGCGCATTACAGCAGAAACAGTATCATTGAAGGCAAATACACCGTGCAAACCTATCACGCCAATTTTCACGCCATCTTTTTCAATAATGGTATATGGCTTATCCCAGAATGCTTTATCGCTGTTCTGATAAAATATATTGCCCTGCACAATGGGGAATTTCGCCTGGCTAAGCTGGAGCAACGTATTATCCCAACCATCATCAAATTCATGATTTCCCATTGTGACCGCATCAAACGGCATGGTATTCATAATATCAATGATTGCTTTGCCCTTCGTTAAGCTGCTGATATAAGGGCCGGTAAAATAGTCACCTGCATCAAAAAACCATGTGGCTTTGTTTTTGTTTTTTTCATTTTTTACCAGAGTGGTGATATTCGCCCAGCCACCGATTTCACGTTTTCCGTCTGCAATCCATGGCACTTTATAGGGTTCCACATGGGCATGGAGATCATTGGTATAAATAATGGTGATATCCTTGGCACAAGCCCAGAGTGGTAATGTCAACAAAATACCCGCAGCAATCGCTTTTAATTTCATAATTTGTTCCTTCATTCACATTAATTTCGGGTATTTTACGTTCTGAAAGACATTGATACGTGCGCCTGTTCACACAATCAAATCGAAGTTATGGTCTAACATTAGCGACCTCTAAAAATCGTTGGTGACGTATATTGACTCAATTTACGATTAATACGTGCAAATCGTTTGGTTGCCGCAATTTAGGGCTACCCATATCGGCATCTGCAGATTACAGTTGGCCAGACTACAGACTGGGGTTCCCGGCATTGCACTGTCGAGCATGCGGGAGTTATCCCCCACTGTTTGATGAACAACAATTTAATGAATGGCTGTCTGCTCACTTAAGTGCATATGCCTTTGAAAACGGTCATTTTTGTCCTGAATGTTATTGCAATAAAACTATCTGTTATGGTCATAATCCACGGGGAACACAGCGCGTTCAGTGCCGAGTCTGCAGAAAAGTCTGGACACCTAAACGGCAATTACCAGGAGAAGTAATACCACCAGTACAGATTGAAACAGTGCCTTTAATTGTGCCATTCCAGGGGGGCAGAGGAGATCAGAAATTGTATGTTCTACTCAGTTTCGATGCTATCCGAGGTAATATCCTTCATCTTTCCACTAATTTTACTCAGCATCCGATCGGGGAAACCCTACGTTATCTCTGGAGAGGGAATATTGAGCCTGAATTGCATCATAGTGATATCGTAAAACGCGTTGATATGCGTGAGATGCATTTTCTACGCCGGAGTCAATTTGATGAAATTCAGTATGGAAGTGCGGTACTCAAACGCAACGCCAAAGGTGCTATTCTGCGTCCGGTTATCGCTGCCCACGGGCATTTTCGGGTACTGAATATCCTCTTTCCTGAGATAAAAACACATGTTATTTCTCACGAATGTTTTCTTCGTGGCGCGGTTATTACTGTGTGGGCAGAACTGTTTCGTCAACAACAAGGCGAGCTTTGGTTTATAGAAGAAGATATAAGCGACAGTGATACGAATACCCCCTGGTATTTTCAGGGAAAAACGCACCATGGATGGTGGCAAAGTCAATGGTCACTTTGGATCCAGGGAAAAAACCGTAAGATGGTTTGCCCATTAACAGGGGGTGATAGCAGTAATGCTGAAATGCTCTCTATAGCGGCCAGCAGGCACTTCATCGATTGGCTATACAAACAAACGAATTTTACCCACAGTGCCCAATTATCCGCAGGTGGCGTAACGCAAATACTACTTTCCCTGGCGCATGATTATAACGATAGACTTATAACAGCCCCTTCGGGCGATTAGTACCGGCGTTTCCAGGAGTGGCGTGATGTAGGTTTCTTTGAGCGCTTCTGGCAGAACGGTTTGCTTGTCTGCGAATATCTCGACGGTATTCACAGGTCATGGTATTAGGCCATGTTGCATTTTACCTCTGGTCTTATCGTCTGGAATAAAGTCCTGGTGAGACAGGCTCTAAATACTTAGTATATATCATTAAGGGTTCATGTAGATACATGAACCCTTTTAATATATGCAGATAGATCAATTAGTCATTAAAAACCGATGATCGATTGCTTCTGTTTTTATAATTATATCTTTTTATTAATTTACAGTAACTGATGCCGTAGTAATTAAGTCAGACAGTTCTGTTTCGCTAAATAATCTTGCACGATAGCCCTCTGCAGGGAATTGAGGCGCGCCATCAGGTAGAGAAATTACATCGTAGATAGAGGCAATCATATTGCCGTTCACATCGGAGATAAAGAATGAACGGGCATGGTTGGTAAAAATAACGAAGTAATCATCATGGTCAAACACTCCCCCCATAAAATCAGTCCATTGGATGATGGGTTTTGTTGGTAGCTCAATAGGTGCGTGAATTTCTACAGCTGTTTTGGCTGCTAAGTCTACAGCATAGAATAGAATACGAGCCGGAGGTGTTGAATAGGCATCGTCTGTCGCATTGTCATTCATCGGACGAATTACAGGACTTCCATCCGCAGCAAGACAAGATCTATTATCAAAGACAGATAAAACAAATTTCCCCACGGTAGAGTCGATATTGTCAGCAAATGCACTGTTATTAGTGATACACACAGTGTGAGCACCATTTTCATAGTTAGTAATACCAGAGTTATCAATGTGAATAGTTTCTGGATTTACCGGAAATTGAGGGTTGTAATTACCTGTATCGATTACCCATAAGATACTACCATCAGTGATAGATATGCCAAAAGTCGTACTCGTTGAACGGGAATGAACAATGACTGCCTCATCATTATTTGGACTACTTGCAATCCATGAAAGCGAGTTTAAATGAATATCATTAGGAGTGCTATTATTTAAGATTTGAGAGCCGCTATACTCACTGGTGTAGTTTTTTGCCCAAATCATCTTCCCGGTCTGATCGTTGAATTTTAGAACCAAGGAATCTTGTCCCATCGTATTGGTTATCCGATTAGGGCTGTCGTTACCAAACATATAAATATCGCCTGCTGAGTCCCAGACTAAATCGTGCGTGTTTGAATAGTGATTGCCATTAGCGTCACGCAAATCGAATTCAAAGATGACATTACCGAGAATGTCAATTTTGAAAAAGCGACGACCATACCACGACATATCTTCATCGCTACCAGTATAGATGTAACCATTGTGAATTCTTAACGGCTGAAGATGATAAACCGATAAAAAGTTAAAACGCAGGTCGCCATTTTGGTCGTAACCACGGCCAGTAGATTGCATTAACCAGCTATTTCCCCATACAGATGTAAATAGTGCAGGATCTGTTTGTTCAATATCGAGGTGGAAGATGACAGATTTATCATAAACCTGATCTTCCGTACTAATAGAGAATGTCTGATTGAAAACTTCAGCCCCAGTTCCATCCTTAAATACGACCTGGACGTTGTTTGCATATTGCGCATACAGGCCAATAACAGGGATTTTTATGGTTTGAGAAACACCATAAATCAGATCCGACGTATAGGAAAAATCTACGCTGGTTGGGCTGGTTGTCCTTTTTGATACAGTATAAGAATAGCTTACTGGCGTATCTGAAGTAAAATAAATGTATGCAGCGAGCTGATTGTCGGCCGGTGCAAGTTCAGTTTTAACATAATTAATTGTCATTATCGTATTCCTTTTGGGTTCGTTCCATTAGATGTAGATACGGTTTTTTGTCAGGACAGCAAGGGGTCGCCAATAGAAACAGCGAGCAAATAAAGGCCTGACTTATAACTTAGTACTGTAGTAATTAAAAAACAGATTTGTATTATAATGCTCCTCTTAAAAAACAGCTGAGTAAACAAGGATGAGTTTAATCATCCTGCAGATGAAGGCGAATCCTATTACTTGTGTAAATAGATCTCCTCAATATTCCAGATACTATTCAGGGTACATCTTTCGTGAGAGTTGAAAATGAGCGCCATCCTTTATTTCCGTCCAATTACCCCCCCACTCAACATCAACAGATAACTCCTTCGCTGCCCGAAACACCGCAGTTGCAATTGTCTGGTAATGTTTAAACTCCCAGGATGCTGTACCATTTATGACGGCGAATACATCGACGGCGTGCCCTGTTAAATGCCTGCTTTTTGACGTTAATGATTTTCCTGATGCCAGAAGCTCAAGCTGCCGCTTTTGCTTTCTTAACCCTTCTGAAATACCGAAATCAATAGGTGATAATTTCAATGCTCTTCTCATCACGTCAGACAGGTCCTTATGCACACCTTTAAGATTCTTTTCAGTAGCTATACCAAATTCATGATTTATCATTAGCATCTCCAGAAATTACGCCGGTAAATCCTGACATAATAATTTGTGCTAATGCCGGAAATAAATTCTTTTCCGACTGACCAGACTTAACGTCAAGGAAATGACTAACAAGAACACCACATGCGCCTAATAATATAATGTTAATGCAGTTAAAAAATGCATTTAATGATGGGTCTTTCCATGTCAAAGCAATTACCTCCAACGATTGTATAAGTAAAAAAATTTACTGCATGATGAGACAATTTTTTGTAATAGAACTATATGGTGTTGCTATGCAGTAAATAATAAACGTTGAGCAGCCCTGTTTTGTGATGAATGTCACACTCAATGCAATTAATAGCTTTTATCGATCGATTCTTTGTGAATGATAGTTATTTATTATTAATATGAATTATTTTATTTAGTAGTGGAATACATAAGAGGGGCGAGCGGGAGATGGGGTAATCCGATAGCGCGACGACAACCGGGTTCAGGAGGGATTATGCTGTAACCGTAACGCTCTGACCTTCATAGCTCAGGCTCTTACCCGCGACGATTTTGGCCTGTGCACCGCTTTCGCTCCAGTTTTCAAGCTTGAGCAGATCCTACAGCTCAACGGATGGGTATCAACCTAATGAAAATACGGCCATTTCCAGGAGTTATTGCTGCCGCTCAGATGCTGATTCGCTACCGCGTAACTATGCTCATGGTAGTAGCGTGTGTCATGTGTCATGTGTCATGTGTCATGTGTCATAAAAGATATTTTCGTGCGTCACACTGGCTATGGTCGTATGAAGCTTGCGCCGCACGTCAGCCTCATGCTGCCTGACTTTCCACTCGCCTTCTCCAAAAACCTTCAGGCTGTGCGCTGTCGGTCAATGTAACAATGGCAATTTCATCGGTTTAACACGTCAAATCTTTGCTGGTGCAGGTTCTTTAAAAAAAAGCCGCTCCCGGGGTAAGCGGGAGCGGCTTTTTCAACTTCCATAAACCCAGGTATTACTGGCTCAGGCATACCTTATGTTGTCGCGCGGAAATCCAGGGTGCAAAGAATCCTTCACGGCTTGCATCCAGATAGATGCAGAGTCAACATCCTCACCAGTCGGGTTAATTCCCGATCCTGCTGATAGTCATCAACACACTGTAAGGGATTCTTTCCCGTTAAAACGATATTTGAGATACCAGAGACGTGAACCGCCTGGATTAACAATCAGGTATTAACTGTGAGAATCAGCGAACTTAAAGGGAGATGAAGAAAGTTTTGGATTACAGATTTGGATATGGGTATGGGTATGGGTAAGAGACATAGGGTGGTCACTCCATTTTCAAACAGAAATGACCCAAATCTGACTAGCAAATTCTCCCGATGCAGAGGGGAAACTGAAAATGCATCGGTAAGGTTTTTCACGCTAACTTAATGAATCCAAATCGTATAAGGATTCACAACGCAGCATGAAAACAAGAATTTGGCTCCTCTGACTGGACTCGAACCAGTGACATACGGATTAACAGTCCGCCGTTCTACCGACTGAACTACAGAGGAATCGTGTGAACGGGGCGAATATTAGCGATGCCACCTGGTATTGTCAAAGGCAGAATGCACAATTCGTATCGTTTGCCGATTTATTCTCCACTTTGTGCATCTGGCAACCGTTCTGCACCACTATGTAGGGCCTGGTCACGTTTTTGCCGTGGGTATTTCCACAGCCAGCGTCCGCTGACCATCCGCCAGTAGAACAGTGCGCCGCGTACCGCCCAATCCAGGAACATCCCCAACCAAACGCCAACCACGCCCATTCCGAGCATGATCCCCAGCGTATAACCCGCCACTACGCGACACCCCCACATTCCGAGCATCGAGACCCACATGGCAAAGCGGGCATCACGTGCCCCTTTGAGCCCGGCAGGCAGTACCCACGAGGCGGCCCAGATCGGCATAAAGGCAGCGTTCAGCCAGACGAGGATAACCACCACGTCTTTAACGTCCTGCTCCTGGGTATAGAACGATGCCAGCAAGCTGGCAAACGGCGCGGTTCCCCATGCAATGGCGGTCAGGCCAAGGGTGGAGAGCCAGAATACATGGCGTAACTGACGCTCCGCCTGCCCTATCTGCCCTTTCCCGAGCCGTTTACCGGTGATAATGGTAGAAGCTGAACCGAGGGCGTTGCCCGGCAGGTTGATTAAGGCAGCGATGGAGAAGGCGATAAAGTTACCGGCAATAACATCGGTACCCATCCCGGCGACAAACATCTGGGTCAGCAGCTTGCCGCTGTTAAACAGTACCGACTCAATACTGGCCGGTACGCCGATGCCCATCACTTCCCAGATAATGGCAAAGTTCAGCGGCTTGAAATAGCTTTTTAAGCTGATGCGCAGCGCCGGGTTAAAACCCACCGCCAGCACCGCAATAATGGCGACTGCGCCTACGTAGCGGGAGATGGTCAGTCCCAGCCCCGCGCCGATAAAGCCGAGCCCGTCCCAGGAAAAGATGCCGTAAATCAGCACGCTGCTGATCATGATGTTGAGGATGTTCATCCCACCATTAATCAGCAGCGGTATTTTAGTATTCCCCGCCCCGCGCAGCGCCCCGCTGCCAATCAGCGCAATCGCCGCGGCCGGGTAGCTGAGAACCGTCATTTCGAGGTACGACAGCGCCAGCGCTTTCACTTCACCTGTAGCCTCTCCGGCGACAATATTAATGATCTCCTCGCCAAAGTAGTGGATCACCGCCGCCAGCACGATGGAAAACAACGTCATGATCACCAGCGACTGCCTGGCCGCCGCCCGCGCGCGCTGCGGATCGCGTTTGCCGAGACTAAAGGCCACCACCACCGTGGTACCGAGATCGATAGCGGCAAAGAACGAAATGATCACCATGTTGAAGCTGTCAGCCAGGCCCACACCCGCCATCGCCTCTTTTCCAAGCCAGCTCACCAGGAAGGTACTGAGCACGCCCATCATCAGGACGCAGGTATTTTCCAGAAAGATAGGCACGGCAAGGGGGGTGATTTCACGCCAGAACAGAACTTTGTAACTCTTACGTTTGGCATACCAGGGCGTGCATTGCACAACCTGGCGTAAAGCGGAGGTGACGTTCAAAATGGACCTTAAAGAGAGAAAGTTGAAACTCCTTTTCAAATAATGAGGGAGAATAGACGATCCTGCAAAGTATTTCCCACAAAAATATCCAGGGATTTACGACAAACTGTCGACAGAATCAGCAGTTGAACATAATGGGTAAGATCAGGTTTGACAAAACTTTTTTCGCCGCTAAGATAGCACTCCACACCGATTCCTCTGTAGTTCAGTCGGTAGAACGGCGGACTGTTAATCCGTATGTCACTGGTTCGAGTCCAGTCAGAGGAGCCAAATTTAAGAAGCCTGCTTACGAGCAGGCTTTTTGCTTTTCATCGTTGGCTTAAATGACGTTATGTTGCCAATAAAAAAGGCCCTCTGTGATGCAGAGAGCCTTTTTTTATAGCCTGCGGCGATTACTCGCTTTTTGCTTCGCCGTTTTTGATTTCGCCAATCACTTTCAGCTTTTTGGAGATGTCGCGGCGTTCTTTCGACAGCTCGGCATTTTTGATGATGTAGTCGTCTACGCGATCTTCGTAGTCGGTTTTCATGCTGGCAATGATGCCCTGAATCGCTTCTACGCTCATGCCTGGCTTGATGTAGTCGCTCAGGTTGTCCAGCAGCAGAACGCGCTTCTGGTTGTCACGGATCTTCTTCTCAACGTCCTGAATTTCACGTTGCAGTTTGTTCTTGCGGCGGAACAGACGGACAAATTCCAGAACGTCCTGGAACGAAGGCTTGGTAGTTTCCATTTTTACACCCCTGATAATGTGAGATTCGGATTCGTTTAAACAACCGCGATGGCGTTAACCTTACTGACAGCGATTGCTGATGACAATAATTTTTCCTTTGGCCCTATCATAACCTCAATTTCTGCTGAATCGAAGCAGCAGGCATCATAACTGCGCATGTCCGCTTTTTATTTGCGCAATGCCCGACAGATAAGATGAGACAGCAGCTCCAGCTGGCGAGCCAGCTCCATGCTCAACCATACATAGCCATGAATAGGCGTTTCCGCCACGTTTTCACCGCGCTGATCGTTGATCAGCTGGCGCAACTCGGCAACGATTTCGTTCAGCCGCTCGGTATTGGCCAGAATCGGCTGCGGATTACCTTCGTACAACGCATGGGCGATGGTGAGCAGCGTTTGCTGGGTCATCTGCTGTGTCTCTTTCAGCGTCCGGGCATTGAGCATAACAAAATGGCTGGCCCGGGAGGCCCAGTGCGCATTGATTTGCAGCTCCAGAATGCAGACCAGGTTGCGGCTGACGGTCTGAATCGCTTCGAAGATGGATTTCTGAATATGGGTCTCTTTGCTGGCCGGAGTAATCAGGCTGCGCATTTTGACCACGTCATTGAGGATGGTTTGCAGGTGTTTCTCAAGCCGCGGGCGCTCGACCAGATTGGGGGAAAAACCAGCTTGATAGACCCGGTTAAAAGCGGTGACGTAGTTCGCCATCTGAATACGCCAGTGCAAAAACGCCCGCTGCGGCCAGATGCCGGTAAACAGCATCGCGAGCAGGGAGCCGAGGATCACGTCGCCGCTTCGCCATAGGGCGGTGTGCATGTCTCCCGTCGGCGCACCGATCACCACCGCAAGGGTGATGCCAATCAGCAGCGCCTGGTAGGGCCGTTTGCCCAGTGCAAGCCAGCCGCAAAGGAACATAGCGACCGCGCACCACACCAGCATCAGCGGCAGAGAGAAAAGCTCAAGCTTCAGGGCAATTAGCCCCAGTACTGAGCCGAGGATAGTCCCACCAATACGTTCAAACGCGCGCGGGACCACATTGCCCCAGAAGGAGATCGGCCCCATGATCACCACCAGCGTGATCAGCGGCCACGTCCCCTCCGGTACATGCAGCAGACGTACCAGTAAAAAGGTGAGGACAAACGCCAGCGCAATACGGCATCCATGAACCGTGCGGTAGTGGCGATACAGGCGAATTTCAAAAGGCGTTAATGATTTGTCGGGGCGCACACACGCTCTCCAGCATTACGGCAAACCCTGATTGTACTGCGTTTTCTGCCGAAGGAGTGACCTCCGGCAGAAAAACCCGGCAAAGCGTGGGTATTGATGACCTTTTAACCAACTTTGTTTTGTACAGGAATAAACATTTCGATATCCCAGTAGCCGTCTGCGTTGCCATCATTCAAATAACGTTCGAAACAGGGTTTCGGCGCAATCTGGTATTTGCCGTCTTCAAGCAGGCTGTCGAAGAAATGATTCCAGGGGGTGGCAAAGTCGTGATTTTCAACCCGGGCGGTCGCTGCAGCATAGTCGCCTTCGGCCACCTCGGTAAGGATCACCCCTTCGCTGTTGGCGGGGATCGTAAAATCGTCCGGCACGGTGATCACCGTGTCGCAGCGGAGCTTATCAGCCGGTACTTCGTCAGGGTTATCATAATAGACCGCCACCCACTCCAGCGGCTGGATCCGCTGGCCATCTACCCACATCATCAGTTGTTCAAAACCCTGCTTAACGGTTTGCTCCCAGGGGCCAACCAGATGAAAACCGGCGATTTTGCGTTTGTTCTGGTGCGTGATGCTGTAGTCCATGCTGCCTCCGTTTGATTACTGTATATACATACACTCTAAAGCAGAGAAAAGCGGTTTAACAATTGTGCTGTGTTTATTATGTGAGCAGACTCGCACCCTCGCCAGCCTGCTCACTGCCGGGTCAGGCTTTGTGGTGCAGATAGTCGCTCAGACGGGAGAACATTCCCCCTTTGCCAACACTTTCCAGCGTCACCAGCGGCCAGTGAGCCACCACTTTATCGCGATCGTAAAGCTCAATCTCACCTACCCGCTGGTGCGCAGCGATCGGGGCTTCCAGCTCTTTTTTGTCCAGCACGTATTTGGCTTTGATATTCGGCACCTCTGACTTCGGCAGGGCCAGCCAGAAGTCCTGGTCGGTACCCAGAGAGATCGTCTCTTTGTCGCCGTACCAGATACGCTCGCTGCCGACCTGCTTGCCGTTATGCAGGATCTGCACGGTATCGAAATTCTGCTGTCCCCAGTGCAGCAGCTTGCGGGCCTGATCCTCACGGCCTTTCGGGCTCTCCGCCCCCATGATAACGGCAATCAGGCGGCGCTGGCCGTCAACGGCCGAGGCAATCAGGTTAAAACCGGCGCCGGAGGTGTGGCCGGTTTTCAGACCGTCGACGCTAAGCGATTTATCCCACAGCAGGCCGTTGCGGTTCTGCTGGGTGATGCCGTTCCAGGTCAGGCTCTTCTCGCTGTACATGTGATAAAAGTCAGGCTCGCCGTGGATGATGGCGCGGGAGAGCACCGCCAGATCGAAGGCAGAACTATGCTGGCCCGGGGCATCCAGGCCGTGAACCGTCTCAAAATGGGTATCGCGTAAATTCAGCTTTTGCACATAGTCGTTCATCATCTTGACGAACTGGGGCTGTCCGCCCGCCACGTAGTCGGCCAGCGCAACGCAGGCGTCATTGCCGGAGTCAACAATCAGGCCACGGCTGAGATCATGCACCGATACCCGCTCACCCGCCTTCAAAAACATCAGCGAGGAGCCGTCAAACACCGGATTGCCCTTTGCCCAGGCATCCTGGCCGACGGTCACCATATCGTCCGGGGTGATGCGATGGCTGTCGATAGCGCGATCGACCACGTAACCGGTCATCAGCTTGGTCAGGCTGGCCGGATTACGCTGCTGATGTTCATTGCCCGCCGTTAAAATCTGCCCCGTCGTATAGTCCATCAGCACCCAGGATCCTGCCTGAATTGCGGGCGGCTGCGGCGCATAGTGAATGGGATCGGCAGCCAGCGCGGATGAGATGCTTAAAGTGAGTAAAGAAACAGCAATAAACAGACGGCGTTTCAACGGTATATCCTCAGGTCGTTTAAAATCGTTGCCCTTTTTACGGAACTTCTTGTGTCGATACCTGGAATAATTGCAAAAAAATGTGACAGCACGCAGGTTTTTCCCGGACAGAAGGTCGCAAATTTCACTCCTGAAGGCGCTTTTTCTTCGGCGCGCCTGGCCGGATGGTTTACCATAGCGGCGTCACTCATAAACAGGATGGTATTACTGGTGTCTGACTCCGCCGCGCTGCCCACATTTTTATTCCACGACTACGAAACCTTTGGCACCAGCCCCTCGCTGGATCGCCCTTCTCAGTTTGCCGCGATCCGCACCGATGAGGATTTCAACATCATTAGCGAGCCGGAGGTTTTCTATTGCAAACCGGCTGATGACTATTTACCGCAGCCCGGCGCGGTGATGGTCACCGGCATCACGCCGCAGGAAGCCCGCGAGAAAGGGGTTAACGAAGCCGAGTTTGCCCGCCGCATCCACGATCTGTTTACGGTCCCGAATACCTGCGTGGTGGGTTACAACAACGTGCGTTTCGATGATGAAGTCACCCGCCACATTTTTTACCGTAACTTCTACGATCCTTACGCCTGGAGCTGGCAAAACCGCAACTCGCGCTGGGATCTGCTGGACGTAATGCGCGCCTGCTATGCCCTGCGCCCGGAGGGGATCAACTGGCCTGAAAATGATGAAGGGCTGACCAGCTTCCGCCTTGAGCACCTGACTCGCGCCAACGGCATTGAGCACAGCAATGCCCATGATGCGATGGCGGATGTCTACGCCACCATCGCAATGGCGAAGCTGGTTAAAGCCCAGCAGCCCAAGCTGTTTGCATACCTGCTCAGCCATCGCAGCAAGCAAAAATTAACCACCCTGATTGACGTGCCGCAGATGAAACCGCTGGTGCATATCTCCGGTATGTTCGGCGCCTGGCGCGGCAATACCAGCTGGGTCGCTCCTCTGGCCTGGCATCCGGAAAACCGCAACGCGGTGATTATGGTGGACCTGGCGGGCGATATGTCGCCACTACTGACGTTGGACAGCGACCAGCTTCGTGAGCGACTGTACACCCCGAAAGAAGCACTCGGCGATGACGCCGCCGTGCCGGTGAAGCTGGTACACATCAACAAGTGCCCGGTGCTGGCACCTGCCAGTACCCTGCGCCCGGAAGATGCTGAACGGTTGGGTATCGACAGACAGCGCTGTCTGGACAACCTGAAGCTGCTGCGTGAGAACCCGCAGGTGCGTGACAAGGTAGTGGCCATCTTTGCCGAAGCCGAGCCGTTTACCCCGTCGGAGAACGTCGATGCCCAGCTCTACAACGGCTTTTTCAGCGATGCTGACCGTGCGGCAATGAATATCGTTTTAAAGACTGAGCCTCGCAACCTGCCCGCGCTGGATATCAGCTTTGTCGATAAGCGTATTGAGAAGCTGATCTTTAACTACCGCGCGCGCAATTACCCCGGCACGCTGGATGAAGTGGAGCAGGAGCGCTGGTTGCAGCATCGACGCAACGTGTTTACCCCGGAGTTCCTGCAGGCCTACGCCCAGGAGCTGGAGAGCCTTTACGGTCAATATGAAGGGAACAGCGAGAAGCAGGCGCTGTTAAAAGCGCTGTATCAGTATGCGCAGGAAATTGTCTGAGTTATTGCAGACATAAAAAAACCGGAGTAAGAAACTCCGGTTTTTTTTTGCCCGGCGGCGCTGCGCTTGTGCAGGCCTACGGGTCATGTCGCCGTTATGCGATGTCTTCGTGCTGAGGAACCGGATTGCGGAAGCTTTTGGTCACGCATGCCAGGTAAATCAGACCGATACCACCCCAGATCAGACCCAGAATCATGGAGCTCTCTTCCAGGTTAATCCACAGCGCACCGACCGTCAGCGCACCACACACCGGCATCAGCAGGTAGTTAAAGTGGTCTTTCAGGGTTTTATTGCGCTTCTCACGGATCCAGAACTGAGAGATCACCGAGAGGTTAACAAAGGTAAACGCCACCAGCGCACCGAAGTTAATCAGCGCCGTCGCCGTTACCAGGTCGAATTTAATCGCCATCAGAGCAATGACACCAACCAGCAGTACGTTCCATGCCGGGGTACGCCATTTCGGGTGAATGTAACCGAAGAAGCGGCTCGGGAAGACGCCATCGCGGCCCATCACGTACATCAGACGAGAAACACCTGCGTGCGCTGCCATGCCGGAAGCCAGAACGGTGACGCTGGAGAAAACCAGCACGCCCCACTGGAAGGTTTGACCCGCAACATACAGCATGATTTCTGGCTGCGACGCATCCGGCTCTTTAAAGCGAGAGATATCCGGGAAGTAGAGCTGCAGGAAGTAAGACGCGCCGATAAAGATCACGCCGCCAATCAGTGCCGTCAGGAAGATGGCTTTCGGGATCACGCGCTCAGCGTCTTTGGTCTCTTCCGACAGCGAAGAGATGCCGTCGAAGCCCAGGAACGAGAAGCACAGGATTGTTGCACCGGTAATCATCGGCACTACGTTAGCATTTTCAGACCAGAACGGACGGGAGCTCATCAGCGTCCCCGCCCCTTCACCGTGGGCAACACCGTAGATAATAAGTCCGACAATGACCGACACAATACCCATCTGCAGCACCACAATCAGGGTGTTGAAGTTGGCCACGGTCTTGATGCTGCGCAGGTTAGAGATGGTCATAAAGGCCACCAGCGCGACAACAAAAATCCATGAAGGTACGGATGGCACCAGCGCTTCGAAGTAAATTTTCGCCAGCAGAATGTTGATCATCGGCATGAACAGGTAGTCCAGCAGCGATGACCAGCCCACCATAAAGCCGACAGCCGGGCTGATGGATTTCTGAGCGTAGGTATACGCAGAGCCTGCAGACGGGAAACGACGAACCAGTTTACCGTAGCTCAGCGCAGTAAAGAGAATAGCGACCAGCGCAAAGGCGTACGCCGTTGCAACGTGACCGTCAGTGAGGCCTGAAACGATACCAAACGTATCGAACAGCGTCATCGGTTGCATGTAGGCAAGGCCCATCATAACAACCGGAATCAACGTAAGGGTTTTACGTAATTCCACGCGAGAGGTTTTTGGAGTAGCGTTATGCGACATGGTGATTCTCCATTACGGTAAATACCGCCGCGTAAGCAAAAGATTGCCCCATTTTCTGTATTCCTCAGCGACAACAACTGTCGGATTTTAGTAAGTATCTATCCGGTACGAAGCCCGGCCTCTTGATTTAAATGATTTTCGTACATGCAAAAAAAAATAACCGACGCCTTTTATATCGTCGATTATTCCAATGCTTTTGCAGCGGCGGCATTTTCCTTAATTTGGGGCAAAAAGGCAAGCCTCCGGCACGCCCCTCACGCATAAATTTTTCACTAATCGCCTGTTTTATCGGCCTCATGCTGCGCGTACACGGCGGCAATAGCACTATTTGCTAAAATCTCTTGCCGCCACCATGCACTTGCCAGTCCGGCGGTCTGCTCATTCCAGCCTATCCATACTGATTCATAACTGGATTGTGCCATCACTTTCTTCTCGATCAGCGCCCCGCTTTCGATAAAGCGCTGGGCTAAATAACGCGGTAAAAATCCGCACCCTAAGCCACTAATTTGCAGTTCAAGTTTGGTTTTGAAATCAAAAACGGTAATCGCTTCCTGATCGTCCAGCAATTGAGAAGAGACCGCACAGCCTGGTAGGGCGCTGTCTCCCACCACAATAGCGCGATGATTTTTGATCGCCCGACGATTGACCGGCTCCGGCTCCTGGGCTAAGGGATGATGAGGGGCAATGACGAAGACCTGCTCCAGTTTCCCCAGGCAGGCAAAACCAAAATCGCTTATCTGCGGCGGTTCATGCAGCGCGCCGACCACGATGTCCGCCCGCCCCTGCACCAGCGCCTCCCATGACCCCGCCAGTACCCCGTTGATAAACTTCAGTCGGGTCACGCTGTGGCGCTCATAAAATGCCTCGATCAGCGGCGCAAGCAGGGAAAAGGGAAAGGTATCGTCCACGCCAATAACCAGCTCATTTTCCCAGCCCTGATGAAGCTTAACGGCCTGCTTTTCCAGCTCCCGGACCGAATGCAGAACTTCGCGGCCTTTTTCCAGCAGCATTTGTCCGGTGCGGGTGAACCGCGCCCGGTGGCCGGTCCGGTCGAGGATCTGAATATTGAGATCGCTTTCGAGCTTGTGAACCGTGTAGCTGAGGGCGGAGGGCGTCTTGAAGAGCTTTGCCGACGCGGCAGCAAAGCTCCCCTCTTTTTCGAGCGCATCAAGGATAATCAGGACATCCAGCAGCGGTTTCATGCTCACCCCCTTGTGGTGCGCCTATGCTCCGCCAGCGGCATTACTCCATCGGCATAACCAGCGGATCGGGAAAGAGATACTCAAATCCCAGTTCGTGACAGATGCGGTTCCCGTCAATCAACTTACCGGTCCCCTCACCCGGGGAATCATGAAATTGCGGTGGGGCCAGATTAAGCTGGCGCGACATCACTGGATAGAACGTACTGCGTGCAGGATGAGAAGGCGCACATATATTATAGATGTGACCGCCCTTCGGAGCCTGTAAAATCAAGGTAATTGCGCCGATCACGTCCTCAAGATGCACGAGATTGACGACATGTTGTCCGTCAGGCGCTGATTTTCCGGCAAAAAAACGTCCAGGATGACGTCCAGGACCCACCAGCCCCGCCAGGCGTAAAATGTCCACCTGCGTGCCGGGTAAATTATGCAGCCAGTCTTCCAGCTCCTTTAGCACCCGCCCGCTAGCAGTCACCGGCTGGCGTGGCATATTTTCTTTAACCGTGCCTTCAATATCGCCATACACTGATGTGGAGCTGGTGAAAATAATGCGCGGAATGTGGTGCGCCAGCGCGCAGTCGACAATTTCCTGCATCGCCTGCAGATAATAGTTCTCTCCGGCGCCAGTCCGCCGCGCCGGGAGGGTAATCACCAGCGCATCCACGTTCATCAGCGTGTCCAGATCCTCGGCATCGCACACCAGCTCGGGCTCCAGGCGCAATTCCACGCTCTCGATGCCGCACATCCGTGCCGCCTCGACGCCGTCCGGGGTGGTTTTGCTGCCCGTAACCTGCCAGCCCTGTGCCGTCAGCGACATCGCCAGCGGCATCCCGAGCCATCCTAAACCGACAATTGCGACCTTTTTCATCCGTTTTCTCCTGACTTTTACGCCTCTGCTTTAAGGCTACGCCAGCCCTGCGGAACTGACAATTGATAGCGCCAATATGAAATCATTTAATGATAAAAAAAAGCCCTTGCTTTCTGTAGCGTAAGTGGTTTAGGTTAAACGACATCACATGAATAAGCATTCATCGAGAATTTAATGACACGCGTTCAATTTAAACACCACCATCATCACCATCATCCTGACTAGTCTTTCAGGCGATGTGTGCTGGAAGACAGTTAGATCTTCCAGTGGTGCATGAACGCAAGCGAGAGCCCCCGGAAGAACACCTTCCGGGGGCTTTTTTTTGGACCGTATTCAAGCAAGTTACAACAGGATCACGAGGAAACCATAATGTTAGATAATTCACGTTTGCGCATAGCTATGCAGAAATCCGGGCGACTGAGCGATGATTCACGCGAACTGCTGGCGCGCTGCGGCATTAAAATCAACCTGCACACCCAGCGCCTGATTGCGCTGGCCGAGAATATGCCGATTGATATTCTGCGCGTACGTGATGACGACATCCCAGGCCTGGTAATGGATGGCGTGGTAGACCTGGGCATTATTGGCGAAAACGTACTGGAAGAAGAGCTGCTGACTCGCCGCGCGCAGGGCGAAGACCCGCGCTATTTCACCCTGCGTCGTCTGGACTTTGGCGGCTGCCGTCTGTCGCTGGCAACCCCGGCTGACGAAGCCTGGGACGGCCCAGCTTCCCTGAACGGCAAGCGCATCGCCACCTCCTACCCGCACCTACTGAAGCGCTACCTCGACCAAAAAGGCGTGCAGTTCAAATCCTGCCTGCTGAACGGTTCCGTTGAAGTGGCGCCGCGTGCCGGACTGGCTGATGCTATCTGTGACCTGGTTTCCACCGGTGCGACCCTTGAGGCTAACGGCCTGCGTGAGGTGGAAGTAATGTTCCGCTCTAAAGCGTGTCTTATCCAGCGTGATGGCGAGATGCCAGAAGCCAAGCAACAGCTTATTGACCGCCTGCTGACCCGTATTCAGGGCGTAATTCAGGCGCGCGAATCGAAATACATCATGATGCACGCTCCGACCGAACGTCTTGATGAAGTGATCGCTCTGCTGCCAGGCGCGGAACGTCCAACCATTCTGCCGCTGGCGGGCGATCAGCAGCGCGTGGCGATGCATATGGTCAGCAGCGAGACCCTGTTCTGGGAAACCATGGAAAAACTGAAAGCGCTGGGCGCCAGCTCAATCCTGGTGTTACCGATTGAGAAGATGATGGAGTAATCACCATGACCTTTAACACCGTTATCGACTGGAACACCTGTAACACAGAACAGCAGCGCGCGCTGCTGATGCGCCCGGCGATCTCTGCCTCCGACAGCATTACCCGCACCGTGGCGGAGATCCTGGAAAACGTGAAAACCCGCGGCGACGATGCCCTGCGGGAGTACAGCGCAAAATTTGATAAAACCGAAGTGGGCGTGCTGAAGGTAAGCGAGCAGGAGATTGCCGAAGCCTGTCAGCGGCTGGGTGATGATATTAAGCAGGCGATGGCGGTGGCGGTCAACAACATCGACACCTTCCACCAGGCGCAAGCGCTGCCTGTTATCGATGTAGAGACCATGCCGGGCGTGCGTTGCCAGCAGGTGACCCGCCCTGTCGACTCCGTCGGGCTGTATATTCCCGGCGGCTCGGCCCCGCTGTTCTCGACGGTATTAATGCTGGCGACCCCGGCGCGCATCGCTGGTTGTCGCAAAGTGGTACTCTGCTCCCCGCCGCCGATCGCCGACGAAATTCTGTATGCCGCGCAGCTGTGTGGTGTGCAGGAGATCTTCAAAGTGGGTGGTGCGCAGGCTATCGCCGCGCTGGCGCTGGGTACCGAATCGATTGCCAAAGTGGATAAGATCTTTGGCCCGGGCAATGCCTTCGTCACCGAAGCCAAGCGCCAGGTCAGCCAGCGTCTTGACGGTGCGGCTATCGACATGCCAGCAGGCCCGTCGGAAGTGCTGGTTATTGCCGACAGCGGTGCAACGCCGGATTTCGTCGCCTCCGATCTGCTGTCGCAGGCCGAGCACGGCCCTGATTCGCAGGTGATCCTGCTGACCCCGGATGCGGATATGGCAAAACGGGTTGGTGAGGCCGTTGAGCGTCAGCTGGCCGATCTGCCGCGTGCCGACACTGCCCGCCAGGCCCTCGCGGCCAGCCGCCTGATTGTGGCAACAGATCTTGACCAGTGCATCGCCATCTCCAACCTGTATGGCCCTGAGCACCTGATCATTCAGACCCGTAACGCCCGGGAGCTGGTTGACAGCATCACCAGCGCCGGCTCGGTGTTTCTTGGCGACTGGTCTCCGGAGTCTGCCGGCGATTACGCCTCTGGCACCAACCACGTGCTGCCGACCTATGGGTACACCTCTACCTGCTCAAGCCTGGGGCTGGCGGACTTCCAGAAACGGATGACCGTGCAGGAACTCTCCCGCGAGGGCTTTGCCGCCCTTGCCAGCACTATCGAAACCCTGGCCGCCGCCGAACGCCTGACGGCCCACAAAAATGCCGTGACGCTGCGCGTTGCCGCCCTGAAGGAGCAAGCATGAGCATTGAAGAGTTAGCCCGCGCAAACGTCCGCGCCTTGACCCCGTATCAGTCTGCCCGTCGTCTGGGCGGGAATGGCGACGTGTGGCTGAATGCCAATGAATTCCCGACCGCTGTTCCCTTCGGGCTGACCCAGCAGACGCTGAACCGTTACCCGGAGTGCCAGCCTAAAGCGGTTATCGAGAACTATGCAGCCTATGCCGGGGTAAAACCCGAGCAGGTGCTGGTGAGCCGTGGCGCGGATGAGGGTATCGAACTGCTGATCCGCGCCTTCTGCGAACCAGGCCAGGATGCGGTGCTGTACTGCCCGCCGACCTATGGGATGTATACCGTCAGCGCCGAAACCTTCGGTGTGGAACTGCGTACCGTGCCGGTGCGCGATGACTGGCAGCTCGATCTGCAGAGCATTGCTGATAATCTCGACGGCGTAAAAGTGGTGTTTGTCTGTAGCCCGAACAACCCAACCGGCCAGCTGATCAACCCGCAGGATATCCGCACCCTGCTGGAGATGACCCGCGGCAAAGCGCTGGTGGTTGCCGATGAAGCCTATATCGAATTTTGCCCACAGGCGACGCTCGCGGGCTGGTTAACCGAGTACCCGCACCTGGTGGTGCTGCGTACCCTGTCGAAAGCCTTCGCCCTCGCCGGGCTGCGCTGCGGCTTTACGCTGGCGAATATAGAGGTTGTCGACCTGCTAATGAAGGTGATTGCCCCCTACCCGCTCTCGACGCCGGTCGCGGATATCGCCGCCCAGGCGCTAAGCCCGCAGGGTATCACCGCCATGCGCGAGCGCGTGGCGCAGATCCTTGAGGAGCGTGAGTTTCTTGTCAGTCAGTTGCGCAACATCGCCTGCGTTGAGCAGGTTTTCGACTCTGAAACGAACTACATTCTGGCGCGTTTCACCGCCTCAAGTGCAGTCTTTAAATCTTTGTGGGATCAGGGCATTATCTTACGAGATCAGAACAAACAACCCACTTTAAGTGGCTGCTTACGCATTACCGTAGGTACCCGTGAAGAGAGCCAGCGCGTTATCGACGCCCTGAATGCGGAGAAAGTATGAGCCAGAAGTACCTCTTTATCGATCGTGACGGCACCATCATTTCAGAACCCCCGAGTGATTATCAGGTCGATCGCTTCGACAAACTGGCGTTTGAGGCCGACGTCATTCCGGTGCTGCTTAAGCTGCAGAAGGCCGGTTATAAGCTGGTGATGATCACCAATCAGGACGGTCTGGGCACGGACAGCTTCCCGCAGGTCGATTTTGACGGCCCGCACAATCTGATGATGCAGATCCTGACCTCACAGGGCGTGGCGTTTGATGAAGTGCTGATCTGCCCGCACTTACCGGCTGACAACTGCGACTGCCGCAAGCCGAAAGTGAAGCTGGTTGAACAGTATCTGGCCGAGGAAGCGCTCGATAAAGCCAACAGCTACGTGATAGGCGATCGCGCCACTGACCTTGAGCTGGCCACTAACATGGGCATCGTTGGCCTGCGCTATCACAGCGACACCCTAAACTGGGCGATGATTGGCGAACAGTTGACCCAACGGGATCGTTACTCGCACGTTGAGCGCAATACCAAAGAGACACAGATTGACGTGAAGGTGTGGCTGGATCGCGAAGGCGGCAGCAAGATCCACACCGGCGTCGGCTTTTTCGATCATATGTTGGATCAAATTGCGACCCACGGCGGTTTTCGCATGGAGATCGGCGTGAAAGGCGATCTGTACATCGACGATCACCACACCGTGGAAGATACCGGCCTTGCGCTGGGCGAAGCCCTGAAGCTGGCGCTGGGTGATAAGCGAGGCATCAACCGGTTTGGCTTTGTGCTGCCGATGGACGAGTGCCTGGCGCGCTGCGCGCTGGATATCTCCGGCCGTCCGCATCTGGAATATAAAGCAGACTTTGCTTACCAGCGTGTGGGCGACCTGAGCACCGAGATGGTTGAGCACTTCTTCCGCTCCCTCTCCTACACCATGGGCCTGACGCTGCACCTGAAAACCAAAGGCAAGAACGATCACCATCGCGTGGAGAGCCTGTTTAAGGCCTTTGGCCGCACCCTGCGCCAGGCCATCCGCGTGGAAGGCGATACGCTGCCGTCGTCGAAAGGAGTGCTGTAATGAACGTGGTGATCCTCGATACCGGCTGCGCTAACCTCAATTCGGTAAAGTCAGCGATTGCCCGCCACGGCTATGAGCCGCTGGTGAGTCGCGACCCGGATGTGGTGCTTCACGCCAGTAAGCTTTTTTTACCGGGCGTCGGCACCGCGCAAGCCGCGATGGATCAGATCCACCAGCGCGAGCTGGTTGAGCTGATTAAAGCCTGTACCCAGCCGGTACTGGGTATTTGTCTGGGGATGCAGCTGCTGGGCCGCCGCAGTGAAGAGTCCAACGGCGTGGACCTGCTGGGCATTATTGACGAGGACGTGCCGAAAATGACCGACCACGGCCTGCCGCTGCCGCACATGGGCTGGAACCGTGTCTACCCGAAAGCGGGCAACCGTTTGTTTCAGGGGATTGAAGACGGGGCGTATTTCTATTTTGTCCACAGCTACGCGATGCCGGTAAACGCAAACACCATTGCTCAGTGCAATTATGGTGAACCCTTCACCGCCGCCGTGCAGAAAGACAATTTCTACGGTGTGCAGTTTCACCCTGAACGTTCCGGGGCCGCGGGCGCGCAGTTGCTGAAAAATTTCCTGGAGATGTGATGATTATTCCTGCTTTAGATTTAATTGACGGCACGGTTGTCCGTCTGCACCAGGGCGATTACGGCCAGCAGCGCGATTACGGCAACGATCCACTGCCCCGGCTGCAGGATTATGCCGCCCAGGGCGCTGAGGTGCTGCACCTGGTAGACCTGACCGGCGCGAAAGATCCGGCCAAACGCCAGATCCCACTGCTGAAAACGCTGGTCGCGGGTGTGAATGTTCCGGTGCAGGTTGGCGGCGGCGTGCGCACTGAAGACGACGTGGCGGCCCTGCTGGACGCAGGCGTGGCGCGCGTGGTAGTGGGTTCCACGGCGGTGAAAGAACCCGAGACGGTGAAAGGCTGGTTCCGTCGCTTCGGTGCCGACGCACTGGTGCTGGCGCTGGACGTGCGCATCGATGACCAGGGGAAGAAACAGGTGGCGGTCAGCGGCTGGCAGGAAAATTCCGGCGTGACGCTGGAAGCCCTGGTGGAGACCTATCTGCCGGTCGGCCTTAAGCACGTGCTGTGCACCGATATCTCCCGCGATGGCACCCTGGCGGGATCCAACGTATCGCTGTACGAAGAAGTCTGCGCCCGCTATCCGCAGGTGGCGTTCCAGTCATCCGGCGGCATTGGCGATCTGAATGATATCGCCGCCCTGCGGGGTACGGGCGTGCGCGGCGTCATCGTGGGACGCGCCCTGCTGGAAGACAAATTTACGGTAACGGAGGCGATTCAATGCTGGCAAAACGGATAATTCCTTGTCTCGACGTGCGTGATGGCCAGGTCGTGAAAGGCGTGCAGTTCCGCAATCACGAGATTATTGGCGATATCGTCCCGCTGGCAAAACGCTACGCCGAAGAAGGCGCTGATGAGCTGGTCTTTTACGATATCACCGCCTCCAGCGACGGACGCGTGGTGGATAAAAGCTGGGTCGCGCGCGTCGCAGAAGTGATTGATATTCCCTTCTGCGTGGCAGGCGGCATCAAGTCCGCGGACGATGCAGCAAAAATCCTCTCGTTCGGCGCGGATAAAATCTCAATCAACTCCCCGGCGCTGGCCGATCCGTCACTGATCACCCGCCTGGCGGATCGTTTTGGCGTGCAGTGCATTGTGGTCGGAATTGATACCTGGTTTGACGAGGCCACCGGCAAATATCACGTCAACCAATATACCGGCGATGAAAGCCGCACCCGCGTGACCCAGTGGGAAACCCTGGACTGGGTACAGGAAGTGCAGAAACGCGGCGCAGGCGAGATCGTGCTGAACATGATGAACCAGGACGGCGTGCGTAACGGCTATGACCTGGAACAGCTGAAAAAAGTACGCGATGTATGCCATGTGCCGCTGATCGCCTCTGGCGGCGCCGGTACGATGGAACACTTCCTCGAAGCCTTCCGCGACAGCGACGTCGACGGTGCGCTGGCGGCATCAGTGTTCCACAGGCAGATTATTAATATTGGTGAGTTAAAAACGTTCCTGAAAAATCAGGGCGTGGAGATCAGGGTATGTTAACAGAGCAACAACGTGCGCATCTGGACTGGGAAAAGACCGACGGATTGATGCCGGTGGTAGTGCAGCACGCGGTTTCTGGCGAAATGTTGATGCTGGGATATATGAATCAGGACGCGCTGGCGAAGACCCTCGACAGTGGCAAAGTCACCTTTTTCTCCCGCACCAAACAGCGCCTGTGGACTAAGGGCGAGACCTCCGGTCACTTTCTGAATGTCGTGAGCATCACCCCGGACTGTGATAACGATACCCTGCTGGTACTGGTTAACCCTGTCGGTCCAACCTGTCATCTGGGCACCAGCAGCTGCTTTGGCGACGCCAGCCACCAGTGGCTGTTCCTGTATCAACTGGAGCAACTGCTGGCTGAACGTAAGCACGCCGACCCGGAAAGCTCCTACACGGCGAAACTGTACGCCAGCGGCACCAAGCGTATCGCACAGAAAGTGGGGGAAGAAGGCGTGGAGACCGCACTGGCGGCGACCGTCAACGACCGGCACGAGCTAACCAATGAAGCCTCGGATCTGATGTACCACCTGATGGTACTGCTGCAGGATCAGGAGCTGGACTTAACGGCAGTGATTGAAAATCTACGCCAGCGACACAAATAAAAAAACCGGGGAAACCCGGTTTTTTTTCAGCTTTCAGGACGGTATCAGGCTTTGCTTTGGTAGTTACGCACTGCGTTACGGCCTAGCACCACGCCAGAGCCAATAATGCCACCCAGCAGAACCGCCAGGATAAGCACCAGGGAACGTTTTGGGCTATCACGACGAATCGGCAGGTCCGGCTTCATCACATAGCGATAAGCATGGATGGACGTCGGGTCGATTTTCAGCTTCTGAATATCCAGTAATTTCTGTTTATTCTGGTAGTAGCTGTCTGACAGCGTCAGCGGACGCGAAGCCTCACGTTCGATCATCGATTGTAATGCTTCGGTACCTAACAGGAACATCGTCTCCTGGGTAACATCCTGGGTCTGCTGAATTTTCGGGCTGGTTATATTTGCGGCTTCGGCATACTTCAGCGCTTCGGCGACCTGCTTAATACGCAGATCTTTCTGCTCCTGGGCGATCGCCTGCTGGTTTGTCAGCGTATCGTTCAGGGTAGCCACCTGCTGCTTGATGTTATCGTTCAGGTCAACTTCGAGCTCTTTCTGAATCTGCTCATCAACCTGCTGAATGTACTGTGCGACCTGTTTCTGTGCCGCTTCGGCCGAACCATTTACATAGCTCACTTTTAAAGGTAAAGACTTGTCTTTTACAACAGATTCAATCGTTAGCTTCTCCGGTACCTCCAGGTTTGCCAGCGTTTGCGACAATGCGGAGAAAGACGCGTTATAACGCGTGATGACACTCTCCTGTATATCACTCAACTTTGGTGCTGCAGTACCATACAAGATATTCAGCGCGTTACTGTAGCTACCGATCTGCGCCGCATCAGGCTCGGTGATAATGGCTGTGGAAGTCCATTTTTCTTTGGCAAATGCGAGGTAGGCTACGGCAAGCACAATGGCGAGGGCGATAAAGGTGGCAATCAACCATTTTCCGCGCCAAAGCTGTACCAATAGATCAATCAAATCAATCTGCTCAGGGTCATTGCTTCGCATGACCGCGTTATTGTTGTTGTGCGTCATATAATCCTTAGAAGGCAAAAAGCGCAAAGAAAAAGTTACGGCATAGTTTATCGATTGTTGTCGGATTTTCTATAGGAATCCGATAAGCTATAAAGAAAAGATAATGTTTAGATATTACTCTCCCGGCCAAGGCCGCCACATTGTCGACAACCAGTACCACGGTTAACAAGCGCAAAAAATGCCCGGCAGCGCTGCCGGGCATTTTTTATGCAGGTAATAAGATTCAATCACTGCCAAACAGATCGCGGGTATAGACTTTATCCGCCACATCAGACAGCTCTTCCGCCATACGATTGGACATAATTACATCCGCTTCTTTCTTAAAAGTGTCCAGGTCGCGAACCACGCGTGAGTGGAAGAAGTGATCTTCTTTCATCACCGGTTCGTAAATAATGACCTGGATTCCCTTGGCCTTGATTCGCTTCATAATCCCCTGAATGGACGACGCGCGGAAGTTATCTGACCCGCTCTTCATTATCAGACGATACACCCCGACCACTTTAGGGTGGCGCGCCAGGATCGAATCAGCGATAAAGTCTTTACGGGTGCGGTTAGCATCCACGATTGCTGAGATGATGTTGTTTGGTACCGATTGATAGTTAGCCAGCAGCTGTTTGGTATCTTTCGGCAGGCAGTAACCCCCATAACCAAAGGATGGATTGTTGTAGTGGTTGCCGATACGCGGATCCAGGCAAACGCCTTCGATGATCTGCCGGGAGTTCAACCCCAGGCTCTCCGCATAGCTGTCCAACTCGTTAAAATAGGCCACGCGCATCGCCAGATAGGTATTGGCAAAGAGCTTGATGGCCTCAGCTTCAGTTGCATCGGTGAACAGCACATCGATATCTTTCTTGATCGCACCTTCCTGCAACAGAGCAGCAAAGCGTTGAGCACGCGCTGAGCGCTCACCGATGACAATGCGCGATGGATGCAGGTTATCGTACAATGCCCTCCCCTCACGCAGGAACTCCGGTGAGAAAATGACATTATCGATACCCAGCTCTTCTTTAATCGATTGGGTGAAGCCGACAGGGATGGTCGATTTGATGATCATCACGGCGTTAGGGTTGAGTTCCGTCACATCCTTGATCACCGCTTCTACGCTTGAGGTATTAAAATAGTTCGTTTTTGGATCGTAATCCGTCGGCGTCGCAATAATCACAAAATCAGCATCGCGATACGCATCTGCTTTATCCGTGGTTGCACGAAAATTCAGTGGTTTGTAGGTCAGATATTCCTGGATCTCTTTATCAACAATGGGAGAAATTTTCTGGTTCAACATATCCACTTTAGCTTGCACGATATCCAGTGCCACCACTTCATGGTGTTGCGCAATCAGGATCCCATTTGAGAGACCAACATAACCTGTTCCGGAGATTGTTATTTTCATTCATTCAACTTCTATATGAGTGAGTGTCAGGGAGCGACGACCGCGCCACCGTAATAAGCAGATGTGAGGTTTTTAGCGCGTATGCTAAGTTGATGTCAAGCAGCTGAAATGACTAGAGAATAGAGAAATATCGGAATTTTTAACTAGTGAAAACTGCAGTGTATTGGTTAACCGAGAAAACATGGGGATCGTAGACGTAAAAAAACCCGGCTGATTTCGCCGGGCTTCGCTATATGACTGAGTTAAATCAGATTAATCCAGCCATTCGGTGTGGAACACACCTTCTTTATCAGTGCGCTTGTAGGTGTGCGCACCAAAGTAGTCACGCTGCGCCTGAATCAGGTTAGCTGGCAGTACAGCAGCACGGTAGCTGTCGTAGTACGCCACTGCAGCAGAGAAGGTTGGAACCGGAATACCGTTCTGTACCGCATAGGCAACCACGTCGCGCAGCGCTTGCTGATAATCGTCAGCAATTTGCTTGAAGTACGGAGCCAGCAGCAGGTTAGCAATACCCGCGTTTTCTGCATAAGCATCGGTGATTTTCTGCAGGAACTGCGCACGAATGATGCAGCCGGCACGGAAGATCTTCGCGATTTCGCCGTAATTCAGATCCCAGTTGTTCTCATCAGATGCAGCACGCAACTGTGAGAAGCCCTGCGCATAAGAGACGAGTTTACCCAGGTACAGTGCGCGACGGACTTTCTCGATAAATTCTGCTTTATCGCCCGCTGGCTTGGCCTGTGGGCCGCTCAGTACTTTAGAGGCGGCAACACGCTGCTCTTTCAGGGAAGAGATATAACGTGCGAATACAGATTCTGTAATCAGAGACAGAGGCTCGCCGAGATCCAGAGAGCTCTGGCTGGTCCATTTACCGGTACCTTTGTTCGCCGCTTCATCCAGAATGACGTCGACCAGGTATTTACCCTCTTCATCTTTCTTGGTGAAGATGTCTTTGGTAATGTCGATCAGGTAGCTACTCAGTTCGCCGTTGTTCCACTCGGTGAAGGTTTGCGCCAGCTCTTCATTAGAGAGGTTCAGACCGCCTTTCAGCAGAGAGTAGGCTTCAGCGATCAGCTGCATGTCACCGTATTCAATACCGTTATGAACCATCTTCACATAGTGACCTGCACCATCTGGACCAACGTAGGTCACACACGGCTCACCGTCTTCAGCAACCGCAGCAATCTTAGTCAGAATAGGCGCTACCAGCTCATAGGCATCTTTCTGACCGCCAGGCATGATAGATGGGCCTTTCAGGGCACCCTCTTCACCACCGGAAACACCGGTACCGATAAAGTTGAAGCCTTCAGCAGACAGTTCACGGTTACGACGAATGGTGTCATGGTAGAAGGTATTACCGCCATCAATGATGATGTCGCCTTTTTCCAGATACGGCTTCAGGGAGTCGATAGCTGCATCTGTGCCAGCGCCTGCTTTCACCATTAACAGGATCCGACGAGGCGTTTCCAGGGATTCAACAAACTCCTGAACCGTATAGAAAGGAACCAGTTTTTTGCCCGGGTTCTCTGCAATCACTTCTTCGGTTTTATCACGAGAGCGATTGAATACGGAGACGGTATAACCACGGCTTTCGATATTGAGCGCCAGGTTGCGCCCCATCACTGCCATACCGACGACGCCGATCTGTTGCTTGGACATTACATACTCCTGTCAGGTGTGGTCACCGCAACCTATGTGCGGCTTGAAAAGTGACTTAGATGTTAACCTATATGTGTAGGATGTGTAATACGTCATTTTTAATAAAGTGCTTCATAACTTTCAGCAATAGTCTTCCATGTATATCTTGTTCTCGCAATTTCTTGCATGGACAATGCGCATTCCTGCATTTCAGCAGATAACAATTCTTCATCAGTTAATTTATCAACTAAATCAACTGTATCAGCAAAATAAATCGCTCTATTATCAGTAGTGTATCGATTAAAAGAACAATCGAACGCAAAAACAGGTTTTGCAAAGTGCATAATTTCAACTAAAGAAGGATTTGTCCCGCCGGCAGAATGCCCGTGCACATAACCCTTACACTTCGAACGAAGAACAAATAACTCATCAAGATTATAAACAGGTGCAATCATTTCAATATTAGTAAATTCAGAATATTTTTTAATCATTCTTTTCCCGAAATCACTACTGTTCCAATTGCCGACAAATTTCAAATTCTTTTGCGTCCTTGAAAAAGTCTCCAGAATCATCTCGACGTTATTTTCAGGTTCAATACGGCAAAGTGAAAGATAATAATTACTGGAGATGCCAATCTCACCACCTGTTAAAACATGATCGCCACCATAAGCGATTGTCTCTGCATTAACATCGTAACTTTCTTTTACATATTTGGTAATCTGATAATTATCAGCAATAACAACATCAGAAAACTTAACAGCCATCCTTTCTGAAAACTTCAAAAAAAATTTAATAGCCGCATTCCACTTATTACGCTTCCATTCAAGCCCATCTATATTCGTTATTATTTTAGCTTTTGATATCATGCGAATTAAAGGTAGTGCAATACATCCTGAAACCCCCAATATTAATATTACATCTGACTTTCTTGACTGAAAGAGTGAAATAATATCGTAAGGGATACTCTGCATACCATTCGCGTGCAGATTGATATATTTTAGATTAGCTCCATTATGTTCCTTAAGCCTTTCAGCATAGATTTTTCCAGAACAAAAGACAGTATAGCTAACACGACCCGATGAATATTGGGTAAGATTCTCCACGAGTGTTTCAAACCCGCCATAGCAGGCTGGAATTCCAGCAATGCCAACAATAGATATTTTCTTCATTTTATATTCATTAATTTCATAAGGAATTATCGATAAAATTTAAAATTCTATCTTTGTATACTTCCAGAGAAAAAACCTCACTCTTTGCTTTGGCATTTTTTGCATAGAACTCAAATATTTCCACATCTGACAAGACATACAAAATTTTATTTCTGATTGATGCATGGTCACTATGAATAATATTAAAGCCGCACGTTTCGTCTATTAATTCAACAGGGCCGCCAAGTTCAGGTCCAATCGGTATCGATCCATTCGCCATCCCTTCAGCCAAAGTTAATCCAAAAGTTTCTAACCACTGATTTGGATTTGTTAAATTCAAAACAATAGCCGAAGATAAATACAATCTTCTCAAATCAGCTGGACGCCTAAATAAAACAATATTTTCCGGAAGAGGAGTGTCTTTTAAAAAATCATGTAGCTGCTTTTCAGTACAATTCAATACAAGGGTAAAGACTATATTATCATTCGCGCTAAAAGATAACTCTGCTATTTGAATAAAATCTTTAACTCCTTTGCATTCAAGTAAAGACGAAATGAAAATCACGTTCCTATCATTGAATTTCGCCAAGAAATCAATATCTTTGCTTTCTGAAATTAAATGAGGGCTCAAAGGATTGTAAATTACTTGTTGCTTTGATATTTGTTTAAAAAATTCTTTTTCATACAGAAACTTAGAGACAAAAACAACATTATCAGCACACAACTCAATGATTTTTCTTAGGAACTTTTTTAATATAAAAGGCTTTATTGAAGTTTCGTGAACATAAGATGTCAGTGTGGACTTTGTTATTTTAGAAGCCAGCATAGCTCCGAAGGGTAGCATAGTATTAACAATTACATAATTACTATCTCTTTTGTTTTCACGAAGAAGCCTTAGCAATATAAAAAAAATTTTCATGTTGGCAATTAAATATGCTAACAACTTAACCACAAGATTACTTGCTGGAAGATAGTTAAAATGACTATATTTGACATCATTTATTCCAGATAAAATCCCGTTGGTATTACTTGTAATTACGTGACGATTACCTGGCAATATTTCAACCATTTCACGTAATACTCTAGGGCTTCCACTAAAATCATTATAAAGATGAACAAAATAATATTTTCTTTCACCTACTATGTTTATTTCGTTTTTCATAACTGTCCAGTGCTTTATTTAATCAAAATTTCTTTTACGTATTACTGTTGAACAAAATCAGGATTCATTATCATTTAATCTGAGATTCGAAACAGGTGTTCTTTTATCAATAATAAGAGCGATGATTGGCAGCATAATAACTGCGCTCACATTTTGATACATTGCAACAAATAATGCTAATAGGATAAACAAAAAAGATAAATTTTGACTCAACGATAGTTTTCTGGAGATCTTATACACAGTATAAATAATTCCCCCAATCGCGATGCACCCGACCATGTAAATAAATGCAATGACATTCGAATCTGGCCAAATTGTGAGGCCTACACCAGCATACCCTATACCGTGCCCTAATGGATGTAAAATAAGTTCATTGATCGCGTTTTGCCATTGAACAACTCTTCCTAAAGACGAGGCTTCCGAACTGAGCGTTAAAATAATTAATAAAGTGCTTATAAACGCAGAAGCCCATGTAAATACATATAGATGCTTTTTTAATCCTGTCGGCATTTTAATTTTATATATAAGCATTAACATAATATATACGAATAAACTGATAAACACGGTTCGTGTTCCAGACAGGAACATTGGTATTAATGCAAAAGAAGTTAATACCAATTTACCTCTCTTTATATAGGTCAAAACACCTAAAAGTGTAAAGAAACAGAAAAAGGTCAATGATAGGGTATTACTAAAGAAACCAAAAACTCGCACCGCATTATCACGGAAGTAGTCCCACTCGTTCAATTCGAATCCGGAATGCATAAACGAATCGTAGAACCAAAAATCTTCTAATTGTTTGTAATAAACAAATTGATAAATAGAGTAAACAACATTAGGAATAACAACTGTGAGCATTACACAATATAAATATTTTGTGATGTCAATTTCACGATCACACACCCTGAAAACAAACGACATTAACAACATGGGAATATAGGAATTAAAACCCACCAGAAATGCAGAAAAGTCTTGATTTAAAATCCCCATTATCGATGCCAGCATTATTAGCAATATAGCTGGCATAACAGTAGCAATCTTCTTTTTATTACTTGCTGTATAAAATACGAAAAATGTCATTAGCAAATATATTGCTATTTCTTTGGAATATCCTGATAGAAAAAACATTTCATAGTTAGTGTAATGCTTTAATTGCAAATACACCCAATCATAATAACAATACAGCACTGTCAATAATGAAATAAAAGCCGTAACGTTCTTTTTTAATCCAAGTGTTATCAACGTAGAAAGCAAAAAGATAGTTACAATTATATCTGTCAACTGAAATATTATCATGAAATGTTCTTTTAGTAGTTTTACTTAATCTTTAAAAATTCATATAAAACATAATATACCCGTGCAAGAATTCCACGCCAGTATGATTTCTTATTACAAATATAGATAGTTGCTTTTTTATTATTTAAATACCTAAAGTTATTAGGGAGATCTTTTTTTGTTAATTTATAACTTTCACTATGCATTGACATCTCATGCACCAAATCTACATCCATAACATTCACAGATATATTATGTTCTGACAATCTCAGAAAAAATTCAGTATCAACACCATAAAAAGATAAATTTTCATCAAAAACAGGAGACATTATCCCTTTTAGTTTGGAAGAAATAACCATACCACTAGTGATAGCTATTAGATTCTTGTGCATACCTGGAACAATACTATCAAGATGTTTACCAACTATTAATCCCATTCTTGCTGGGCTACGTAATTTATTAGTAACATAAACTCTTGGAATCGTAACGATTGGATCATTTTGAAGTGATTTTTTCAAATGGTCAAAATATTCTTCACTATATTCAGAGTCATCATCTGAAATGATCAAGTAATCAAATTGAAATTCACTTGTGATTTTATTATAAATATAACTTAATTTTGAATTCTCATTATCAGACAAGTAAGTTAACGACATTTCTTTTGCAAATTTTTCATTACAAGCATGAAGCTCACTGTCTGTACTATTATCCCAAACGATAATTTCAAAATCATGAAATGATTCTTCAGCTAATTTTGCACTTTTAATCGTAACATTATCGATTAATTTTTTGTTATACATTACGACTAATAATTTAAGTTTCATTTACCTCCCCCCTGTTTAAAACCAGCTATGTGAACCCAGAAAAAGTCAATTAGATTAAAGAGAATATGTTTCTTATCATTATATTTGACATATGCCTTTATGGTATCGAAATGTGAATATTTATTATCATGCTTGTAAAAATCGATCTGATAGATTCTGCCAACGAAAGTCAAAAACATCATAATTTCTTTATGCTCTGTACTATCTCTATAATTTGGAATAAAAGAAGCCATTGCTTCGTTAATTTGATAATTATTCTTATAATGTTGAACTCTAAATTTAATTTTATTGGATTTAAATGGAGTTAATATCTTTTGAAGGAAATTGCTTTCTCTAACACCAATTTGATTATTAGAATGCTGTCGATATTTTATTAAAGGCTCTTTGCAAATACCGATTGAACCTTGAAATGTCGAACAAGCAGAAAGCCAGAGATCATGAGGCACATCTTCAGGAAAAGGGACTAATGTATGTAAGAACGCCCTTCGACAAGCCATTGTCGCTCCAGTTACAACGCTTTTCTTATGTAATCTAGCTAATGTAATTCTATCTTTATCAAAATTGAAGCCGATGCAATTCCAGAGTAATCCTATCTCTTCTAGTTTATCATTGACTAATTCTGCATCGCTGAATATCAAATTCAAAGAAGCATTCTCGTTAAATTTATTTAAAATAATCTCAGCTTTGTTTTTAACCCAGACATCATCTTGATCACAAAAGAAAACAATTTCCGCATCCGCAGCTCTTGATAAGACATCAAAATTTTTAACGTAACCTAAATTTTGAGATGGCTCTATTATATTAAACCTAACACTTCCTCTATAGTTTTTTATATATTCACGGATAATAGAACAAGTATTGTCGGTTGAACAATCATCTCTTATGATAATGCTGCGAGGTAAAATAGTTTGATTAACAATACTGTCTAATTGCTCAACAACATATTTCTCGCCATTATATGTTGCCATAATTACATTGTACATATCTCGCCTTACTTGAATGAGTGTGTTCTTACAGCTAACATTAATAAAATCACACAATCAATTAGCATTCTTGCGCTCCATGCATATGCTGCTCCAATGATCCCAAAATGGTCGATCATGAAGTAAAGGAAAAGCAAATATGGCGCAATTTCAGCACAATGAAGTAATGCCGTTGTTCTCGCCTTTCCAGCAGCCTGAATTGAGGCAAAAGGAATTTGTGCGATACTATTAAAGAAAAAACCAACTAATAAAATACGTAATACAGGGACACAATTTTCAACGTAGCCGGCCCCCATCCAATAGTATATTATCTGAGGAGAAAAAATAATTCCAAAAATCACAACGGGCAAGCATGTAGCGCACGCTAATTTATATGAAAGTGAAAGTTGACCGCGTATATCATTCTGATTTTTTAGACTACTAAGCTTTGGAAAGATAGCCCTGGATAGTGCTGCTGGCAAAATTCCTAATCTGGATACCGCTTCTGAAGGAATAGTGTAAAAAGCAACGGATGCTGCACCGATAACATTTGAGACGATAAAACGGTCAAAATATACCATAACAGGACTAATGATATTACTGACAGTAATCCATCCTCCGAAAAAAATTAATCTTTTGAAGGTATTTTTATGAAAGGTAAATCCTAGTTCTATTTTAGAGTGTAACACAACCAAGTAAGTTATTAATAGTGATAGCAACCTTGCTATCACCAATCCTAATATCGCTGAATACAATGAGTGCATAAAAATAACAAACACTGCCGGTAATCCTGCGATCATTGAACTACTGATTGTTCGTTGTAGATTAATATTTGCAAATTTTTCATCGCCTTCAAGTATTGAAAGCCATAATTGATTAATCAAGAAGAAAGGTATAGTTAATAATAGCAGCTTTAATGATAATAAGACTTCTGAGAAATATTTTTCAGATACATTCAACAGCCTAACTAACTCGGCCATATTTAAGTACAGTAAAATCATACATACGCTACTGAACGTCAGTATAAAAACTGATGCTGTTGATATTATTTTTTTTCGCTCTTGCTTATCGTTCCTATATAAGGCTATTTCACGAATAATCGCTCTACTTATTCCAACATCAAATATCCCAGCATAACCCACAATCGCTATCGCGATTGTATAAATACCAAAAAGTTCTGGTCCTAAAACCCTGGCAAGATAGCCTAAGGATGGAATAATAATAAGGGAAGGTATTACATACCCACCTAAATTCCACATGCTATTTTTAATTAAGCTCATATAATTTTATTTCAATATATTAATGTTATGCGGTTATTATAGAATTTTAACCGGGACTTATTGTGGCAACATGCCGGAGTTAGGTAAGCACTGCCAGAAACCGCATTAAGTTGGGTGTTTGATAGTTCAATGTCTGCCTTATAGGCTTCATTAAATACCAGGGCCGCATAATCATGCCAGGGCTTCGCGCTAATCGGCACCAATTGATTAAACCCGTCCTCTCCAGTTCTCTTCGGCGCAACACGTTTCGCATAGGCAGTAAAATTTGCTAGCAGCTCTGCGCCCAGTGGAATTCATTTGCTAATCGTTAGTGACCTATCATTTCCGCGCAATTCTTGGCAATAACATAGCATCGATTTGCCAAATTAATTATCTTTACCTGTTTGAACCATACTCGTGATAAAAATTAAGTGACGAGCGTAGCTGCCTGGCACTCTTTCTTACCGGCCAGTTTGGTTTCACCGTAAAAATTCTATGGTGCAGTGGCCTCTGTTTCAAACCATAGGATTTCTCCGTCGCCGGTTAAAACATAGTCAGTCGAATAATATTCAACCCAAGTACCAATTTTGGCAGCTTCTTACATACATGACTCAACGCTTATCGCGTTCAAGAATTGCTCCAGTTCAGCGTTGCTATGTACGGTGGTGTCCTTGATAACATCTAACTTGAAGCAGTTTTCGGTTTCCACAATGCCTTCAGGATTAATGAAATAACCGTAATATTCGCTGGATAGAACATCGACGGCACCCAGGCTACCTAACTACTTGAGCGGATTCCCAGTCCACCACCTTGTTTTACCGAACAACAGGATATTCTCTACTGACGTTCTCCGTAATTCTGCTCTATCCACGACTGATAATTGCCGCTTTTCACATTTTCTACCCATTGGGTATTAGCCAGATACCATTCCACGGTTTTACGGATCCCGCTTTCAAACGTCTCCTGCGGTTTCCACCCCAGTGTCTGGTTAATCTTCTCAGCATCAATGGCGTAACGGCGGTCATGCCCCGGACGGTCAGCCACATAGGTGATCTGATCGCGATAAGAGCCGTCTTTCGGTACGATCTCATCGAGCAAATTACAAATGGTGTGAACCACTTCCAGGTTCTGCTTCTCATTATGGCCGCCAATGTTGTAGGTCTCACCTACAACGCCAGTGGTCACAACGGTGTACAGCGCACGCGCGTGATCCTCAACATACAGCCAGTCACGGATCTGATCGCCTTTGCCATATATAGGCAGCGCTTTCCCATCCAACGCATTCAAAATCACCAGAGGGATCAGCTTTTCAGGAAAATGATAAGGCCCGTAGTTATTCGAACAGTTGGTGACAATGGTCGGGAATCCGTAGGTACGTAACCATGCGCGCACCAGGTGATCGCTTGATGCCTTAGAGGCGGAATACGGGCTGCTTGGCGCATAGGCCGTTTCTTCCGTAAACAGCGGCAGCTCAGTACCGGCAGTGTGCTCATCAGGATGCGGCAAATCGCCATACACTTCGTCAGTGGAAATATGATGGAAGCGAAATGCTTGTTTCGCCTCTTCGGTAAGCATTGACCAATAGGCTCTGGCGGCTTCGAGCAGTACATAAGTACCGACAATATTGGTCTCGATAAATGCAGCCGGGCCGGTAATAGACCGATCAACGTGGCTTTCTGCCGCCAGATGCATCACCGCATCCGGCTTATGCTCCGCAAAAATACGTTCCATGGCCGCTTTATCGCAGATATCAGCATGCTCAAAAACGTAACGCTGGCTACTGCTCACCTCAGCCAGTGATTCCAGGTTACCGGCATAGGTCAATTTATCGACATTAACCACTTCATCCAGAGTGTTTTGAATAATATGTCGTACAACCGCAGAGCCAATAAAACCAGCACCACCCGTAACAAGAATTTTCACGCGTTAATTTCCGTTAAATGAAGAGATCGGATAATGAATTCTGGAACGGCACTGGAGCACCATGCCAGAAAACAACCACGCTACCGCCCCTGGCTTAACAGCTACCAGAGCACTGAGCATGGTCAGAATGTGGACTTTCTTTGCGGTCTGAAGACAACAAATGGCACGCCGGATTACCGGCAAGTCAGCCAATAATTGTCGTATTAAATGCCTGTAGAAACAAGGGAAAAAAACAGGCTTACTATACAAAAAACCAGCAACTAACCGACTGAAATTTAAGAATATATTCAGAAATACAAAACGGCAGTGGCATTCATCAGAACCGATTAGGTTCCTGAATGATCCACTGCCGTTTCGAATACGCTAACCGGATATTAATCGTTAGTTAATAATTTCTTCATGCTTTCCCGGAACTTCTGACCTTCTTTATGGTTACGCAGGCCGTATTGAACAAAAGCTTGCATGTAGCCAATTTTCTTACCGCAGTCGTAGCTTTCGCCGGTCATTAGCATGGCATCGACGGACTGTTTCTTCGCCATTTCAGCGATAGCATCTGTCAGTTGAATACGATCCCAGGCACCTGGCTCAGTACGTTCCAGTTCGGCCCAGATTTCAGCATTTAATACATAACGCCCCACGGCCATCAGATCAGAATCAAGCGTCTGCGGCTGATCCGGTTTCTCGATAAACTCAACGATACGGCTGACTTTCCCTTCGGAATCCAGCGGCTCTTTAGTCTGGATAACCGAGTATTCGGACAGGTCGCCTTTCATGCGCTTCGCCAGCACCTGGCTGCGGCCGGTCTCGTTGAAACGCGCCACCATCGCCGCCAGGTTGTAGCGCAGCGGATCGGCGGAGGCGTTATCGAGAATAATGTCCGGTAATACGACCACAAACGGGTTGTCACCCACAACCGGGCGCGCGCACAGAATGGAATGCCCCAGACCCAGCGGTTGCGCCTGGCGAACGTTCATAATGGTCACGCCTGGCGGGCAGATCGATTGCACTTCTGCCAGCAGCTGACGCTTAACGCGCTGCTCCAGAAGGGCTTCAAGTTCGTAGGAGGTGTCGAAGTGGTTTTCTACCGCATTCTTGGAAGAATGGGTGACCAGAACGATTTCTTTGATCCCTGCAGCAACAATCTCGTCGACGATGTACTGAATCATCGGCTTGTCAACGATCGGCAGCATCTCTTTAGGAATGGCTTTTGTGGCCGGGAGCAAATGCATGCCCAGACCCGCTACCGGAATGACCGCTTTCAAATTAATCATGTTTCTTCCACCTTAAAAATGGTTGCCGAATTATAGCTCTTTAACCTGTTTTCGCCAGCACGATTTGCTGCAATTCTGGATTTGATGTTACGCAGCTGCCGCGCAAATTACAGTAGTAGCAATCCGAATCACCTGGCATTAATTCCAGGAATCTTCGCAAAGTGGCAATGGCTAAATAATCAGCGCTTCGGCAGAGTAAAATTCAGCCCTTCCGCCTTCACCGTATGCTGATCAACCCGGTCGATATCGACCGAACTTTGACCTTTCTCATTAACGGCTTTAACGTTCGCCAGCGACAGCAGCGTCTCTTCTTTAGCCATAAATTTACCGCGCACGTCTTTGCGCAAATCGAAGTTCAGCGCCAGAGCAGGTCCGATACTCGCATCCTGCATCACATTGATATTGCGCATAAAAAGATGCTGAGGCTTGTTATGCAGCTCAAGAGATGCGCGCTTCATCTCGAGGTTAGTAATGGCCACAAATGAGGTCGCATTGCCGGAGGAGATCTGGATCCCGCGTAATTTGCGGGTAAGATTTTGGTTATCCAGATGTATATCATTGAGCCGGAAATTTTGCGGTATCGACAAATAATTGCCTTTGATCACCCCGTAGCCAATTAGCATCCCCGCGCTGTCGGTCATCTCCACATTATCGATAACAAAATTATCACAGCCGTATATCGCCACCGTTGCGTTATCGATCCCCGCTTTTTTGCTGAAGTCGGGAGTGATATTTCGTGCTTTAACATTACGAATAATAAAGTGTTTGCCGTTCTCAACATGCACCAGCTGGCGGCAATTGCTGCCGGTGATATTGGCGACCACGAAGTTCTTTACCGCCTGATCTTCCGGGTAGGCGTTGTCATAAGTGCTCCCCGCAAGGCCAATGCCGATGCCCCAGTTAATTTTGCCGTTGGTACAGTCGATATGGTCGATAACGTGGTCAGAAATCAGGATATTGCGATCGTTAATCGCCACGTTCCACTCGATAGCGTCACCCTGCAGATAGCTAAAGTGGCCGTTAGTGATGGTCACGCCGTCCATCTGAGTATGAAAGCCCTGGCGCAAAATTGCATAGTTGGCTTTCGTGACGGTCAGCTTGTCGATCAGCAGGTTACGCATCACCTTTGGTTTTTTACCGCCGATATAGATCTGGGTCACCGGGCCATAACCGCTCATCGCCAGACCCTGGATTACGCAGTCGGAGCCGCGCACGTCCAGCGTGATATTTTCGGTGCGCCCCTTCCCTTCGCCGATCACCTTGCTGCCGTCCTGCAGCACCAGCCGCCCTCTTCCGTTGCCGGTCATCGCACCGCGAATATGCAGCGTTTTGCCTTCGGGGATGAAAATAGCGGTATTGATGTTATCGCAGGTCAGTCCGGCCGGCACCACCACCGTGTCGCCTTCGGTAAAAGCCTGCTTAAAGGCCGCGATCCAGTCACGACGATTGTACTGGCGAATGTCCACCGTGCCGCCCGCAGTCGCGGCCCGCACGCCCACGAGGGGAGCTGCCGCCAGTACGCTGCAGGTAGTGACAAACGCGCGGCGCGTCATTTCTTTCGGCATACAGCCTCCGTTTAAAGCGTTTGAAGCAGAGTGGCTAACTGCCGGTTGATCAGCTGCTGATTGAAATCAGTCTCCACCTTGCGGCGCGCGTTGTGCACCACCGGCGAAAGCGCCTCATGCGCGATATCGCCAAAGGTCGCCAGCCGATCGGCCAGCGCCTCGGGATTATTTTCGGCCACCAGCCAGCCGGAACGATCGGTCTCGATCAGCTCCGGGATCCCGCTGTGCAGCGTGGACACCACCGGGATCCCCACCGCCATCGCCTCCATCAGCGCCACCGGAATACCTTCCATATCGCCATCCGCGCCAGTAATGGAGGGAAGCAAAAACACGTCCGCCTCATCAAGCATGGCCTTCACTTCGTGGCTGGGCTTAAACCCCGGCATCTCGACGCAGGATTCCAGCTGATATTGTTCAATCAAGGTGCGCAGGCGGCGCTCCCAGGGGCCAATCCCGAGAATACGATAGTGAAAATCCACCCCGCGCGCTTTCAGCTGACGGCAGGCTTCAATCGCCACGTGGAGCCCTTTTTTCTCGGTAAGACGCGCCACGGAGACGATCTGCAGGGGCTTGCCCGGCACCTTCACCGGACGCGGAGAAAAGCGCTGCATGTCCACACCCATCCGGGAGACCGCAATCTTCTCCGGCGGACAGCCCATGGTTTGCAGCCGTCCGGCCCACAGGTCGCTGATCGGCAGCATCATGTCGCCGCGCTGAAACAGCTGCTGATATTCAGGGGTGTAATGATCCAGCACCTCGCGGCTCGAGATATCGATCCCATGAAATACCGTGGCGATTTTGCCGTCGATAACGCCCAGCTCGCGCAGCTTGGCTGCCGTCACGCCTGCCGGGCCAAAGTGGGCGATAAACACGTCCGCCCGCCAGGTCTGCGCGGTCTGGCCGCAAATAGAGGAGAGGATCAGGTTGCGCGACTCGGCGCCATAGCGGGCAACATTCAGCGCCCGCCAGGTCCCCGGGCGATGCAGCCCGCGCAGAGTCTGGCGGGCGCGATAACGCAGTTTCGCAAGCTTGCCCTGGGGCTCATCCTGCAGCCAGCGGGTTTTGCTGGCCAGATCGTACTGCGTCCAGGCGGCATGCGTATTCCGGGTATCGCCCTTTTGCAGGGCGATAATCTCCACGTCATAACCCATATCTATAAACGCGGTGATCTGGTTCAGGACGAAGGTTTCGGACGAAAGCGGAAATTTCAGTAAGAAGAAACCAACCTTCATTTATCCCCCCCTACCCTGTCCAGCACCGATTTCACCATCCGGATACCGTTCTCACGCTCGGCGTTAACCGCCACTGCCAGGCGTTCGTTAATGGCAGGCAGTTGCCCCAGCGTATCGGCTACCGTCGCGCTCAGCGAGCCATCCAGCAGATGGCGGATATCCACCGCCATCTCCGGCATGCCTAACTGCTGCATAATCCCGGCAGATTTGTGCTCGTAGTTAATGGCGATCGCGGGGGTGCCAAAGTTCATGGAGATAATCGCCGAATGCAGACGCGTACCCACCGTCAGCTCGCAGGCGCCGAGCAGTTTGCCCATCTCCAGATCGTTCAGTTCATCCATCACCACGTGATAGCGCGACGGATCGCTGACGTGCTCACGCAGGTTCAGCGCCACCATCCGGTCATCCTTGTTGTAGCTGTCGATCCCGGTACAGGTCGAAAGCGCCAGCACCTGGTAACCGCTCGCCAGCACCCGGTTGACCACCTCGGCAAAGGCTTTCTCATACGCAGCCTGGGTGGTGCCCAGTCGCTTATCAAAAGGTGCCAGCTCGCGCAGGGTGATGGCGACGGTCTTCTGCTGCTTCGCCACGCTCAGCCAGTGCTGTACCGCATAGCTGGGGGTAAAACTGGCGTCCTGATGATCAACCAGCCAGGCGGTATCGACCCCCTGCTCCACTTTACGGGTGTCAATTTCGCTGCGCTGCATCAGGTTCAGGCTCACCGATTCGCGCAGGATCAGCGCATCGCAGTGGCCAAACACGTGGTTCGCCAGCTGGTTGAACTGCGGATCCTGGAACGGCCCGACGCTGTGCCCGACCATAAACAGCGGTTTTTTCGCCATAAAGGTGCAGAGGGCATGCTCGAACTGCGGCACACCGTACAGATCGACAAAGAACGACCCGCCCACCTGGATAATGGCATCGTAGCCGGAGAGCAAACGGACAAAATCGGTAAAGCCCTGGGCGATGGCGATATTGCGCAGCTTGCCGGTGTCGGTCACTCTTGAGAGCAGCACCTGATGCTGATAGCGGCGGCGCAGCACTTTTTTCACCCGCCCCACTACGCCCGCGGCGCTGTTGTGCTGTTTCATCTGGCTGTACAGCGGATCGCCCATTACCGGACGGTTCAGCAGCCAGGAGGAGCTCACCGGGTAGCGGCTCATCACATCAACGTCGGTTTCAGGCGCCAGGGTGTGAATAGCATCCAGTAAGCCGCGCAGGATCGCGCTGTCACCGCGGTTGCCGCAGGTATGGTTGCCCAGAATCAATAATTTCATCATGACCTCTTAAAATTAGCCTGCGCGAAGCAGTGTTTTCATCTTCTCGCCGCGACAAAACTGGCGCTTCATCTCCACCACCAGCCCATTGCGTGACAGCACGATCATCACCGCAAAGGCCAACACCCCGGCCGCCACCTGTACGGCGAGCAGCAATGCCAGCGGCAGATGGCCGCTCAGCACCACGCCCAGGGCATAGCTCAGCGCAAGCGTGGGTATAGAGAGATAAAACGGCAGCCACAGGCTCAGAATGTACTGGCGGTAGCTGGAACCCAGCACCGGTTTAATCATCACGAAGTAGCTCAAGACGGTGTTGATGATTTGCACCAGCAGGAAGCCCAGCGTCACCCCCATCGCGCCCGCCATCAGGGCGCCGATGACGATCGCCGGAATAAACAGAAAGGTTTTAAAGACGTTGAATTTGAAGCTGATATCGACGCGGGCCTTTGCCATCAGCAGCGATCCAATTGGGTTGCCGACCGAACGCAGCAGGCCCACCACGCACAGCAACTGCAGAACCGGAACAATGCTTACCCACTTCTCACCAAACACCAGCGGCACCAGGTTGCCGGAGACCACCATCAGCCCCAGCAACGTCGGGAAGTTGATAATTCCCACCACCGACAGCAGCTTGTAGAAGTTCACCCGCAGCTTCTCGGTGTCGTCCTGAATTTTGGCGAACGCCGGAAACAGCACCCGGGTGATGATCGGGTTGAGCTTCATCGGCGGCACCACCGCCACGTTCCACGCAAGGTTAAAGCCGCCGGCCACGCTGGCGCCGAGCATACGCGCCAGCACCAGCGTCGAAAGGTTGGTATTCACATAGTTGATGATGCTATCAGCGGTCAGCCACGCGCCAAAGCGCAGGTTAGAGGCCACCGACGCCAGCGAGAAGTGAAACCCCGGACGGTAAATCTTGCGGCCAAAATAGCCAAACAGCAGAGTACGCACCGCACTGTTAACCAGATATCCAAGGATCGCCGTCATCGCCAGCGGCCAGAAATGGGCGCTCACCACGGTGAAGGTAAATCCGGCCAGCACCGAGGTGGTTTCAATCATGCCGATTTTGCTGAACTCCAGCTCCTTCTGCATCAGGGCGCGGAACTGTTGTCCGTGGGGGATCAGGATAAAGGCAAATGACAGGGCCCGCATCAGCGGCGCCAGCTCCGGGTTATTCAGCGCGTCGGCAATCGCGTCGCTCAGCAGATACAGCGCCACACACACCACCACTCCAAGGCCGACGTTCAGCCAGTAAAGGGTGGTCAGTTCCAGCTGGCTGATTTCTTTGCGCTGAATAATCGAGTTGGCGATGCCAAAGTCCGACAGGGTATCGGCGAGGGCGATAATCACCAGCGAGACGGTCAGCAGACCAAACTGGTGGCTATCGATAATCCGCGCCAGCACCGTCATCTGCGCCAGCCCAAGGCCGATGATGATCACCGTAGCAATTGCCGACCACTTGGCACCGCTGAGGGTTTTTTCACGTAAGCTCATGTTAGTACGCCGCTTTGTTTACAAAGCCTTTAAAGACGGTCAGAAAAACGATTTTGATATCGAACCAGACGCTCCACTCACGGATGTACTCCAGATCGAACTCAACGCGTTTTTCCATTTTTTCCAGGGTGTCGGTCTCGCCGCGCCAGCCGTTGATCTGCGCCCAGCCGGTAATGCCTGGCTTCACTTTATGGCGCAGCATGTAGCCTTCAATCAGGGCACGATACTGCTCGTTGTGCGCCACCGCGTGCGGGCGCGGGCCGACAATCGACATCCCCCCGGTCAAGACGTTGATAAACTGCGGCAGTTCGTCGAGAGAGGTGCGGCGCAGGAAGTTACCCACGCGGGTGACGCGGGGATCGTTTTGCGTCGCCTGGGTGACCACCTGGTCGTTTTCCATCACCTTCATGGAGCGGAATTTCCATACCATGATCGGCTTACCGTCCATGCCGTAGCGGGTCTGGCGGAAGATCACCGGCCCTTTAGAGGTGAGCTTCACCGCCAGCGCAATGGTGCACAGCACCGGCGAAATCAGCATCAGGATCAGGGACGAGAGAATGATGTCTTCCACGCGTTTCAGCACCCGGTTGATGCCGGAAAGCGGCGTGTCGTACAGCGGCACCACGGGAACGCCATTCACCTCTTCAATACGCGAGTGCAGGATATTAAAAGTGAAGACATCGGGAATGAGGATCACCGAGCAGGTGGTGTCCGCCAGCTTGCGCATCAGGGTTTTGATGCGGGCTTCATCACTCATCGGCATGGCGATATAAACGTTGTGGATCTTCCCGGCTTTGGCATCGTCTACCAGCTGCGAATAGTTACCCGCCCAGTCAGCAGAGACACCGCCCGGCTGTGCATCATGATAAACCCCCACGACGTCAAACCCCAGCCACGGCTCTTTGCGAAAGCTGTCAAGTAACGTCATCCCAACCGGCAAACTCCCGGCCACCGCCACCCGGCGGGTGTTGTAGCCGCGGTTGCGCAGCCAGCCGGCACCGTAGCGGATAAGCGATCGACAGACCACCATCCCGACGCTGGTCAGCAGATACCAGGCAAAATAGGTGGCAAAGCGGTTATCAAAGTCATTGTTGAAGGCCACCAGACCGAAGCTAAACACCAGGCTTAAGGTCCAGTTCTGCAGCAGAAGCTGCAGCTCGGTGGCGATTTTGACGCCGCGCCACGAACGGTAGAAGTCGGTCATACCGCCGATCATCTGGAAGACCACCAGCGCGATCAGCGCCATCAGCAGATGCATGTAGAGAAAAGGCAGCCCACTGAGTTTACACACCATCCACAATCCGCCGAACATGATGGTGATATCAGAAAAACGCTGCACCATAGAGATTAACGATGCATTCGTTTTGGCTCGCTCGCGCTTTTTTAGATTTGTCATCGTTGTTCCTGTTTCAGGATTCCCTCCCCCGTCGGGAGAGGGGAAAAGATTACTGATTCAACAGCGCCATAATGTCCTGCGTTCGCGCCTGCATCAGCGCAGTATCAGCGCGGGATTCCACGTTCAGGCGCACCACAGGCTCGGTGTTGGAAGAGCGCAGATTGAAGCGCCACTGGGGGAACGCCATGCTAATGCCGTCGGTGCGGTCGATTTCCAGCGCATGCAGGGCAAAGTGGTGCTCGACGCGGGCAATCGCCTCGGCCGGGGCTGCCAGAGTGCTGTTGATCTCCCCGCTCGCCGGGAAGGCCGCCATCCGGTCGCGCACCAGTTCACCCAGCGTCTGCCCCTTCAGGCACAGCAGTTCGGTGACCAGCAGCCACGGGATCATCCCGCTGTCGCAGTAGGCAAAATCACGGAAATAGTGATGAGCGCTCATCTCGCCACCGTAGATGGCATCTTCGGCACGCATCCGCTCTTTGATAAACGCATGCCCGGTTTTCGACATCACCGGGGTACCGCCTGCCGCAGCCACCACGTCCACCGTATTCCAGGCCAGACGCGGGTCGTGGATGATCTTCGCCCCAGGGTGTTTTTCGAGGAAGGCTTCTGCCAGCAGGCCGACAATGTAGTAGCCCTCGATAAACTGCCCTTTCTCGTCGAACAGGAAGCAGCGGTCAAAATCGCCGTCGAAGGCAATCCCCATATCGGCCCCGTGTTCGATCACCGCATTGCGGGTATCAGCGCGACACTCCGGTAGCAATGGGTTCGGAATTCCGTTCGGGAACGTACCATCGGGGGTGTTGTGTACCTTGATAAAGGTGACCGGCACGTTTAGCGCCTTAAAGCGGGCCTCCAGCGCATCCACCACCGGGCCTGCCGCGCCGTTGCCGGAGTTAATCACCAGCTTCAGCGGCGTAAGGTTGGCCGGATTGATGTAGCCCAGCAGGTGATCGATATACGCCTGCTGCAGGTTAATCTGCTGATAGCTGCCGCGTTTCGCCGCGTTAACCGGCGGGAAATCGTTAGCTTCCGCCAGCCGCTGGACGTCGCGCAGGCCGGTGTCGCCGCTGATCGGCCGCGCGCCTTCGCGCACCAGCTTCATGCCGTTGTAGTCCATCGGGTTATGGCTGGCGGTCACTTCAATTCCACCGTCGACCCCAAGGTGGAAAGTGGCAAAATAGATCTCTTCGGTGCCGGAAAGACCGATGTCCAGCACGTCAACGCCCGCATCCTGCAGCCCTTTCGCCAGCGCCAGTTTTAATGCTTCACTTGTCAGGCGCACGTCGCCGCCCAGCACGATGGTTTTCGGTTTTAAATATTCGCCGTAGGCGCGGCCAATGCGCCACGCGATATCTTCATTCAGCTCTTCGCCCAGCTTGCCGCGAATATCGTAGGCTTTAAAACAGGTTAATTTTTGCATCATTACCCCTTTTTCAGGCAACAGTCAGCCCTCTCCCTTGAGGAGATATTTTTAATTAATTCGAAATCTACTGGTTAGCGCTACACGCGCCCGTAGCGGTCTTCGAAGCGGACGATGTCGTCCTCTTCCAGATACGAGCCGGAGCGCACTTCAATCAGATCGAGGGGGATTTTCCCCGGGTTTTCCAGGCAGTGGGTGGCTCCCAGCGGAATGTAGATCGATTCGTTTTCACCCAGCAGCGACACCACCTCGTCGATGGTGACTTTGGCGGTACCCGCCACCACCACCCAGTGTTCGGCCCGGTGGTGGTGCATCTGCACCGACAGCCCCTCGCCCGGCTTCACGGTAATGCGCTTGACCTGGTAGCGTTCGCCTTCGTCGATGGAGTCGTATTTGCCCCACGGACGGTAAACTTCCCGGTGAATGTGGTGCTCATGGCGGCCATCGGCCTTAATCTGCTCAACGACTTTTTTGACGTCCTGCACCGCGTTGCGATCGGCGATCAGCACCGCGTCTTTGGTCTGAACGACCACCAGATCCTTTACGCCAACGGTGGTCACCAGCCCGGACTCGGCATACACGTAGCTGTTTTCGGTTTTATGGCTGATCACATCCCCGTGATGGACGTTGCCTTCCGGCGTCTGGGCGCTGATTTCCCACAGGGAAGACCAGGAGCCAACGTCGCTCCAGCCCGCGTCCATCGGCACCACCACCGCATCAGCGGTGCGCTCCATCACGGCGTAATCCACCGACTCTTCCGGGCAGGCGAGGAAGGCTTGCTCGTCGACGCGGATAAAATCCAGGTCCGGATCGACGGTCGCCATCGCTTTTTCGCAGGCGGTCAGAATGTCCGGACGATACTTTTGCAACTCTTCCAGGTAGCGCCCGGCGCGGAACAGGAACATACCGCTGTTCCAGTAATACTCCCCGCTGCCGACATAGGCCTGCGCGGTTTCAAGATTCGGTTTTTCGACAAACTGCGCCACGTCAAAGGCCACGCTGTCGCCTTCGCCCGGGGTCACTTCACCGCGACGAATGTAGCCGTAGCCGGTTTCCGGCATATCCGGCACGATACCAAAGGTCACCAGCTTGCCGCTTACGGCGTAGGGGATCGCCGCGCGCACCGCGTCGCGGAAGGCGTCTTCCTGCTGAATAACGTGATCGGCGGCCAGCACCAGCATCAGCGGATCGCAATCCGGGCTGCTGCGCTGGGCGGCCAGCGCCGCGAGAGCAATGGCCGGGGCGGTGTTGCGCCCGGCAGGCTCCAGAATGATGTTTTCGGTCAGCTTGTTCAGCTGACGCAACTGCTCGGCGACGATAAAGCGGTGCTGTTCGTTACAGATCACCACCGGGCTTTCGCACTGCACGCCGTTCAGACGGCTGACCGTGGTCTGCAGCATAGTCAGTTCCCCTTTCAGGCAGAGGAACTGTTTTGGATAAAGCACGCGGGACAGCGGCCACAACCGGCTACCAGAGCCACCCGCCATCACTACCGGGTACAACGTATTTTGACTCATGACTTATTCCCGTATATCTGCAATAAACTGGCTCAGCACGTTCTCTTTCTCGAGCGTGCGTTCGGCGTACTCACGCGCCACGGCGTTCTCAGCGGGCATGGTGAGGGCATGTTCAATCCCGGCGACCAGCGCGGGAACCGATTCCGGCTCCACGCACACGGCGATCCCCGGCAGGTCGGTACACAGCTGGCCCAGCTCGGTGTGGGATTCAGCGGTGATCACCGCATTGCCGCCCACCGCCAGAATGTTGGTCAGCTTGGAGGGCAGCACCGCATCCGCCGCGCCGCGCTTTTGCACGACCAGATGGCAGTCGGCCATCTTCAGCAGCGCCGGCAAGGCGTCGTAAGACTGCAGCGGGAAAAACTGAATATTGTGCAGGCCGCGTTCGCGGGCCAGCTTTTCCAGCCGCGCTTTACCGCCGCCCTGACCGACAATCACAAACTGCCAGGGCTTATCGCTGAGCTGCGCGGCAGCCTCAATGACGTTTTCCAGCCCCTGCTTCTCGCCGATGTTGCCGGAGTACAGAATGATTTTTTGCGCCCCGGCAAGCCCCAACTGTGCGCGCAGGGCAGCCGCATCGGCAGGCGTCACGTCACGAAAACGCGCCACTTCGGACCAGTTGGGGAAGAAGATCACTTTTTCCGCCGCCACGCCTTTCTCCCGCGCTTTGTTCATCATCGAGCGCGAGATGGTCGAGACGTAGTCGACGTTTTGCAGGCCGTTGCGTTCAAAGGCGCTGGCCAGCTTCGCCACCTTGCCGCCCTTGCCTTTGCCCGCCATCCCCAGTCCGAGCATGGCGTCCACTTCATAATCCTGAATGTGCAGCAGGGTGCGCGCGCCGGAGAGCTTACCCAGCAGGCGCATGCCTGGGGTGCAAAACAGCGTCGGCACCACGCCGATAATGCGATCGGGCTTCCAGCGGCGCTGGGCCATCAGCGGGAAAAAGCTGCTCAGGGCAAAGCTGCCCAGATGAATCAGCCGTTTCAGCGTTGAGGGTTGCTTCGGCACGTACAGCGGGCAGCGCCAGACAGTGGCGGCCCCCTGTTCGCGGCGATAGCGCCAGCTGGAGTAGCGCTCGCCCACTTTCCACTCCGGGTAGTAAGGCGGGGCGGTAATGACCCGCACCTCGTGACCCTGGCTCGCCATCCACTCGACCATTTCGCCGGTGTACTTACCGATCCCGGTCAGTTCCGGCGAGTAGTTGATGCCGTAGACCAAAATTTTCATAAGCCCGGCACCCCAGACTGATCCAGGAAATAGGCCCGGCTGTTGTCGTGCACATGGTCACTGGCAAGCAGCGCGTCAGGCGTCAGCCAGCGGTAATCGTCGTGCTGGGCATCGGGCAGACGCAGGTCTGCCGTATTCACCCGCAGGCGATACCCAAGCACCACGTAGTGGGTGGAGAAATCGCGCCCGGAGAAGTTATCGTCATAGAAGTGCTGCCAGACGCCGTAAAACTGGCCCGCCGATTGCGGCAGACGCAGCCCCAGCTCCGCCAGCGTCAGGCGTTCAAACGCCTGCGCCAGGGTTTCGTCTTTCTGCACCCGCCCGCCGGGGACGAACCAGTAGCCCTGCGCCGGACGGTTGGTGCGTTGCCCGAGCAGGAACTCGCCGCGTTCGTTCTCCACAATCAAATCGATGGAGATAAGCGGCGTGGCGCGCACGACCGTGGCAAAATCTTCCTGACTTAAAAACATATCTACCCCCGGTAGCGGTGCTGGTTTTCGAGGAACCACTGCCAGGTGCTGGCCAGCCCCTGCTCAAGGGAGACCTCGTGGAACCAGCCCAGCTGATGCAGACGGGTCACGTCCAGCAGCTTGCGCGGTGTGCCGTCAGGTTTGCTGGCATCGAACACCACCCGGCCCCGATATCCCACCACCTGGGCGATGGTCTGGGCCAGCTCGCGGATGGTGCAATCCACCCCGGTGCCGACGTTAATGTGCGACAGCATCGGCTGGGTGTTCTCCTGCCACACCTCGCGGGCCAGCTCCATCACGTGGATGCTGGCGGCTGCCATATCGTCCACGTGCAGGAACTCGCGCATCGGCGTCCCGCTGCCCCACACCACTACGTCAGGCGCGTTGTTGAGGGTTGCTTCATGGAACCGGCGCAGCAGCGCCGGGATCACATGGGAGTTGCTCGGGTGGAAGTTATCAAACGGCCCGTACAGGTTGGTCGGCATCACCGAGCGATAGTCCCGGCCATACTGGCGGTTATAGGACTCGCACAGCTTGATCCCGGCGATTTTGGCAATCGCGTACGGCTCATTGGTCTCTTCAAGCGTGCCCTGCAGCAGTTCGCTCTCGGCAATCGGCTGTTTTGCCAGCTTCGGGTAGATGCAGGAGGATCCGAGGAACAACAGCTTATTCACGTTGTGCAGATGCGCGGCGTGAATAATGTTGCTCTCGATCATCATGTTCTCGTAGATGAAATCCGCCGGGTAGGTATTGTTGGCGACAATACCGCCCACTTTCGCCGCCGCCAGATACACCTGATCGATACGCTGCTCAGCAAAAAAGGCCTGCACCGCGGTGGCATCCAGCAGGTTCAGTTCGTCGCGGGTGCGCAGCACCAGCTCGACGTCGCCGCGCGCCTGGAGCTGGCGAACAATCGCCGACCCCACCATCCCGCGATGTCCGGCGACAAAAATACGTTGTGTGCTCATTCTCAGGACTCCAGCGCGATGGCAACCTCGTAGCCGTGGGACTTGAGCAGGGAGTGCTTCTTGGCTGCTTCAAGATCGTTGGCAACCATCTCGGACACCATCTCCTGGAGGGTGATCTCCGGTTTCCAGCCCAGCTTTTCGTGCGCTTTGGTTGGGTCGCCGAGCAGGGTTTCCACTTCAGCAGGACGGAAGTAGCGCGGGTCGACTTCGATAATCACATCCCCCGGCTTCACGCCCGGTGCATCGTGACCGGTGACCGAGACCACAATGCCTTTTTCATCCACGCCGGTGCCTTCAAAACGCAGTTTGATGCCCAGCTGCGCCGCGGCCATCTCGACAAACTGACGCACGGAGTACTGCACGCCGGTGGCGATCACGAAGTCGTCCGGGGTCTCCTGCTGCAGCATCATCCACTGCATTTTCACGTAGTCTTTGGCATGGCCCCAGTCGCGCAGGGAGTCCATGTTGCCGAGGTGCAGCTTCTTCTCCAGACCCTGAGCGATGTTAGCGATGGCACGGGTAATTTTACGGGTGACGAAAGTCTCGCCGCGGCGCGGGGATTCGTGGTTAAACAGAATGCCGTTACAGGCGTACATACCGTAAGATTCGCGGTAGTTCACGGTGATCCAGTAGGCGTACAGTTTAGCGACCGCATACGGCGAGCGTGGGTAGAAAGGCGTGGTCTCTTTCTGCGGCGTTTCCTGCACCAGGCCGTACAGCTCAGAGGTAGACGCCTGATAGAAACGGGTTTTCTTTTCCAGACCGAGGAAGCGGATCGCCTCCAGCAGGCGCAGAGTACCCATCGCATCCACATCGGCGGTGTATTCCGGCGATTCAAAGGAGACCGCAACGTGGCTCATGGCGCCCAGGTTGTAGACCTCATCCGGCTGCACTTCCTGCAGAATACGGGTCAGGTTAGAGCTGTCGGTCAGATCGCCATAGTGCAGGTGAAATTTTGGGTTTGCCGCGTGTGGATCCTGATAGATATGATCCACGCGCTCGGTATTGAACGAAGAGGCACGACGTTTGATTCCGTGCACTTCATAGCCTTTTTCCAGCAGGAGTTCCGCCAGATAAGAACCATCCTGTCCGGTTACGCCGGTGATGAGAGCGACTTTAGACATGTTTATTTTCTCCAGACTTATCGAAGTTATTCAGTTTCAACGCGTTCGCGTATCACCACTGCGGGATTGCCACGGCAAAGCTTATTTGCCGGTAGCGATTTAAAAACACTGCTGCGCGCACCGATGACGGTGCCATCGCCAATTGCGACGCCGGGGGCAACAAACACATCCGTTGCCAGCCAGCATTTCTCGCCAATCACGATTGGCTGCGCGTTAATATCAAAATGTTGACTCATATAATCGTGGCTACCGGTGCAGAGATAGCATTTCTGCGACACCACGGCATTCGCCCCAATCGTAATATTTCCCAGCGTATACAGCACCGCGTCATCACCCACCCAGGCGTTGTCGCCAAGGGTTAATTTCCACGGATAGGTAATTTTCACCGAGGGTCGTATTACTGCGTTTTTTCCTATTTTTGCGCCAAACAGACGGAGTAAAAAAGCACGCCAGCGATAGGCTATTTGCGGTGACCAGGCAAATAACGTTGCCTGCACTGCCCACCAGATCTGAACTTTAATTCCACCTGCCCCGCGAAATCCTTTCGGTACCGCAAAGCCGTTTAATTCCTGCATCGTCTTTCCTTATATTCAGACTTTGTTATATAAGGCTTTCGTTTTACCCGTCGTTCTCAGACGTAATAAATAAGATAATTCCGCCCAGAAGCCCGGCACGCGTAATATTTCACGCTGTACTTTTTTTGCATCCTGGCACAATTCAAGATTATTCGAGGTTGACACCCCACCCATTGAGAATTCGGACACCAGCCCGTCAATGCGTTTAAACGGATATCCGGCTTTATACAGTCTGGCCGCCAGGGCGTAATCCGAAGACACTTTATATTGCAGATCGTACGGCCACGCTTTTAAGCCGCTGACCGGGAAGAAAATCGCCTGATGGCTGGCCGGCAGGCTGTGATAAATATACCAGCCAGGTTTTGCGGCCCGGCGGACTTTATTCCCGTCGCCAAAATCGAGCAGCGCGTCGCCAATGTACATGGCGTTATCCGGCTTTCTGCCAAGCTGGCGGACCGTCTGCGCCACGTCGTCATGAAAGATATCCCCGGAATTAAGGAAGATTGCGTAGCGCCCCTGCGCCATCGCCACCCCTTTGTTCATCGCATCGTAAATGCCGCGGTCTTTCTCGCTGACGTAGCGTAAGTTAAATTCACCGTTCAGTTTTTCGAGAAACTCAGCGGTGCCGTCATCAGAGCCGCCATCCACCACAATCCATTCAAAACGGAGGCTGGGATCGCGCGCCAGATTGCGCAGTGACCGCCAGGTATTGACCACTCCTTCGTAGTTACGAAAGGCAACCGTAATGACGCTAAGTAACATAAACCACCTCGTTATGAATGCGTAATATTGAGCGCCTTGCGCAAAATAAACGGGCATACGATTAAGAATGCATATTCCGGACTAAATATTGACCCGGTAAAAAACAGCGACACCGGCGTAAAAAGATAAAGCTGCACGCGAAAATTCTGATTATCACCAAACGCGCTGACGGTCATTTTAAATACTTTCGTCAGATACCATCCGGTTAATAACACCGCAAACCACGAGAAATAAATAATCAGCAGATACAGGCCATTGTCTATTGTTTTCCCGACGTCCGCACCGTTAAAGATTCCGAATGATGCAACATATTCATAAAGTGAGCCGAATCTGACTACACCATCAATATGGGTCAAGGAATAACCGACCATCACTAATGGACCAATAATTCGGTAGTACGATGACGACCCTTCCGTACCTAAATCACCCAGGCGATCGGAGATATACGGAAACGCAAACACTATCCCAACCAAAAATACGGATAATGAAATGATTGCCAGCGGTAACTTTTTCTTGATGGCCTCTTTATTGAGATACTGAAACGCCCACTCCAGAAGATAAAACAGAATAAACGTCATAACCCCGGAGAACGAACCTGACAGCACAATGCCTGCGAGAATCATACCATCGGTCTTGGGGGTTTTGATACCGAACTGTTTGATACTGAGCCAAATTGAGATTAACGCCAGAGCGAAGAACGCCGGTTCAAAATAGAGTGCGGTAGTACGCTTGCCACCAAACTTAATAAAGTTCAGGACATAGCTATTACTGTAAATAAGATATTTCGAAATTATTTCCATCAGGCTACTGCCGCCGGTCAGAATAATTTGCGCCATCTCCAGTGCCGCCAGGGTGACAATGATTCCGACCACCAGATAAAAGAACCTGAGGATCTTCCGATAATTGTGCGGCGAGATGGTTTTAAAGCGAATACTCCACACCATGCCAATAATGATCACGATATAGACAAACAGCATCGTCGAGGTGACGTACTTGCTGGCATCGAGCGACTGACCAAAGATGTAGTTAAAGGCAGTCAGCCCGACGCCGAGCCCCAGCGCAATCATCAGCTTCTTGACGCTTACCTTGTCGACGAACAGCAGCAGTAACAGCGGCAGGAAGGTGACGATGGTGATCGGGAAGCTTTCGCCGAGCTGGGCAATTTTGACGTTGACCAGCAGGTAGATGAGCGGCAGCAGCAGATAGCTACAGACTCTGATAGAACGAGACATACTCCTCCAGCATCTGTTGTCCACTGTAGGCCTGGCGGCTGCGGGCGCTGAAGGCCGCAAGCGTGGTGCCAAATACCGCCTGGGCGATGTCGGCTTTCGCCATCTGCACCAGCGGCAGAACCTCGTTTTCCGCGAAGGTTTTCCCGCCGGACTTTTCCAGCACTTCGCGCGCGGCGTCGCTGTGGGTGGCGATCACCGGCACGCCAATCGACAGCGCTTCGCAGAGGATCAGCGGATAGTTATCCACCCGGGAGCTGAACACCAGCGCATCCATCCCGTTCAGGGCGCTCATCAGCTTGCGCTTGTCGGTTTCGAAGCCGTGGTTGACCACGTTCGGGCCCTCAAACGGCGAGAACTTGCCGAAGGTGTGCAGTTCGACCTTATCGCCGAGGGCCATTATCTGGCGCACCAGCTGCTGGTTGGTTTTGCCGTCGTAGCGCAGATCGTGGGCCACCACCGCGATTTTCGGTTTGCCCGGAGTGACGGCAACCGGGGTCAGTTCCGCCAGTATTTCTTCCGTCGCCACGTCGATACCGTTATTGATTATCCGACAGCGCCCTGCCCCGTACAGGCTGTTAAACGCCTCGGCCACGTGCTGGCTGGGGGAGATAAACTGGCACCCGAGCGCCAGCATTTCGCGAAACAGCTGACGTTTACCGGCCACCAGCTGATGGGCGCGATCCACTTTCACCGGCGGATAGTTACTTAGGGTCGGGCATTTCTGGCAATGGTCTTTCCAGCCTTCGCAGCCGTCGGTAAAGGCACAACGCCCGGTTACGCTCCAGTGGTCGTGCAGGGTCCAGACAAAGGTGGTATCCGGCTTATGGGCATTCACCTTTTCGCAAAACGCCACCACCTCTTCAAGCCGCAGCCAGTAGCTGTGCAGAACGTGAAAGTGCAGCACCACCGGGCCCGGGGTGCGGGTGACGGTGCGGTACAGGCTGTTAAGGTTGCCGAACAGATCGCGATTAAACAGGCGAAACAGGGCAATGTTCGCCACCGAGGTCAGACGCGGAGTGTGTTTCACCACCTGCGGGTACTGGTCGTGGCTGACGCTTTTTTTGCCGCCCTTGCCGTAGCCGTAGACAAAGCGCGACGCCAGCCCCTGCTGCAGGGCGCGCTGGTGCAAATCCAGCGCCACGCCTGCTGCCCCACCTTCGGCGAGACGCACATTAAACTGCAGAATGTTCATTTGATCACCTTCACGCGGGCCTTCTCCCCCACCACCAGCGCGTTGTCCGGCACGCTGTCGAGCACCACGCTACCTGCGCCCACCGTGACGTTGTTGCCGATGGTGATATTACCCAGCATCACCACGTTAGCGCCCAGCTCGACGTTATTGCCGATCTGCGGGCAGGCCAGGCTGTCAGCCCCGCGATTGCCGATGGTCACCGCATGACGGATGACAAAATCATCCCCGGCGACCACAAATTTGTTGATCACCACGGCATAGCCATGGTGAATGGTGAAGCGCCGTCCGATGGTGGCGGCGGCCTGGATTTCGTAGCCAAAAACGCACTCGGTGATGATGCGGTACAGCACCAGCACCGGGGCCGCCCACAGATTGTTGAGCACATTTTTTTTGCGCCACACCGAGCAAAAGTGGGCGATGCGATAGCTCAGAACCATGCAGCACGGGCGCAGGCTCCAGCTGTTGGCGCGACAATCTTCCAGCAGCATTATTTCCCCCGCAGTCCGTCAGCCAGACGTTTGCCGTTACGCACCGAGAGCAGCGTTAGCAAGGTGCGCCAGTTCATCCGCTTGTTGCGGATCTGATACAGCGTAAACAGCTGATACTTGCGGCTGGCGCGGTCGAACTTGTCTTTGTGCTTACGATAAAAATGGAAGTAGCCAGAGAACTTTTTCGGCGAAGAGGTGATTTGCATCTCCCCGTGGTTGATGTGCAGAATCTGCGTCGCCTCGTCCACTTTCCACGGCTCGCCGTACTCCATCACCATCCTCAGGAAAATGTCGTAATCCTGGGCGGCTTTCAGTTCGGTATCGAACAGACTCTCTTTAAAGCGCCACGCCCAGCTGAACACCTGGTTGCCAATAATATTGCGCTTGTAGAACAGGCGGCGGGAGTAAGGCGACTTGGGGTACAGCGGCAGGCTGGCGGGCTGGGAATAGACTTCGCCCTCGCAGACATAATCGTTGGCGTACAGGAACGCGTGCGTCACCAACTGGTGCTGATTTGCGAGGAAGATCGACAGCCGGTTCGGCGTCCACTCGTCATCATCGTCAATCCCGGTCAGGTACTGGCCCGAGGCCTGCATAATCGCCTGATTGCGCACCGCACAGGCCCCGGAGTTGATCGGGTTATGGGTGTATTTGACGCGTGAATCGTTCAGCCCGTCGACAAACTGCTGCAGCTGCTCATACGAGGCGGAGCAGTCGTCAACGATAATCAGCTCCCAGTGGTCATAGTCCTGGCGCAAGACCGACTTAATTGCGCGGATCGCCAGCTGCTGACGGTTCCATGTCGGCATATAAATAGAAATCAAAGGACGTGTGGTCATGGTGTTCCCCGAGTGGCTCATTACTTGCTGTCCGATTTATATTCGTACTCGTAATACCCGTAATCCTGATACCCGCTGGCGCGACGGAAGATGGAGTTGAGGATCACCCCTTTCACCGCGATGCCGTTCTGCTCAAAGCGGCTCAGACTGGTCTCGACCTCTTTCAGGGTGTTGACCGCATAGCGCGCCACCATCAGGGTGGTACCGGCATGGCGACCAACAATCGCCGCGTCAGTAACAGCCAGAATTGGCGGGGTATCGATCAGCACCAGGTCGTAGTGTTTGCTTGCCCATTCCACCAACTGGCTGAAACGCTCGCTCATCAGCAGCTCTGACGGGTTCGGTGGCACCTGGCCGCGCGACACAAGGTCAAAGTTGGTAATGGAGGTCGGTTTGGCACACTGGCTGATCTCGCCCTTGCCGAGCAGAATGTCCGACAGACCGTTAACGTTGTTGGTGCCGAGGAGTTCGTGGGTGTAGCCCTTCCGCATATCGCAATCGATCAGCAGCACCCGCTTGTTGGTCTGGCTGACCACCGCGGCCAGGTTGGCGCAGACAAAGGTCTTACCAATTGACGGACTGACCCCGGTGAGCATCAGCACGTTGTTGTTGGCCTGCATCATGGCGAAGTGCAGGCTGGTACGCAGACTGCGGATGGCTTCGATGGCCAGATCCGTTGGGTTGCCCACCGCCAGCAGTTGGCTCTGCTTGTAGCGCTTCACACCGTGGACGGTTTTGACGCTGTCCCGCGACTTCTGCCATTCGGAGAGCGGAATGCTGGCGTAAACGTTGATCCCGTGCTCCTCCAGCACCTGCGGGCTTTCAATACCCCGGTTAAACAGGGAGCGCAGCAGCACGCCAACGATAGAGAGCATCAGGCCGAGAATAATGCTGCCAAGAATAATCAACGCTTTCTTCGGCTTCAGCACGCCGGGCTGGGTGATGGCCGGGTCGACGATACGCACGTCGCCCACGGTGCTGGCCTCGGTGATCTTCAGCTCCTGCTGTTTGTTCAGCAGCTGCATGTAGACCTGCTGGCCGGACTCCACGTCACGGGTCAGGCGCACAATCTCCTGCTGGGTTTTTGGCATCGCGGTAACGCGGCCATTGAGCTTCGATTTTTCTTCTTCCAGGGTCTGGCGTTTTTCCAGCAGGGTGCGGTACGCCGGATGACGTTTGGTGTAAAGCTTGGAGATCTCTGCTTCTTTAAAGGTCAGCTCGTTCAACTGGGCGTCGATGTTGACCATCGAATCCAGCACCGACTTGGCTTCCAGCGGCAGGTCGACGGAGTCTTTATCCTGGCGATAGGCGTTAAGCTTGTTCTCTGCCTCATCCAGGCGGGAGCGCACTTCCGGGAGCTGCTTCGCGAGGAAGGCGAGGCTTTTTGACGCCTCTTCCGACTTGCGCTGCACGTTCTGCTCAAGGTAGTTGCGGGTAATGCTGTTGAGGATGGCGCGGATCTGGTCTTTATCCTCCCCGGTGAAGTTCATGCTCAGCACCCCGGTGTCCTTGCCGTTTTCGGTGACCGTCAGGTTGCCTTGCAGGCTGTTGATCATCCCCAGCATCGAGAATTTACTGACCGTAAACTCACTCCCCGTCCCGGCCTTGATGGCGCTGACCATCATGCTGACGCCATCTTTTTCCAGCATCTTCCCGACCTCGCCTTTGGCGCTAAAACCGGCGTCGCTGGTGAGCTGATACTGTTCAGGTCCTGTCACCTCAAGGGTAAAGATCTGCCCCCCTGCCCCGGCAGGCAGGGTGAAGGTGGTCACTTTCACCGTGTCGTTCGCCCGACCCATCAGCCGGTCCCAGCCTGCACCAAACACCGGGAAGCTGTTTTTGCTGACGCCGATATCCAGATCCAGCTCGTCCACCGTTTTACCCAGCACCAGACGAGACTGGATCAGCTGAATCTCCGCCTGTGAGGCGGGCGGCTTGTTCGACAGTGCCGAACCGATGTCCTGCACCAGCGAATTGCCGCTGTTCTGTTCAATCTGTACCAGCGCATCGGCGCTGTAGATCGGGGTGGCAAAAAGGGTGTAAATCACCGCCGCGGCGGCAAATACCGCGGTAATCCCCAGTACCCACCAGCGCGCCTCTACGACGGTCCCGACCAGGCGGCCAATATCAATTTCATCGCTACCCGTAGAGGGGGCGGCAGAAGGTTTTACGTTTGCTGTCATTGTTATCCCTGCTGAACGTTCAGTGCCTGCGCCCACTGGCGGGCAGACTGGTCGAGTAAGGTGTAAACCGCCTCAAACGCTTCACGGCTTTTGCGATACGGATCGGGGATCTCGCGCTCATTGTCCCAGTGACCAAACAGCATCACCTTGCCGCGCATTTCCGGTGCGATGTCGCACAGGGCATGAATGTGGCGTTTTTCCATGGCGAGGATCAGGTCATAGTCCCGACACAAGCGGGCAGAGACCTGACGGGCACAGTGCCCGTCGAGCGAAAGCTGATTATCTGCCGCCACGCTGCTGGCCTGTGCATCGGCCCCTTTGCCCACCAGCGCCCCCAGTCCGGCCGACGCCACGGTCAGCGTCGGCTGATACTGCTTCAGCAGCCGTTCGGCCGTGGGGGAACGGCAGATGTTCCCCACGCATACCACCAGAATTTTGTTAAACATCGCGGATCACCAGGTGTGGACGTCGTGTGCCGTGTCCGTCATGTAGCGGACGCCATTAATGGTTGGCAGCAACTGGTTAATCAGGCGGTTCCAGCGAGAAACCGGTGCGGTAGTGACATACACCACGTCATACGGCTGGAGGCGGAATTCGGTCGCCATCACCAGCGAAGTGGCATCGGACATATCCAGCTGATAGATGTTGGCGATCTTGCCCTTCGCACTGCCCTCGCCTTTCAGCGGACGGATCACGAAGATGCCGCTGGCGTTGGAGGTATTCATATCCAGCCCTTCTGCGGTGCCGAGCGCTTCGGTCAGGGTCATGCCGCTGAAGTCCATCTTGAGGGTGCTCTGTTTCTTCACTTCGCCCATCACGAACACTTTCAGATCGTCATTGCGCGGTACAAACAGGATGTCGCCCGGATAGAGCAGTCGGTTCTGGCTCAAATCGCCGTTTTGCATCAGCGCCTGCAGCGAAATGCGCTGCTCTTTCCCTTCGTGGGTCAGCACCACGTTGCGCCAGTCCGCCGTATCGGTCAGACCGCCCGCGGCGTTGACGGCGTCGAGCACGGTCAGCGGCACGTTAGTGATGGCCTGCTGGCCGGATTTATTCACCTGGCCGGAGACATAGGCTTTTTGCGAGCGGAAGGCGGCGATATTCACGTCCACCTGCGGGTCGGCGATGTACTGCGCCAGACGCCCGGTAATGTCACTGCGGATTTCGGAGAGGCTTTTGCCGACGACGCGCACTTTACCCACGTAGGGATAGAACATGGTGCCGTCCGGCTGCACCCAGTTACCGGCATCGCTGGAGCTACGGTACTGCCCGGCGGGGGTGGTCAGCTCGGGGTGATCCCAGACGGTCACGTTAATCACGTCACCCGGTCCGACGCGGTACTGGTAGGCGGCGATCTCCTGGTCGAGGCTGACGTTCGGCTGCGCCACATTCGGGCGCGGGCGTAATTGTTCGACCAGTCGTGGGGTCAGGGGATAAACATTCACCATGCGATCAATATCGAAATCAGCATCCTGCTGTTTAATCACATCCTTGCCCATCGTCGACATATTGCTGCCGGGTAAGATCGTGCAACCACTCATCAAGGTCACAGACACCAATAATGGCATCAATTTCAGTTTGGATTTCATCATTGATTATTTATCACTTTGGCAGAGTAATTACCCTGTACAATTTAAATAAGCGAGGCGCGGTAATACTTTTAGCATGCAGTTAATAAAACAGAAATATAACTGGCATCAGTCCTAAAAGCGCACAATGCACCACCAGGCTATTGACAGAATAATCGAGGCTGATTAACACGCCTTCAGGCACGCTACCGCCCTTGGCTTTCAGTTACCAATCCACTGCATAAACAGTAAGTTATGGATAAACACCCTCATTGGCATGGCTTAACGGAAAAATATGTCAGGCAGGATAAATCCGAACCAAATATAGTTTTTCAGGCGATTAAACCGACACAGAAAATAGCAGCAAGATACGGAGGTATGTGATGCTGGAAGAATTGTTGCAGCTAACCGAATATCAGGCAAGGAAACATCCGCAAGGAAAGACCTTTTAAGATTAATATTAACGGTATCATTCCCACGCTTTTAGGAATTACTTTATATTGACATTATTAAAGGGATAAATTCAGCATGCGATATTTCTTATTTTATCTATTTCCAGAACATTTACGCTATTAACACACAGAGTGCAGGGATAATGATTGCCGTATTTTCCACCCGACAGCAGAGAGAAATTGCCGACCGGGATTGCATTTTCCCGCCCTGGTATCCATGATCGGAATGTGACAATTGTCATATCACATGAGGTATTACTCCCACTATGGAATGGATAGCAGATCCATCAATATGGGCCGGTCTGGTCACCCTGGTGGTGCTGGAACTTGTGCTCGGTATCGATAACCTGGTCTTTATCGCCATTCTCGCCGAAAAACTGCCTCCCGCGCAGCGCGACCGCGCCCGTATCACCGGCCTGCTGCTGGCAATGGTGATGCGCCTGTTGCTGCTGGCCTCTATCTCCTGGCTCGTAACGCTCACCCGTCCGCTGTTCACGTTGTACGGCCACGGCTTTAGCGCCCGGGATCTGATCATGCTCTTCGGCGGGCTGTTCCTGATTTTCAAAGCCACGGTCGAACTCAACGAAAGGCTGGAAGGTAAGGACAGCGAAAACACCACCCAGCGGCGCGGCGCTAAATTCTGGCCAGTCGTGGCGCAGATCGTGGTGCTGGATGCGGTCTTCTCGCTGGACTCGGTGATCACCGCCGTGGGGATGGTCGACCAACTGCCGGTTATGATGGCCGCCGTGATTATCGCCATTATCCTGATGGTGATGGCCAGCAAGTCGCTGACGCGTTTTGTGAATAACCATCCTACGATTGTCATCCTCTGTCTCAGTTTCCTGCTGATGATCGGCTTTAGCCTGGTGGCCGACGGGTTTGGCTTCCATATCCCGAAAGGCTATCTGTACGCCGCGATTGGCTTCTCAGTGATTATTGAGGCGCTGAACCAGCTGGCAATCTTCAACCGTCGGCGCTTCCTGTGGGCCAACCAGACGCTGCGCCAGCGCACGGCAGAAACGGTGGTACGCCTGCTGAGCGGCCGAAAAGAGGATGCCGAGCTGGATGCGCAATCCTCTTCGCTGCTGGCGGATCACGATAACAGCCCGATCTTTGATCCGCAGGAGCGACGAATGATTGAGCGGGTGCTGAACCTCAATCAGCGTTCCGTCAGTAGCATCATGACCTCGCGCCATGATATTGAGCATATCGACCTCAACGCGCCGGAGATGAGCATTCGCGCGCTGCTGGAGAAGAACCAGCACACCCGCATCGTGGTGACCGGTGGCGAACAGGAAGAGGAGCTGCTGGGGGTGGTGCACGTCATCGATCTGCTCAATCAGCAGCTGCAGGGCGAGGCGCTGAACCTGCGCGCGCTGGTGCGTCAGCCACTGGTCTTCCCGGAAGGACTACCGCTGCTGCAGGCGCTGGAACAGTTCCGTAATGCCCGCACCCACTTCGCCTTTGTGGTGGATGAATTTGGCTCTGTGGAAGGGTTAGTGACGCTCAGCGACGTGATGGAGACCATCGCCGGGAATCTGCCTAATGAAGTGGAAGAGCTCGACGCCCGGCATGATATTCAGAAGAACGCCGACGGCAGCTGGACCGCCAACGGCCACATGCCGCTGGAGGATCTGGTGCAGTACGTGCCGCTGCCGCTGGACGAGAAACGCGAATACCACACTATTGCCGGGCTGCTGATGGAGAATTTGCAGCGCATCCCGCAGCCGGGGGAAGAGGTTCAGGTGGGGGAATACGCTTTGAAAACGCTGGAGGTGGAAAACCACCGGGTGCAGAAAGTGCAGTTGATCCCGCTGAGTATGGAGGAGGATGGGGATTACGAGCTTTGAGGTTTCCCCTCACCTCGATGAGGTGAGGGGATTCACGACTATAACTTATCCAGCAACTTCTTCACGTCTTTGCTGTTTTTCGAATCTTTATTCTTCTCGGCCCAGTCGCCCAGCCGACGCTTCGCTTCATCCTGCAGATGTTTACGCAGCAGCTGATCCACCTGCAGGCTGTAGTGCAGCGCCTGCCAGTTGCCGTACACATTCAACGGGATCGGCGTCTCTTTCAGGAAATCGATCAGCTTACCTTCGCCGAGCCAGCCTTCCAGCACCCGGATTTTAAAGCGGGTGTCGGCCGTCTCTTTCACCAGATCCAGCGTACCTTTGCCTTCAAGGGTCAGCATCGGCGAGCTGCCTTGCATGTTTTCCAGCGCAAGCTGACCGTTGTTAAGCGACAGGTCGGTAACAAAACTGTCCAGACGGGTGGCGTTGTCAAAGTTATCCTCCACTTTGACGTTACTGCTGCGCTCTACCGCCTGCTGAACCAGTTGCTGGAAGTTAAGCCCTTCCATGCGGGTGTTGCGCATATCGATGTGCGCATCGCCCTGCCAGCTACGGCGGAACGCTTCGGCGTCGATCTTACTGCCCGCGAAATCCCCCGCCATCGTCAGGCTGCCGGTCAGGGAAATCGGATAGTCGAACGCCTTCAGAATGGTGCCAATCTCAATATTGTCGAGACGCGGCTGGAAGGCGGCCTGGGCCGTGGCTTTACGCACGTCGAGCGTGCCGGGTAGCGACAGATGCCCCTGCCCCATCTTACCGCTCAGCTCAGTGATGGTGAGCAGCCCGTTAGCGTTGCTCATCTGGCTGCTCACCTGGGTGAAGTCCATCCCGCGCCAGCGCACGCTGTTCGCCTTCAACAGAATGTCAGCATCAAAGCCACGCAGACCATTGTAGTCCGGCTGGTTGAGGTTAGAGGAGATCACCGGCCGCGTCTGCTTCGGCTGCTTTTGCCCCTGCTGGGTCGCCTCGCGATCGGCGGTTGATACTGCCGCCTGAGCCGGGAGCAGGTTTTCCAGATTGAGCTTGTCGAACTGCAGGTCGATGTTCCATTGCGGTTCATTGCTCAGGATCACGCTGGCCTGTCCGGCCAGGGTGCTGTCATTGGCCTGTAGATTGAGTTTATTGAGTTCGAGCTTTTTATGCTCTTCCTGCCACTGCGCCTGCAGATCGCCCTTGCCGGTAATGCCCTGGGTCGGCAGGTCGGCACCGGTCAGCTGCCAGCTGAGCTGCTGGATATGGGTGCTCAGCAGATGCGGATAGTCAGAGGCATCAACGTCGGCATGGAAAGAGAGGGTCAGATCGCGCTGATTGCGGTTCACGCGGGCGCTGAATTCAACCGTGCCCTTGTGGTGTTCATCCTGCTCCATCTGCAGGTTGAGATTACGCACCGTAACCTGCTCGTCGTCTTCATGCTGGAACACCAGCACGCTGTCCGCCACTTTAAGGCGGCCAATATCAAACGACCAGCCGGTATCTTCGGCTTTGTCAGGCAAGGTGTTTTCGCGCGGGGCAACAGGTGCATCGACGTTGCGCACCGCCTCGCTTTGCGGGGTGAGCTGGATAACCGCCCCTTTCAGCATGACCTGGTTTACCTGCAACTGGTGCGACAGCAGCGGGATCAGCGCCACATCCAGACGCATATTATCCGCGGCAATCAGCGGCGCAGAAGCACCCGGCGCGGTCAACGACATGCGCCCGGAAAGTATGCTGAGCTGCGGCCAGACGTGCCAGCGCAGCGGTCCGTCGAGCTTCAGCGCATAGCCGCTACGCGCCTCAACCTGACGCACCATGTAGGCACGAAAGTCATTGGGGTTAACCAGCAGAACCAACGCTGACAGGCCTGCAACCAGCACCACCAGCAAGATCATCAGCGTGGTCAGAACTCTTCTCATGGCTTCCTCTGTGGGCCGGGGTCAGTCTTTATCGATACGACTGGCGACCGCACCCTGCTGGTCGCGATATTTGGCATCCTGGCGGCGGTTGTACGGACGTACCGCCGGGTTGCTTAACGGCTCGAAGCTCAACGCGCCAATCATCATGCCCGGGCGCAAGGCCAGCGGCAGTTTACCGGCGTTGAAAAACTCCAGCACGATACGCCCGGACCAGCCGGGATCGATACGGTGCGCGGTGACGTGGACCATCAGCCCAAGACGCGCCAGCGATGAACGACCGTCGAGCCAGCCCACCAGATCCGCAGGCAGAGTGATCGATTCAAACGTCACGGCCAGCGCCAGCTCACCCGGATGCAGATAAAATGCTTCGCCGTCAGCCAGCACGATTTCGTCGCTCATCACGCGTTCCAGCGCGGCGCTGACTTCGTCCTTCGGCCCGCTCAGGTCGATAAAGGGGGCGGTATGGCCGCTAAAGGTACGAAACTTATTCCCCAGACGCACATCGACAGTCACGCCGTTAATCCGCTCTACCGGCGGGCGCGGGGTGATTTCCAGACGGCCTTCGTCCAGCCAGGCTTCAATATCTTGGTCACAAAGACGCATGCCACTTTCTCCTTTCGTGCACTGCGCCCTCGGGCAAATGCTGCCGAAGGGCGAACCCGGTTATCGTTGAACGGTACACAATTTGCGCGTGTTATTCAAAAAACTGGCTGATTTTCGCTTTCAGAATATCAATGGCGATGCGGTTTTTACCCCCGCGCGGCACGATAATGTCGGCATACTGTTTGGACGGTTCAATAAACTGCAGGAACATGGGACGGACGGTTTTCTGGTACTGGGCCATCACCGAATCCATTGAGCGGCCGCGCTCGTTGACGTCGCGCTTGATGCGGCGCATCAGGCAGATATCCAGCGGGGTATCGACAAAAATCGAGAAATTCATGGATTCGCGCAGGCGTGCGTCGGTCAGCAGCAGGATCCCTTCAAGGATAATGACCTTTTTCGGCTCAATGCGGACGGTGTCCTGAAGACGAGTGTGTTCCACATAGCTATACACCGGCAGCTCAATGGCGGTGCCGTTCTTCAGAGCCTGAAGATGCTGGAACAGCAGACTGTGATCCATCGCGCTCGGATGGTCGTAGTTGGTTTTAACACGCTCTTCCATCGACAGATGGCTTTGATCTTTGTAATAGCTGTCTTCTGGAATGACGCCGATGTGCTCATCACCGACCTGTTCACGTAATTCACGGTAAAGCGTACTGGCAATGAGACTTTTACCTGAAGCCGATGCGCCGGCGATGCCTATAATGACGCACTGATGAGACTTATCAGTCATAAATTTTGCGACCTGAGTAACCTGGATGTAAGGAAGGACGACGCCTGAGCGTCAAACGCGGCAATTATAGGGATTTCGCGGTCCCGATACCAGTCGAATAGGTTTGTTTAGCGAGACGCGTTCAAAGTGCGCGCGAATTGCCCCTGACGCAAATTTTACCGGTCAGTTTTAACGCGTTAAAGATGAATTTTTTGCAGGATAAGTATTTAATAACCCTGCGATGTCAAATTATGAGCAGACACCATATTAATTGTAAATTGTTTGTACTAGCATGATCGAAATTAAAAAATGAACGCGTCCGGAGTTGACTCCTGGCGGTATGGCGTCTTCGGATAAGCGGTAATGAATAAAAAATACCAGCGCGTTTTAGTCACTACGCCCCATCCTTTACTACGGCTTGTCAGTCTTGGTTTACTTACCTTTATCTTTACCCTTTTCTCACTCGAATTAACGCGTTTCGGCACGTTTCTCGCACCGCTATGGTTCCCGACCGCCATTATGATGGTGGCGTTCTATCGCCACGCCGGGAAGATGTGGCCGGGGATCGCGCTCGCCTGCACCTTAGGTAATCTCGGTGCCTCCTGGATGCTGTTCTCCTGGGAGATGATCAATCTCTGGTATGTGACGATCAACGTGCTGGAAGCCTGCGTCGGCGCCCTGCTGCTGCGCAAACTGCTGCCCTGGTATAATCCGCTGCAAAATCTCGGGGACTGGATCCGCCTGGCGATTGGCAGCGCCCTGATCCCGCCGGTGCTGGGTGGCGTGCTGGTCTATTTTCTGGCGCCGGGCGATGCGCCGCTGCGCAACTTTTTGGTGTGGGTGCTCTCAGAGTCGATCGGCTCGCTGGCGCTGGTGCCGCTGGGCCTGCTGTTCAAACCGCACTACCTGCTGCGTCATCGCAATCCCCGACTGCTGTTAGAAACGCTGGTCACCATGGCAATCACCATGCTGCTGAGCTGGATCTCGCTGCGTTTTCTGCCGTGGCCTTTCACCGCCATTATCGTGCTGCTGATGTGGAGCGCCGTACGCCTGCCGCGCCTTGAAGCGTTTCTGGTGTTCCTGGTGACGGTGATGATGGTGTCGCTGATGATAGCCGCCAACCCGATCGCGCTGGTGACCCAAAACGCCAGCGCGATGGTCAATGCCCCGTGGCTGCCGTTCCTGATGATGCTGATCCCCGCCAACGTGATGACCATGGTGATGTATGCCTTCCGCGCCGAGCGTAAACACATCACTGAGAGCGAAGAGCGGTTCCGTAATGCGATGGAGTATTCCGTCATCGGCATGGCGCTGGTCGGCATCGAAGGCCAGTGGCTGCAGGCTAACAAAGCACTGTGCCAGTTTCTCGGCTACAGCCAGTCCGAGCTTCAGTCCCTGAGCTTCCAGCAGATGACCTGGCCGGAAGATCTGCACAACGATGTGGAACAGCTGGAGCGGCTGCTCAGAGGCGAAATAAACAGTTATTCGCTGGAGAAACGCTACTACACCCGCAACGGCGACGTGGTCTGGGCGCTGCTGGCGGTATCGCTGGTACGTCACGCCGACGGCACGCCGCTGTACTTTATCGCCCAGATTGAAGACATCAACGACCTTAAGCATACCGAGTGGGTCAATAAGCGTCTGATGGAGCGTATTACGCTGGCCAACGAAGCAGGCGGGATTGGCATCTGGGAGTGGGACGTTAAACCGGACGTGATCAGCTGGGACAAGCGCATGTTCGATCTGTACGAAGTGCCTGCGCACATCAAGCCCACCTGGCAGCTGTGGCATGAATGTATGCTGCCGGAAGATCGCGCCCAGGCCGAACAGGTGGTGCGCGATTCGCTGGCAGCCCGCACCCCGTTCAAGATTGAGTTCCGTATCCGGGTGAAAGACGGCGTGCGCCACATCCGCGCCCTGGCGAACCGGGTGCTGAATAAGCAGGGCGAAGTGGAGCGTCTGCTCGGCATCAATATGGACATGACCGAGGTCAAAGAGCTGAACGAGGCGCTGTTCCAGGAAAAAGAGCGTCTGCACATTACGCTCGACTCCATCGGCGAAGCGGTGCTTTGTACCGATATCAATATGAACGTCACCTTTATGAACCCTGTGGCGGAAAAAATGAGCGGCTGGCTGCAGCATGAAGCGATGTCCCAGCCGATCCTCTCGGTACTGCACATCACCTTCGGCGATAACGGCCCGCTGATGGAAAATATTCACAGCGGCGATATGTCCCGTTCGGATATGGAACAGGACGTTGTTCTCCACAGCCGCAGCGGCGGCAGTTACGACATCCACTACAGCATTACGCCGCTAAGCACTCTCGACGGGCAGAATATCGGCTCGGTGCTGGTTATCCAGGACGTGACCGAATCGCGCAAAATGCTGCGCGAGCTGAGCTACAACGCCTCCCACGACGCCCTCACCCACCTGGCAAACCGCGTCAGCTTCGAAAGCTATCTCAAGCGGATGCTGCAGACCGTGCAGGAGACGCGCCAGCGTCATGCGCTGGTGTTTATCGATCTGGACCGCTTTAAAGCCGTCAACGATACCGCAGGTCACGCGGCGGGCGATGCCCTGCTGCGGGAGCTCTCTTCGCTGATGCTGAGCATGCTGCGCTCCAGCGATATGCTGGCACGTCTGGGCGGGGATGAATTTGGCCTGCTGCTGCCGGACTGCAACACGGAAAGCGCGCGCTATATCGTCGGTCGCCTGATTACGGCGATTAACGAGTACCACTTTCTCTGGGAAGGCCGTCTGCACCGGATTGGCGCCAGCGCCGGGATCACCCAGATTGACGAGCGCAACCATCAGGCGGCCGAAGTGATGTCGCAGGCCGATATCGCCTGCTACTCCTCGAAAAACAGCGGCCGCGGCGTGGTGACGGTATATGAGCCGCAGCAGGAGCGCGCGCAGAACGCCCAGGACGCCATCTCGCTGGATGAGCAGTGGCATATGATCAAAGACAACCATTTGCTGATGATTGCCCGCAGCGTCGCCTCCCCACGGATTCCTGAAAGCAGCAACTTCTGGATGCTCTCTCTGCGCCTGTGGACCAGTGAAGGAAAGATGCTGGAAGAACAGGCCTTCCGGGCCGGGCTGGCCGAGCCTGAGCTGATCCACGCCCTCGACCGACGCATTTTGCAGGAGTTTTTCCGCAATTTCGCCGCGCCGCTGACCCATAAAGGCATGGGCGTGGCTCTGCCGCTGTCGATGGCCGGACTGGCCAGTATTACGCTGGTGGATGAGTTGCTGGAGATGCTGGCCAAAAGCCTGCTCCCGTCGCGACTCCTGCATCTGGTGGTGCACGTCAGCGTGCTGACGCAGGCAGATGACAACATCCGCGTCAATCTGCAGAAGCTGCGCCATGCCGGATGCCGGATTGTCCTCAGCCACGTCGGGCGCGACATGGACGTGTTCAATCACCTCAATACTCACATGGCCGACTATCTGCTGATCGACCCGGAGCTGGTGGTCAACGTCCACGGCAATCTGATGGACGAGATGCTGGTGACCATTATTCAAGGCCACGCCGTACGGCTGGGGATGAAAACCATCGCCGGGCCAAGCAATCAACCAATCATGATGGACACCCTGTCCGGAATTGGCATCGACTATATCTTCGGCGACACCATTGGCGAACCGCAGCCGCTGGAACTGCTACTGAATACCAGCTATTTCGCCATCAACTGATGGCGCCCAGCCGTCGGTGTACCAGATGTGCAGCAAGGCGTAAGATCGCCACGGCTGCCAGCGCTCGGCATAGCGGCGGATTTGCGCAGGCGTCATGCCCGCAAAGCGCTGCTTAATCAGATAATCGTCCGCTAAAAAGACATCTTTCGCCTGCCAGCCGCGCAGGGCGAAATAGTTTGCCGTCCAGCGGCCAATTCCCGGCCGGGTTTGCAGGGCTTTCATCGCACTGTGGATATCGTCTGGCGTCTGCGTCGGAAAATCCCCCGCCACCACCGACTGCGCCAGATGAATCAACGATTCTGCCCGCTTGACCGGCATCCCCAGCGCTTTCAGCGCCAGCGGATCGGCCTTTGCCAGCGCGGCAGGTGTCGGAAAACAGACGTAGTCAGTCTGCGCCAGGGGCTCGCCGTACAGCGCCGCCACCCTCCCGGCCAGCTTCGCCGCCATCGCCACGCTGACCAGCTGGCCAAGAATGGCGCGTACGCCTTGTTCAAACGCATCCATCGAGCCCGGCAGGCGTAAACCGGGCCGCGCCTCACCGAGATCCCCGAGGGCCTGTACTATCTGCTGTGGGTCGCAATCCAGATCGAAGAGACGGGCGATGCGCGCCAGGCACTGTTCCCGGACAGGCAGGAGGCCATCGCTCAGCGTAACCTGTAACGTGCTGGCACGCAGATTTGGCGTCACGCGGATCAGTCCCCGATGCCCGCCGTAGGCAAAACTGCGCGTATAGTCGGTGGCAGTAACAGTTTCCACGCCCTTCAGCGCACGGGCGGCGAGAAAATCAAACATCCATTGCCAGTCATAGGGTGGCTGCCAGCTGAGGGTAAACATGGTTGCTCCTTTTGGGTGTTGTCACAGCATAAACGGACTTTGGCCGTTGTGCCTTGCTTTCATATTCCAGTTGTCGCCAGCCTGACATTTCGCTAAAGTCTCGCCCCTTCTCAATGGCATGGGGATCCTGCAGTGTTTATTGGATTTGACTATGGCACCGCCAACTGTTCCGTTGCGGTGATGCAAAACGGGCAGCCACAGCTGCTCAAAATGGAAAACAACAGCACGCTGCTGCCGTCGATGATCTGCGCCCCGACCCGCGAAGCGGTGAGCGAGTGGCTGTACCGCCATCATCAGGTTCCGGCCACCGGCACGGAAACGCAGGCGCTGCTGCGCCGCGCAGTGAATTTTAACCGCGACGAAGATATCGACGTGACCCCGGCCAGCGTGCAGTTCGGTCTGTCGTCACTGGGTCACTACATTGAGGATCCGGAAGAGGTGTACTTCGTTAAGTCACCGAAATCGTTCCTCGGTGCCAGCGGCCTGAAGCCACAGCAGGTGGCGCTGTTTGAAGATCTGGTCTGCGCCATGATGCTGCATATTCGCCAGCAGGCGCAGTCCCAGCTGACGGATGAAATAACCCAGGCAGTAATTGGTCGCCCGATCAACTTCCAGGGGCTGGGGGGCGATGAGGCCAACCAGCAGGCGCAGGGTATTCTTGAGCGTGCCGCCCAGCGGGCCGGTTTCCGTGACGTGGTGTTCCAGTACGAACCCGTTGCCGCCGGTCTGGATTTTGAAGCAACCCTCACGGCAGAGAAACGCGTGCTGGTCGTCGATATCGGCGGCGGGACCACCGACTGTTCGCTGCTGCTGATGGGCCCGCAGTGGCATCAGCGTCGCGATCGCGAAACCAGTCTGCTGGGACACAGCGGCTGCCGCATCGGCGGTAACGATCTGGATATCGCGCTGGCCTTTAAGAGCCTGATGCCGCTGCTCGGTATGGGCGGACAGACGGAGAAAGGCACCGCGCTGCCGATCCTGCCGTGGTGGAACGCAGTGGCGATCAATGACGTACCCGCGCAAAGCGATTTCTACAGCGTTGCCAACGGCCGTTTCCTTAACGATCTGGTGCGCGACGCGCAGGACGGCGACAAAGTGGCCCTGCTGCATAAGGTCTGGCGTCAGCGCCTGAGCTACCGGATGGTGCGCAGCGCCGAAGAGAGCAAAATCGCCCTGTCAGAGGCGGTGGAACACGCCGTAACCCTACCGTTTATCAGCGATGAGCTGGCCACCGCCATCAGCCAGCAGGGGTTGGAAGCGGCGCTTGCCCAGCCGCTGCAGCGCATTCTGGAGCAGGTGCAGCTGGCGCTGGATAATGGCAACGAACAGCCGGACGTGATTTACCTGACCGGCGGTAGCGCCCGTTCGCCGCTGATCAAGAAAGCGCTGGCACAGCAGCTGCCAGGCATTCCGATTGCCGGAGGCGATGACTTTGGTTCCGTCACCGCCGGGCTGGCCCGCTGGGCACAGGTGGTCTTTAGCTAAGTCCCCATCGCCGGGCGGTGCTGCGCCGCCCGGCACTGCCCCTAATCAGACAATTCCAGACAGTGTTCCATATTTCCTCCATTTTTCTGCTCCCCTGCCTGACTAAACTAGTATCATTTCCCGCATTGATTCAGGAAGAGTACGTATAACGATGAAAGGCCGTCAAAAATCCCGCTGGGCAATCGCCGCTGGCATCATTGTGGTGGCCCTTGCCGCCGCCTGGTACTGGCATCAACACTCGTCGGCGCCCGCCGGTGCCACCAGCCAGCCGCCGCGCGCTGCGGGCGGTGGACGCCACGGGATGCGCGGCGGTGCGCTGGCACCGGTGCAGGCCGCGACCGCCGTCAGTCAATCCGTGCCGCGCTATCTCTCCGGCCTCGGCACGATCACCGCCGCCAATACCGCCACCGTCCGCAGCCGTGTCGATGGACAGCTGCTGGCTCTGCACTTCCAGGAAGGCCAGCAGGTGAAAGCTGGCGATCTGCTGGCCGAGGTCGACCCCAGCCAGTTCAAAGTGGCGCTGGCCCAGGCCCAGGGGCAGCTGGCGAAAGATAACGCTACCCTGGCCAATGCCCGCCGCGATCTGGCGCGTTACCAGCAGCTGGTAAAAACCAACCTCGTCTCCCGCCAGGAGCTCGACGCCCAGCAGGCGCTGGTCAGTGAAAGCCTTGGCACTATTAAAGCCGATCAAGCCGCCGTCGCCAGCGCTCAGCTGCAGCTGGACTGGAGCCGCATCACCGCCCCTATTGACGGGCGCGTGGGCTTAAAACAGGTGGATATCGGCAACCAGATCTCCAGCGGGGATACCACCGGGATAGTGGTGATCACCCAGACCCACCCTATCGACCTGATTTTCACCCTGCCGGAAAGCGATATCGCCACCGTGATGCAGGCCCAGAAAGCGGGCCAGCCGCTGACGGTAGAAGCCTGGGACCGGGCTAATAAGCAGAAGCTCAGCGACGGTACCCTGCTGAGCCTCGACAACCAGATCGACACCACCACCGGCACCATCAAGCTGAAAGCGCGCTTTAGCAATCAGGATGACGCCCTGTTCCCGAACCAGTTTGTTAACGCCCGGATGCTGGTCGCCACCGAAGAGGACGCAGTGGTGATCCCGACTGCAGCGCTGCAGATGGGTAACGAAGGCAACTTCGTCTGGGTGCTGAACAGCGAAAGCAAGGTCAGCAAGCATCTGGTGAAAACGGGTATTCAGAACAGCCAGACCGTGGTGATCGCCGCCGGGCTGTCAGCGGGTGACCGCGTGGTCACTGACGGGATCGATCGTCTGACCGAAGGGGCCACCGTCGAAGTGGTCGAAGCACACAGCGCCACCCCGGCTCAACCGGCCAAACGTGAACGTAAAACCCAGGGAGCACATTCCTGATGCAGGTGTTACCACCCAGCTCCACGGGCGGGCCGTCACGCCTGTTTATCCTGCGCCCGGTTGCCACCACCCTGCTGATGGTGGCGATCCTGCTGGCGGGGATCATCGGCTACCGTTTCTTGCCGGTCTCTGCATTGCCCGAAGTGGATTACCCCACCATCCAGGTGGTGACGCTCTACCCTGGCGCCAGCCCGGACGTGGTGACCTCGGCAATCACCGCCCCCTTAGAACGCCAGTTCGGCCAGATGTCGGGCCTGAAACAGATGTCCTCGCAAAGCTCCGGCGGCGCGTCGGTGGTGACACTGCAGTTTCAGCTGACCCTGCCGCTGGACGTGGCCGAGCAGGAGGTGCAGGCCGCGATCAACGCCGCCACCAACCTGCTGCCGTCAGACCTGCCCAACCCGCCGGTGTACAGCAAAGTCAACCCGGCGGATCCGCCGATCATGACGCTTGCCGTCACCTCGTCCGCCATGCCGATGACCCAGGTCGAAGACATGGTTGAAACCCGCGTCGCGCAGAAGATCTCTCAGGTCTCCGGCGTCGGGCTGGTGACGCTCTCTGGCGGCCAGCGCCCGGCCGTGCGCGTCAAACTGAACGCTCAGGCGATTGCCGCTCTGGGGCTGACCAGCGAAACCATCCGCACCGCCATCAGCAGCGCCAACGTCAACTCGGCGAAAGGCTCCCTCGATGGCCCAAGCCGGGCGGTGACGCTCTCGGCCAACGATCAGATGCAGTCTGCCGATGAATATCGCCAGCTGATTGTCGCGTACCAGAACGGTGCGGCTATCCGTCTTGGCGACGTGGCCACCGTAGAACAAGGGGCAGAAAACAGCTGGCTCGGGGCCTGGGCTAACCAGCAGCAGGCGATTGTGATGAACGTCCAGCGCCAGCCGGGGGCCAATATTATTGATACCGCCGACAGCATTCGCGCCATGCTTCCCCAGCTGATTGAGAGCCTGCCGAAGTCGGTCAACGTTAAAGTGCTGTCGGATCGCACCACCAACATTCGTGCCTCGGTCAACGATACCCAGTTTGAGTTGATGCTGGCGATGGCGCTGGTGGTGATGATCATCTACCTGTTCCTGCGCAACGTGCCGGCGACCATTATTCCCGCCGTGGCGGTGCCACTGTCTTTGATTGGCACCTTTGCGGTAATGGTGTTTCTCGATTTCTCGATCAACAACCTGACGCTGATGGCCCTGACCATCGCCACCGGCTTTGTGGTGGATGACGCCATTGTGGTTATCGAAAACATCTCACGCTATATCGAGAAGGGCGAAAAGCCGCTGGCGGCGGCGCTGAAAGGCGCGGGCGAGATCGGCTTTACCATTATCTCGCTGACCTTCTCACTGATTGCGGTGCTGATCCCGCTGCTGTTTATGGGGGATATTGTCGGGCGTCTGTTCCGCGAGTTTGCGGTGACCCTGGCGGTGGCAATCCTGATCTCCGCCGTGGTGTCGCTGACGCTGACCCCGATGATGTGCGCCCGCATGCTCAGCGCCGAGTCCCTGCGCAAGCAAAACCGTTTCTCCCGCGCCTCTGAGCGGATGTTCGAGCGCATTATTGCCGCCTATGGCCGGATGCTGACCAAAGTGCTGAACCATCCGTGGGCGACCCTCGGCGTGGCGCTGGGCACCCTGGCCCTGAGCGTGTTGCTGTGGGTGATGATCCCCAAGGGCTTTTTCCCGATCCAGGATAACGGCATTATTCAGGGCACCTTGCAGGCGCCGCAGTCGGTGTCGTTTGCCAGCATGGCCCAGCGCCAGCAGCAGGTGGCGGAAGTGCTGATGAAAGATCCGGCGGTCGAAAGCCTGACCTCATTTGTTGGCGTCGACGGCACGAATCCGTCGCTGAACAGCGCCCGCCTGCAGATTAACCTCAAACCGCTAAGCGATCGTGATGACCGGGTGAACACGGTGATCGAGCGTCTGCAAAGCGCCGTGGCCCGGGTGCCGGGCGTGGCGCTGTATCTGCAGCCGACCCAGGATCTGACTATTGATACCACCGTCAGCCGGACCCAGTACCAGTTCACCCTGCAGGCCACCACCCTGGACGCCCTCAGCACCTGGGTACCGCAACTGGTAACGCGCCTGCAGCAGCTGCCGCAGCTCTCGGACGTCAGCAGCGACTGGCAGGACAAAGGTCTGGCGGCGTATATCAACGTCGATCGCGACAGCGCCAGCCGGCTGGGCATTTCTATGGCGGATGTCGATAACGCCCTGTATAACGCCTTCGGTCAGCGGCTGATCTCCACCATCTACACCCAGGCCAACCAGTATCGGGTGGTGCTGGAGCACGATACCCGGCAGACCCCGGGTCTGGCAGGGCTCGACTCGGTGCGCATGACCAGCAGCAGCGGCGGCATTGTGCCGCTGAGCGCGATTGCGAAAGTGGAAGAGCGTTATACCCCGCTGGCGATTAACCATCTGGATCAGTTCCCGTCCACCACCATCTCGTTTAACGTCCCGGACGACTATTCGCTGGGCGAGGCGGTCGAAGCCATTCTCGCCGCCGAGAAAGATCTCAGCTTCCCGTCCGAGATCCAGACCCAGTTCCAGGGCAGCACCCTCGCCTTCCAGGCGGCGCTCGGCAACACCATATGGCTGATCGTCGCGGCAGTGGTGGCGATGTATATCGTCCTCGGCGTGCTGTACGAGAGCTTTATCCACCCGATCACCATTCTCTCGACCCTGCCGACCGCGGGCGTCGGGGCGTTACTGGCGCTGATGCTGGCTGGCAGCGAGCTGGACGTGATTGCGATAATCGGCATCATCCTGCTGATCGGTATCGTCAAGAAGAACGCCATCATGATGATCGACTTTGCCCTTGCCGCCGAGCGCGAGCAGGGGATGGCGCCGCGGGAGGCCATCTTCCAGGCCTGTCTGCTGCGTTTTCGCCCGATCCTGATGACCACTCTGGCGGCGCTGTTAGGCGCATTGCCGCTGATGCTCAGTACCGGCGTCGGGGCCGAGCTACGGCGTCCGCTGGGGATTGGCATGGTTGGCGGCCTGCTGGTGAGCCAGGTGCTGACCTTGTTTACCACCCCGGTGATTTACCTGCTGTTCGACAGCCTGGCGCTGAAGATCAAGGCGCGTTTCCCGACGCGTGAAGAGGAGGCGTAAGTGAAGTTTTTCGCCCTCTTCATTTACCGCCCGGTGGCGACGATTTTGCTCTCGCTGGCCATTACCCTGTGCGGCGTGCTGGGCTTTCGCCTGCTGCCGGTAGCCCCGCTGCCGCAGGTGGATTTCCCGGTGATCATGGTCAGCGCCTCGCTGCCCGGTGCCTCGCCGGAAACCATGGCCTCGTCGGTCGCCACGCCGCTGGAGCGCTCGCTCGGGCGCATTGCCGGGGTCAACGAAATGACCTCCAGCAGCTCGCTGGGCAGCACGCGCATCATTCTGGAATTTAACTTTAACCGCGATATCAACGGCGCAGCGCGGGACGTGCAGGCGGCGATCAATGCCGCCCAGAGCCTGCTGCCAAGCGGAATGCCGAGCCGGCCAACCTACCGCAAAGCGAACCCGTCCGATTCGCCGATCATGATCCTGACTCTGACCTCGGACACGTACTCTCAGGGTCAGCTGTACGATTTTGCCTCCACCCAACTGGCGCAAACCATCGCCCAGATCGACGGCGTGGGGGATGTGGATGTCGGCGGCAGCTCCCTGCCCGCGGTACGCGTCGGGCTGAACCCGCAGGCGCTGTTTAACCAGGGCGTTTCGCTGGACGACGTGCGCAGCGCCATCAGCAACGCTAACGTGCGCAAGCCGCAGGGCGCGGTGGAGGACGGTTCGCGCCGCTGGCAGCTCCAGACCAACGATGAGCTGAAAACCGCCGCCGAATATCAGCCGCTGATTATTCACTACAACAACGGCGCGGCAGTGCGCTTAAGCGACGTGGCGAGCGTTACCGACTCGGTGCAGGACGTGCGTAACGCCGGGATGACCAATGCTAAACCGGCCATTCTGCTGATGATCCGCAAGCTGCCGGAAGCCAATATTATCCAGACGGTAAACAGCATCCGCGCGCGACTGCCGGAACTGCAGGAGACCATTCCTGCGGCTATCGACCTGCAGATTGCCCAGGATCGCTCCCCGACCATTCGAGCCTCGCTGGAAGAAGTGGAACAGTCGCTAATTATCTCGGTGGCGCTGGTGATTCTGGTGGTGTTCCTGTTCCTGCGCTCCGGGCGCGCAACGCTGATCCCCGCCGTGGCGGTACCGGTGTCGCTGATTGGCACCTTCGCCGCCATGTACCTGTGCGGCTTTAGCCTCAACAACCTGTCGCTGATGGCCCTGACCATCGCCACCGGCTTTGTGGTGGATGATGCCATCGTGGTGCTGGAGAATATCTCCCGCCACCTTGAAGCCGGGATGAAGCCGCTGCAGGCGGCACTGCAGGGCACGCGCGAAGTGGGCTTTACGGTGCTGTCGATGAGCCTGTCGCTGGTGGCGGTGTTCCTGCCGCTGCTGCTGATGGACGGCCTGCCGGGGCGCCTGCTGCGCGAGTTTGCGGTCACCCTGTCGGTGGCGATTGGCATTTCGCTGGCGGTGTCGCTGACCCTGACCCCGATGATGTGTGGCTGGATGCTTAAGCGCAGCCCGCCCCACTCCCAGCCGCGAACCAAAGGCTTTGGCCGGATGCTGATCGCCCTGCAGGAAGGCTACGGCAAATCGTTAAAATGGGTGCTGAACCACACCCGAATCGTCGGGCTGGTGCTCATTGGCACCATCGTGCTCAACGTCTGGATGTATATCACCATCCCGAAAACCTTCTTCCCGGAGCAGGACACCGGGGTGCTGATGGGCGGCATTCAGGCCGACCAGAGCATCTCGTTCCAGGCGATGCGTGGCAAGTTGCAGGATTTCATGAAGATCATCCGCGAAGATGACGCCGTGGATAACGTCACCGGCTTTACCGGCGGCTCGCGGGTCAACAGCGGGATGATGTTTATCACCCTCAAGGCGCGCGACGTGCGTAACGAAAGCGCCCAGCAGGTGATCGACCGCCTGCGCATCAAGCTGGCAAAAGAGCCGGGAGCGAATATGTTCCTGGTGGCAGTGCAGGATATTCGCGTTGGCGGGCGTCAGTCTAACGCCAGCTATCAGTACACCCTGCTGTCGGACGATCTCGCTGCGCTGCGCGAATGGGAGCCGAAAATCCGTAAAGCGCTGGCGGCGCTGCCAGAGCTGGCAGACGTAAACTCCGACCAGCAGGACAACGGCGCCGAAATGGCGTTGACCTATGACCGGGAAACCATGTCGCGACTGGGGATTAACGTCGAAGCCGCCAACAGCCTGCTGAACAACGCCTTTGGCCAGCGGCAGATCTCAACCATCTATCAGCCGATGAACCAGTATAAGGTGGTGATGGAGGTCGATCCGCGCTATACCCAGGATATCAGCGCGCTGGATAAGATGTTTGTGATCAATAACGACGGTAAGGCGATTCCGCTATCTTATTTCGCCAGCTGGCGACCGGCTAACGCCCCCCTATCGGTCAACCATCAGGGGCTGTCGGCGGCGTCGACCGTGTCGTTTAACCTGCCGACCGGCTCGTCGCTCTCTGAAGCCAGCGAGGCGATCGCCCGCACCATGACCCAGCTCGGGGTGCCATCAACGGTGCGCGGCAGTTTTGCCGGGACCGCACAGGTGTTCCAGCAGACCATGAACTCGCAGGTGATTTTGATTCTGGCGGCGATTGCCACGGTCTATATCGTGCTGGGCATTCTGTATGAGAGCTACGTCCATCCGCTGACCATCCTCTCGACCCTGCCCTCGGCGGGCGTCGGGGCGCTGCTGGCGCTGGAGCTGTTTGGTGCGCCGTTCAGCCTGATTGCGCTGATCGGCATTATGCTGCTGATCGGCATCGTCAAGAAGAACGCTATCATGATGGTCGACTTTGCGATCGAGGCGCAGCGCAACGGCAATATGACGCCGCAGGAAGCCATCTTCCAGGCCTGCCTGCTGCGTTTTCGCCCGATCATGATGACCACCCTGGCGGCGCTGTTTGGCGCGCTGCCACTGGTGATTTCCGCCGGCGACGGTGCGGAGCTGCGCCAGCCGCTGGGGATCACCATTGTTGGCGGTCTGGTGATGAGCCAGCTGCTGACGCTGTACACCACGCCGGTGGTCTATCTGTTCTTTGACCGCCTGCGGGTGCGTTTTTCATCTAAAAACAGAGAGACGGTAAGGGGATAAATGACTGACCTTCCGCGCAACGTTCGCTGGCAGCTATGGATTGTCGCCTTTGGCTTTTTTATGCAGGCGCTGGATACCACCATCGTTAATACGGCCCTTCCCTCGATGGCCAAAAGCCTGGGAGAGAGCCCGCTGCATATGCATATGGTGATTGTCGCCTACGTGCTGACGGTGGCGGTAATGTTGCCCGCCAGCGGCTGGCTGGCGGACAGGGTCGGGGTACGTAATATCTTCTTTACCGCCATTGTGCTGTTTACCGCCGGTTCCCTGTTTTGCGCCCAGGCCGACACCCTCAATGAGCTGATCATGGCTCGGGTGCTGCAGGGCGTCGGCGGAGCGATGATGGTGCCGGTGGGCAGGTTAACGGTGATGAAAATCGTGCCGCGTGCGCAGTACATGGCGGCGATGACTTTCGTCACCCTGCCCGGTCAGGTCGGGCCGCTGCTCGGTCCGGCGCTCGGCGGAATGCTGGTGGAGTACGCCTCCTGGCACTGGATCTTCCTGATTAACCTCCCGGTGGGCATTGTCGGGGCGATTGCCACCTTAATGCTGATGCCGAACTACACCATGCAGACACGACGCTTCGATCTGGTAGGCTTTTTCCTGCTGGCGGCCGGGATGGCGACGCTGACGCTGGCCCTTGACGGTCAGAAGGGGCTCGGGATCTCCACCCTGTCGTTGGTCGGGCTGGTGGCAATTGGGGTGATATCGATTCTGTGGTATCTGTGGCACGCCAGAGGCAATGACCGCGCCCTGTTCAGCCTGACGTTGTTTCGCAATCCCACCTACCGTCTGGGGCTGCTCGGCAGCTTTGCCGGGCGCATCGGCAGCGGCATGCTGCCGTTTATGACCCCGGTATTCCTGCAGATTGGGCTCGGCTTTTCCCCGTTCCACGCCGGGCTGATGATGATCCCGATGGTGCTGGGCAGCATGGGGATGAAGCGGATCGTGGTGCAGGTAGTGAACTACTTTGGCTATCGCCGGGTGCTGGTGGCCTCCACGCTGGGGCTGGCGCTGGTGAGCCTGCTGTTTATGGGCGTCGCCCTGCTGGGCTGGTATTACGTCCTGCCGCTGGTGCTGTTCTTCCAGGGAATAATCAACTCTATCCGCTTCTCGTCGATGAATACCCTGACGCTGAAAGATCTGCCCGATGAGCTGGCGAGCAGCGGCAATAGCCTGCTGTCGATGATTATGCAGCTCTCGATGAGCATCGGCGTCACCGTTGCCGGGATGCTGCTGGGGATGTATGGCCAGCAGCATCTGGCGGCTGACAGCCCGGTTGTCCATCAGGTGTTCCTGTACACCTACCTGAGCATGGCGCTGATTATCGCCCTGCCCGCCGTCGTGTTCGCCCGGGTTCCGGATGACACCAGCAAGAATGACGTCATCAGTCGGCGCAAAAGGAGTGAACCATGAAGTTCTGGCGTCCCGGCATTACCGGTAAGCTTTTTCTGGCTATTTTTGCCACCTGTATCGTCCTGCTGGTCACCATGCACTGGGCGGTGCGGGTCAGCTTTGAGCGCGGGTTTATTGACTACATTAAGCACGGCAACGAGCAGCGGCTACAGGGGCTAAGCGACGCGCTGGGTGAGCAGTATGCCCTGCACGGCAACTGGCATTTTTTACGCAACAATGACCGCTTTGTCTTCCAGATCCTGCGCTCGCTGGAGCACGACACTGACGACGATCGTCCCGGCGCGGGCATGCCGCCACACGGCTGGCGTACCCAGTTCTGGGTTGTCGACCAGCAGAAGCGCGTGCTGGTTGGCCCACGCGCCCCGGTACCTGAAGACGGCTCAAAGCGGGCAATCCTGGTGAACGGCGAGGCGGTTGGCTGGGTGATAGCTTCACCGGTTGAGCGACTGACGCGCAATACCGACATCAACTTTGACCGCCAGCAGCGCCAGACCAGCTGGTTGATCGTCGCCCTCTCCACCCTGCTGGCGGCGCTGGCCACCTTCCCGCTGGCGCGCGGGCTGTTGGCCCCGGTCAAACGGCTGGTGGACGGCACCCACCAGCTGGCGGCGGGCAATTTCTCGACCCGGGTGGATACCCGTAGCCAGGACGAGCTGGGCAAGCTGGCGCAGGACTTTAACCAGCTCGCCAGCACCCTGGAGAAGAACCAGCAGATGCGCCGGGATTTTATGGCGGATATCTCCCACGAGCTGCGCACCCCACTGGCGGTGCTGCGCGGCGAGCTGGAGGCGATCCAGGACGGGGTCCGCAAATTCACCCCCGAATCGGTCACTTCGTTGCAGGCCGAAGTTGGCACCCTGACCAAGCTGGTCAACGATCTGCACCAGCTTTCGATGTCCGACGAGGGGGCGCTGGCCTACCAAAAAGCGCCGGTCGACGTGATCAACATTCTGGAGGTCGCCAGCGGCGCCTTCCGCGATCGCTTCGCCAGCCGGGATCTGCGCATTGAGCTGTCGCTGCCGGAGAATGCCGTGATTTTTGGCGATCGGGACCGGCTGATGCAGCTGTTCAATAATCTACTGGAAAACTGCCTGCGCTATACCGACCCGGGGGGTGCGCTGCGCATCTCCGGCAGATGCGAAGATCAGCGTTTTGCCCTGACCTTTGCCGACACCGCCCCGGGCGTCACCGATGAACAGCTAACGAAGCTCTTTGAGCGCTTTTACCGCACCGAAGGTTCCCGTAACCGCGCCAGCGGCGGCTCCGGGCTGGGGCTGGCGATTTGTGTCAACATTGTTGAAGCCCACGGCGGGACGATCCGCGCCGCCCATTCGCCTTTTGGCGGGGTTAGCATTACAGTAGAGCTACCGCTGGAACGCGATTTATCGAGAGAAGCATGACTGATTTACCGATTGACGAAAACACCCCCCGAATTCTGATCGTCGAGGACGAACCGAAGCTGGGGCAGCTCCTGATCGACTATCTGCGGGCGGCAAGCTATGCCCCGTCGCTTATCAGCCACGGCGATAAAGTGCTGGCGTACGTGCGCCAGACGCCGCCGGATCTGATCCTGCTGGACCTGATGCTGCCCGGCACCGATGGCCTGACCCTGTGTCGCGAGATCCGCCGTTTCTCGGAAGTGCCGATTGTGATGGTGACCGCCAAAATCGAAGAGATCGACCGCCTGCTGGGGCTCGAGATTGGGGCTGATGATTACATCTGCAAACCCTACAGCCCGCGTGAAGTGGTGGCCCGGGTGAAAACCATTCTGCGCCGCTGCAAGCCCAAGCGTGAACTGCAGGCGCTGGATGCCGAAAGTCCGCTGATTATCGATGAAGGCCGCTTCCAGGCGAGCTGGCGCAGTAAGATGCTGGATTTAACCCCGGCGGAGTTTCGTCTGCTGAAAACCTTGTCGCACGAGCCGGGAAAAGTGTTCTCCCGCGAGCAACTGCTGAACCAGCTTTACGACGATTACCGGGTAGTGACCGACCGCACCATCGACAGCCACATTAAAAACCTGCGCCGCAAGCTGGAAGCGCTCGACGCCGATCAGTCGTTTATTCGCGCGGTGTACGGGGTGGGATATCGCTGGGAAGCAGATGCGTGCCGGATGGGTCAGTGAGGTAAACAATCAGGCGGCGTTTGCCGCCCCGTATGCCCTGATGGCATAACCCTGCTTTTGCCAGTGCTCCAGCTGCTGGAGCTGTTCCGGCGAAATTGCCGGCCCCGCCCAGACCAGCATTTGCTGCCCCGGGAAGAACTCCGGATGGGGTAACTCAAGCGGTTCGGCAAACACATCAATCCGCCAGCCGCGCTGGGATAAACGCCACGCCTCCAGCCACAGACCGGTGCGATCGTCAATTCCCCAGCCGATCAGTAATGCATCTCTGCCCGCTTTGATGCGCGCTTCCATCAGGCTCGACACCGCTTGCTCGATCAGAATGCCATCCAGCAGGCTGCGCATGGCGCGCGCGGTATCGCGATCGAGACTCAGGGTGTTCCGCAGGGGCTCAAAGACGTTGTCGATCAGGATATCCACGGGATGGAGCGCACAGAACGCCGCAATTTTGGCACGCAGTTTCGCAGGACTCACCTGGCGCAAGGTCCCAATCATCTCTTCCTGCAGCGCAGACCAGTCTCCCGGCTCCGGCGCTTTTCCCTGATCGAGAAGCGCTTTCACCTTCCCGACCGGCACACCACGTTCGATCCAGCGTTGGATCTCGGCAATGCGCAGAAGGTCGTCGTCGTCAAACTGTCGATGTCCGCCTTCGCTGCGCTGCGGCTTAAGCAACCCATACCGGCGCTGCCATGCCCGCAGAGTGACGGGGTTTATGCCACATCGTTCTGCAACATCGCCAATACTGTAAAAGGCCATCGATTCTCCCTGCTTAATCGATATATTCTGTATTCAAAGTAACGAATCTCACCAGGCTGTACAACCTGTAATAGTGTACAACAAAATTGTATCACTACCCGGTGAGACTATTGCTTAAATGTCCTCTGTCCGCTCAGGCCACGCGATAGCGGGGATCCCAGCGAGTTCCGGACGGGCAAACAGGTGCCCCTGGAACTGTGAAACACCGGCAGATTCGAGCCACATCCACTCTTCCGCCTTCTCAATACCGACCGCAGAGATCAGTATTTCCAGTGTTGTACAACATTTGATGATAGCCAGTACGATGGCCTGACGCGGGCCACTTTTGTGAATATCGCGGATCAGGTCACGGTTAATCTTAATCCGGTCCGGCTGGAACTGGGCCAGCAGCAAAAGACCGCCAAAACCGCCGCCGAAGTGGTCGATAGCCACACCGATCCCGGCCGCTTTAAGCTCGCGCACGCTGCCGGTGAAATCATCCAGACGCGAGATCACTTCGTTCTCGGTAAACTCCACCACGATCTGCTCGGGCACCAGCCCGTTGGCGGCAATTTCCTGCAGCAGATAGTTGACCGCATCAGGCACGTTGACCAACGTCATCGGCAGCAGGTTGACCGACAGGCTCTGCTCACCCAGCCCCAGCGCACTGGCCATTGCAAAGGCCACGCTTTTGCTTTTGAGATCTGCTGCGTAGATTTCATCCCCCTGCAGCCCTTCAAACCAGCGCTGGGCAGGCTCCCCGCTCGGCGTGCGGATCAGCGCTTCCAGCGTGACCCGCTCACGGGCCATAGGGTCAATAATCGGCTGAAAGGCAAAGCTGCACGTCTCGCTATAGCGCGTATGCAGCGTTCGCACGCTGGCGTCAGAGGTATCGGGGATAAACTCCCAGTAGTCTGCCGGTGGGATTTCGAAGTAGTTCTCGATTTCACTCTCTTCGACAAAGGTCCTGAAAAACTGCAGCGCCCGGTCGTTATAGATAAGCTGGAACCGGGTGGTTCCTTTATCCATCACCGTTTGCAGCACCTCGCGACGATCGTAGGTCCGTAAATCAAACAGCTCCATGCCAGTCTTACCGAAACGCCGCGCAGGGGAATAATCACACAGCAGTTCGACCACGTTGTGGTGACGCTCATCTGCGCAAATCGTCTGGTAGATAGCCCTCACGCTCTCATCGGGTCCCTCAAGCAGCTGAAAAAACAGCTTGCCGTTGAACAGCAAAATGCCGCTGACGCCGGCTTTGCTGTTCTTCTCATTAGCTGCAACAACCATGTCTTCCAGCACGGTAACCGGTACGTGGTCACGTAAGTGACTACGGTAAATAATGGTAGTGAGCATAAGATTTCCAATAGAGGAAGTGAATGAAACGCCACAGTATCAAATGGTTGGATATATCTCTTGATATCCTTTATCACGGGATTTTGTGCGGTACTGTTTAACACTTTAACGCGCAAAAACCGTACACAATGTACAATATTTCCTGCCTGCCCCGCAGCAAAATACAACTTTAAGCTTTTGATTATAATGCAATAGCACTTAATGATCAAAAATAAACTGTCAACCTGTACAACCAGTGTGTACAGTATTTATAAATTTACAACACGTTAACACATTAGCTAATACAAAGCATCAGGAGTGACATATGCGCGAGAACGGGTATCTACCGAATACAGCCAATGCCATTACTCAATACTTTACGAAAGCTAACCAGCCTACTCAGCAGGAGATGCTGGGACAGATTGTAGTGGAGATCCTTCGGGAGGGAAAAATCCTTAACCGAAAGTCGCTGTGCACTAAATTGCTTTCCCGCATGGACCAGGCATTGGATAAGGGAGAGGAGAGTCGCTACCAAACGCTGATTGGCCTGCTGTTTGACCGTTAAAAGAAGGACGCCTGCAGCCGCTAATTACCTTGCTTTTCGTCGGTTTTTTCTTGCAAGCAGTTTTCTTATACTGCTCTCAAAACTGACATCATGCCGCGTTTCCCTTTGCTGGAAGATGTGGCAACAGAGACGTAGTTATGAACAGAAGTGAACATGAAAGACTGACTGACGAACTTATTGGCGAAGCCACCCTTTCTCTGCTCCAGGAAAAGGGGCCGATCAGCATTAAAGGATTGCTGGAGAGGCTGAGCGCAATGCTCGCTGCAGAGCGAGATGATGAAAGACGCAGCGTACTGGCACAAATAATCCTGGAAATCTCCAGTGACAGTAACGGTGCGCCTTCGCGCAACGTCAAAAGTGAGCAGCAGGCAGGGGACAAGGACGGTCTGAACAGCAGCAACGTGTATCCCTTGTTTGGCACAAGCCAGCAATCGCGCAGCAGTAAAAAACACTGACTGCAATTATTCAGCCATTAACTAATCGGTGTGATCCTATGAGCCAGGCTATGCTCCAGAATAATGATTTTTATCAACCACTGCCAAACCCTGTGCTGTCCAATTATTTTCGTAATGCTGCGGGTTTACTGGCTGACGAATCAGCGCTGTATCATTCCGTTGTTGCCGCTATTGCGGATGCGAATGAGCCGCTGACCAATAAAGCGATCATCTTGCGCCTTATTCATGAAATTGAGTCCACCCGCGACGTTGTCAAAGCCGATATCATTCGCAAGACGCTGGAAATTATTGTCGATCACACCCTGGATGACCTCTGAGCGCCCTTCATTTAATTAAACGCTGACGGCACTGTCCTGCCGTCGGCGTTTCGTTAAATGGTTTACCTCCCTGCCCCACAGCGCTACAATGCCCGCCCTTAAAGTATGGGATCTCCTCCCGGCGCACACTCTGGTGTGGCGCATCTGACCTGTCATCAGAACGAGAACAAACATGTTTAAACCAGAACTCCTTTCCCCGGCGGGAACGCTGCAGAATATGCGTTACGCTTTCGCCTATGGTGCCGATGCCGTCTATGCGGGCCAGCCACGCTACTCTCTGCGCGTGCGTAACAATGAATTCAATCACGAAAACCTGCAGCTCGGCATCAACGAAGCCCACGCCCAGGGGAAAAAATTCTACGTGGTCGTCAACATTGCGCCGCACAACGCCAAGCTGAAAACCTTTATCCGTGACCTGAAACCGGTCGTTGAGATGGGGCCGGATGCGTTGATTATGTCCGACCCGGGTTTGATCATGCTGGTGCGCGAGAACTTCCCGGAGATGGATATTCACCTCTCCGTGCAGGCGAATGCGGTTAACTGGGCGACGGTGAAGTTCTGGAAGCAAATGGGCCTGACCCGCGTGATCCTGTCCCGCGAGCTGTCGCTGGAAGAGATCGAAGAGATCCGCACCCAGGTACCGGAAATGGAGCTGGAGATTTTTGTTCACGGCGCGCTGTGCATGGCCTACTCCGGCCGCTGCCTGCTGTCCGGCTACATCAACAAACGCGATCCTAACCAGGGCACCTGCACCAACGCCTGCCGCTGGGAATACAAAGTTCAGGAAGGGAAAGAGGACGACGTGGGCAACATCGTGCATAAGCACGAGCCGATCCCGGTAAAAACCGTCGAGCCGACGCTGGGCGAAGGCGCCCCGACCGACAGCGTGTTTATGATTGAAGAAGCCAAACGTCCTGGCGAGTACATGACCGCGTTCGAAGACGAGCACGGCACCTATATCATGAACTCCAAAGACCTGCGCGCCATCGCCCACGTTGAGCGCCTGACCCAGATGGGCGTCCACTCGCTGAAGATCGAAGGCCGGACCAAATCCTATTACTACTGCGCGCGTACCGCTCAGGTGTATCGCAAAGCGATCGACGATGCGGCAGCGGGTAAACCCTTTGACGAGAACCTGCTCACCACGCTGGAAGGGCTGGCCCATCGCGGTTATACCGAGGGCTTCCTGCGTCGTCACACCCACGATGACTACCAGAACTACGACTACGGCCACTCGATTTCAGAGCGTCAACAGTTTGTCGGTGACTTCACCGGCGAGCGCAAAGGCGACCTCGCGGAAGTGGCGGTCAAAAACAAATTCCTCGTCGGCAATAGCCTGGAGCTGATGACCCCGCAGGGCAACATCAACTTTACGCTGGAACATATGCAGAACGGTAAAGGTGAAGCGGTGTCCGTTGCGCCGGGAGACGGTCATAAAGTGTGGCTGCCGGTACCGGCAGATATCGCGCTGGATTATGCGCTGCTGATGCGTAACTTCAGCGGCGAAAATACCCGAAACCCGCACGCTAAATAATTTCAGGGGTTATTTTCCGGGCATGAGATAATTCTTAGAATTCGATCACATACCGCTGCGTTCAATACGGTTATTATTGAAAACGCTGAAAAACATAACCCATAAATGCTAGCTGTACCAGGAACCACCTCCTTAGCCTGTGTAATCTCCCTTACCCAGGCTAATTTTTTTTGTGCCTTTCATCTTCTTCCTGGCTCCCTTTTCCCGCTCTGCTCTACACTTCTTGTTAATTCAAAAGGAGTAACGAGAATGGCCAACTATCCGGCAAGTTTATTAATTCTCAACGGTAAAAGCGCCGGGGACGAACTGCTTCGTCAGGCTGTCTCTCTGCTGCGCGAGGAAGGTGTGGCCATTCACGTGCGGGTAACCTGGGAAAAAGGCGATGCGGCGCGCTATATCGACGAGGCCCACGCCCTGGGCGTGGAGACCGTGATTGCGGGCGGCGGCGATGGCACCATCAATGAGGTAGCGACGGCGCTGATCGCCCTGCCCGACGCCAACCGTCCGGCGCTGGGCATTCTACCGCTCGGCACCGCCAACGATTTTGCCACCAGCGCCGGGATCCCCGAAAGTCTGGATAATGCGCTCCAGCTGGCGATTGTCGGTAAAGCGACGGCGGTGGACATCGCCCGGGTCAACGATGAAACCTGCTTTATCAATATGGCGACCGGTGGGTTTGGCACGCGGATCACCAGCGAAACCCCGGAAAAACTCAAAGCCGCGCTCGGGGGGGTTTCTTACCTGATCCACGGACTGGTGCGCTTAGATACCCTGAAGCCGGATCAGTGCGAAATAACCGGGGAAGCGTTTCACTGGCAGGGTAATGCGCTGGTGATTGGGATCGGCAATGGCCGCCAGGCGGGAGGTGGACAACAGCTGTGTCCGAATGCGCTGATCAACGACGGTCAGCTCGAGCTGCGTATTTTCACCGGCGACGAGCTGCTGCCCGCCCTGCTGACCACGCTGACCAAACCGGAAGAGAGCCCGAACATTGTTGACGGCCAGTCGGCGTGGTTTGACATCACGGCCCCGCACGGCATGACCTTTAACCTCGACGGTGAGCCGTTAAGCGGGGAGCATTTCCGCATCGCGCTGCTGCCGGGGGCGCTGCGCTGTCGGCTGCCGCCGGATTGCCCCCTTCTGCGCTGACATTGTTGCCGGGTGGCGAGGTAAAAGCAAAACGGTAACCCGAAGGTTACCGTTTTTTGTTTGCGCCCTCTCCCTAGGGGCTGACGAATCCCCAGTAATTTTTAATCTTAAAGCAACGGAATAACGACAAGAGAATAAATCTCTTACAGCGATACCTTTGTCCGGCTGAAAATCGCCGAAGCGTTTCCTGTAGGCCGGGGCGAG